>JANNRW010000068.1:0-13571 GCA_031401815.1 Geobacteraceae bacterium | reverse complement strand
TAGGTGGCCGACTTCATCGGAATACGCAGGATGCCTCAAAATACTTCAAACTGCAGGAAGGTTTTGTGCTCGTGCCCTCGTTTTCGGTCTCTCTCGGCGTTGCGGATCGGAGGACGGCTAAGGGAACGTACTTAAAAAGTTGATTTGAGAGGGCAAAATGGTTAGTTGGTAAAGTTTTCAAGAATGTCCCCTTGAACTTTACCCAGCAAGCATAAGCACTTCGCGCACTTTTGATGATTATTGTTTTAGAAGATATGGAGTAACCCATTACCAACAGTGAAATCATCCTTTACCAAAATCCTGACGGCACCATCAAAATAGATGTTAGGCTTGAAGAAGAAACCGTTTGGCTTTCGCAAGAGCAAATGGCGGCGCTGTTTGGCAAAGGCAGAAGCACCGTAACCGAGCATATATCAAATGTTTACGAAGAAGGTGAATTAGAGCAAAACCGAACTTGTCGGAAATTCCGACAAGTTCGTCAGGAAGGCAGCAGGAATGTAGAACGAGAGATTGATTACCGCCATAGCAGGGGTCAAGTCTCCAAATCTCAAATTTGACATTTGGAGACTTGACCTCTGGTGAGACACAAATCATCGAAAAGGAGAATATAGTATGCCAATAATATCTATGTTTTACGGAATTATCATTCGTATGTATCTTATCGACAATCAGCAGCACAACTTGCCTCATTTCCATGCCAAGTATGCAGAGTTCGAAGCATCAATCAGCATTGAAGATGGTGAGGTTTTGGCGGGAGAATTGCCCCGTAAGCAGTTGCGACTGGTGCAGGCGTGGATTGAAATACACCGAGATGAGCTACAGGCTGATTGGGAGCTGGCTGTTGCCGGAGAGAATCCCTACAAAATTACTCCACTGTGAGGTTGCCATGTACTGGGATGTGAAAACTGTAAAACCTATGCCTGACTATCGTATCTATGTTGAAGTTGAGGATGGCCGCAAAGGTATATTTGACCTCAAACCATACCTTGATCGAGGTGTTTTCCGAGAACTAAAAGACATTCATTACTTCAATCGTGTTGGAATCCTGTTTGGCGCTGTAACATGGCCAAACGAGCAGGACATCGCTCCTGAAACCCTCCTTGCTGAAATGATTCCTGTAGACTCGAAAACCATAACAGGGGTCAAGTCTCCAAATCTCAAATTTGAGATTTGACATGAATTCAGGAGTTCCCCTAATAGTGATAGCGACAAGAGAGAACTATAATCTCTGCTTCTTCAACCTGGCAGACAAGACGATGTTCACGGTCGATTCTGCGGGACCAGCAACCGGCAAGCTGGAAACGGAGCGGTTCCGGCTTGCCGATCCCTTCAAAAGGAGTCCGCCGGATTTCTTCAAAAAGCGTAAAGATTCGCTCGGCCTGGCGTTTATCAGTTTTAAGCCAATAGCGCAGATCATCCAGAGCCGTTGGTGTAAGAGTAACATTCATAGTTCAAGGGCATCCAGGGATGTTCGTTTACCACTCTGAGCCTCTTGAATAGATTGCATAAGTCGTGCGGCATTAGCTGGGCTGGAAAGCAGATATTCGCTTTCCATAAGAGATTCATAGTCTTCTAAACTTAAGAGAACTACGCTTTCATTCTTACGACGCGTGATCAAGATCGGTTCGTGGTTACTACAAGCTGTGTCCATGAAGGTCTTAAGAGCATGACGTGCTTCACTGTAGGTAACTGCCAGCATAATTGGCCTCCAAAATGACAAGATATTGTACAATAACACAGCGTATATTTAACTTGCAAGGATAACGGTGGAGGAAAAATCAAATATCCAACAAACGGCAAAACCGGCTAAGCAGTGATGATCTGCTGGTTGATGCCCAGTCTGGCGGCGATGTCGGCCAGTTGGCGGTCCATGGTAGCGAAACCGGACAGCTCGCTACTGGAGGCAAGGTGGAGCGCATCGGCAAAGTCCATCCCCTGCTCATAATAGTCAATGGCCTGCTTTGCAAGAGGAGCATTTTCGACGGTGATTGTAGGGAGGCCGCAGATATGGCGGAGCCGTTCGCAGACAATATCCCGGGGAAGTCTGTAACCCGAAGATGACGACAAGACCCAAGCAAGTTCCAGCAGAACGGTCTTGTGGATGAAGATGCTGTTCTCCCGAAGGAAGGCGAGTGCCGCAGCGGCCTGCTTCCGGTCGTCTTTTACAGCATAGCGGACGAGGATATTGGTATCGACGGCAATCATTTTTGTTTACCTGCTTCTGCGGCAACTGCTTGATCCATCTCTTTGAGGGAAAGAGCTTTGCCTTTGTAGACAGATTCTGCGTCAAGAGATTCGAAGACCGAACAGGGGAACGGCTCGGCAGTCTTCAGAACAACTTCGTCTCCACGGTCTATGATCTGTAGACGGGTGCCAGCTTCCCAGTGATGCCGGTCACGGATGGCTTTGGGGAGGACAAACTGTCCTTTGCTGGAGAGGGCGACTGAGTCCATGGCAGCTCCTTTCGGTAAGAATTTGGTAAGAATTTTAGCAACTAATCAGCAGTAATGCAATAAAGCAGATAAACCGGAAACAATTTCACAGGGATGAACTGGATCAAGGCAGCTTTTTTATGGCTTTGAGAGCATTACCAGATAGTTGCAACGATATTGGCAGCAAGAATGAGGCGGTCTTTTGTAACGAGGGGGGCATTCACCATTTTTGCAGTTGCAGCGATTATTCTGTCAGGCATATCGGGAATAGAATCGCGGGGTATCGAAGCAAGTGTACAGGCTACAGTCTCATCCAGTGGAACAATGACAAATCTGATATCACCTGTCAGAGCTTCGATAATGGCTGTAGCTGCTTCCTGAGAGATGCGCCGTTTCTCTCCCAGATAGATGATCTCAACAAGAGAAATGGCGCTGATGTAGAGAGGAGCTTCAAGTTCACAGGCCGTATCAATAGCGGATAGAGCAGCCTGACTGAGTTTTTCAGGAACTGAGAGATACCAGATGACAGTATGGGTATCGAGAATAACACCACCCATCAGTCAATATCCCTTGGGAATTTGCCCCACATTTCAGCTCGTGCTGAACGAATATCTTCTTCGAGCAGGTGTATTCCCATTCCGGATAGCAACCCTTTGAGCGGTTTGCGAGGTTTGTCGGAAGAGACATTGGAGATAACCAGTCGGATGATGGAATGATCCGGCAGAGAAACTTTTTCCAGCGGGGTAAAGACTCCGTTATCATAGCGAGCAGCTATTGTCTGGTTCATGGCAGGTCTCCTTGGATGTTGATGACATGATAGCATAACCGCCCAGGATGAGAAATGCTTTTGTAAAAGGATTAACCGGTGTATAGGCTGGTTTTGATTTCATCAGAGTTCATCCTCGTTCACTTCGACTTCGCTCAGTACAGGATGGTCATGGATTTAAAGTAACAACAACAAAACGTCACGTAAATATAAAATGTTACAACATAAAATTCGCCGGGAATTTTCTACAAAGGAAAACAGCAAAACATGATCCTCTCAGACTTATCAATCAAACGCCCCATATTTGCCACAGTTATGATGCTCGCGCTCGTCACTCTCGGCATCTTCTCCTACAATCGTCTGCCGCTTGAGATGTTTCCGAATGTGGAGTTTCCGCTGGTCTCGGTTATTACGACCTTTCCCGGCGCTTCGCCCGAAACCGTAGAGCGTGAAGTATCCAAGCGGATCGAGGATTCTGTTAATCAGATAGCGGGTGTAAAGCATGTCTTTTCGACCTCCCGCGAAGGGGTCTCTACTGTCATGGTGCAGTTTCAGCTGGAACAGAAGGTGAACGACTGCGCCCAGGAGATTCGGGGGAAGATCGGTTCGATCCGGGGAATCCTGCCCGACGGGATAGAGGAGCCGATTATCCAGAAGATGGATTTCAACGCTGCACCGGTCGCTGCCCTTGCAGTACAGTCAGCCACCCTCTCCCCCCGGGATCTGACGCTTCTGGTTGAAAAGCGGATCAAGAAGCGATTCGAGAGTGTTGCCGGTGTCGGCAAGGTGGAGATGGTCGGCGGAAGAAAGCGGGAGATAAGGGTCGATCTTGACCCGGCAAAGCTTGACAGCCTTGGCCTCGGGGTAAATGACGTTGTTGCAGGTATCCGCTCCGAAAACACGAACACTCCGCTTGGCCGCCTGACTAAAGGGACGGCAGAGTATCCGATGCGGATAGATGGAAAGCCGGAACGCGCCGAAGGGTACGCTTCCATGGCTGTTGCGACAAAAAACGGGAGAGCCATTCCTCTGTCCGAGGTTGCCCAGGTCTCTGATGCTACTGAAGAAAAGCGCAAACTGGCGCTGGTAAACGGAGAGCTTGCCATTGGTCTGGATATTTACAAGCAGTCAGGCGGCAATGAGGTGGCTCTTGTGGATACAGTCAAGAAAACCATGGAAAAGGTGAAAAAGGAGCTGCCTCCAGGGGTGACCCTTTCACTGGTGCGCGACGGCACGATCATGACCAGGGATTCACTGACTGACGTGAAAGATACCCTGATAATTGGCGGAATACTTACCATTCTTATTGTTTTCTGCTTTATCAATTCGTGGCGTTCAACCGTTATTACAGGTGTAACCCTCCCTATTTCGGTAATCTCCGCATATATCGTCATGTACGGACTCGGGATGACCCTGAACGTCATGACCCTGATGGCGCTCTCCCTTGCCATAGGGATGCTCATAGACGATGCCATAGTAGTGCGGGAGAATATAGTCCGCCATCTGGAGCGGGGAGAGGATCATCTGGAAGCTGCGCGTTTCGGTACTGCCGAAATCGGTCTAGCGGTTTTTGCCACCTCCATGTCTATAATTGCCGTATTCATCCCGGTCGCATTCATGAAGGGGATTGTCGGCAGATTCTTCTACCAGTTCGGTATTAGTGTCGCGTTTGCTGTGCTGGTCTCCCTGTTTGTATCTTTTACCCTTGATCCGATGCTCTCCTCCCGCTGGCACGACCCCTCCATACATATGCAGGGGAGACGGAAGGGGATAGCGCGACTGCTTGAAAAGTTCAACGACTGGTTCGACAGGGCTGCGGACAGGTACAAGAGCGCAATAGGCTGGGCTCTTGATCACCGGAAAAGCATCATGGGGATGGCTGTTGGCGCCTTTGTCCTGGGGATGCTGATATTCGGAACGCTTGAGTCCTCATTCATGGCGGAGTACGACAAGGGGGAGTTCCAGATATCATTCAAGACTGCACCTGATGCGAGTATGGCTGAGACAGAGAACAGGCTTGATACACTCCTTACAGCGCTCAAAGGGATACCGGAGATAGATCACACCTATGCGACAATCGGCGCTGGTGATAACGGCACAGTCCGTGACGGGCTTATATATCTAAAGCTTAAAGAGCGCAAAGAGAGAAAGCGGAATCAGTTCGAGCTTCAACGGGAGGTTCGGGAGCGCTTCAGATCTGTAGCCGGAATAACATATTCAATCGAAGAGGTGGGGCAGATCGGGGGTGCGCAAAAACCTCTCAACGTGAATCTCAAGGGTGATGATCTTGCAACTCTCAAGCAGTTGGGGCTGAAACTGAAAGAAGAGCTGTACAAGGTGCCGGGGATTGTGGATCTTTCAGTCACTCTGGAGCACGATATACCGGAGTATCGCCTGAAAATTGATCGCGAACGGGCGCTCTCCGCCGGAGTGACAACAAGTACCATTGTGGCAGCCTTGAGCCGTCTGGTGGGTGGCGAAGCAATAAGCACTTTCGAGGATGAGGAGGGTGATGCAGTGGATGTCAGGGTTCGTCTGCCAGAGTCGCTTCGCCGTGACCTGTCACAGGTGAGCAGCCTGAAAGTCTCAATTCCGGATGGGGAGGGAGGGACAAGACTGATCCCGCTGGCAAACCTTGTCACTGCACGCACTGCTGCCTCTCCGACCGAGATTAACCGTCGTGACCTTGCCCGCCAGGTCACAGTCAGCGCAAATCTGGACAATCTCCCCATCGGCACTGCGGCAAAACATGTTGAAGCAGCAGCGAAAAAGATAAACATGCCCCCTGGCTATGCAATCGATCTCTCCGGCGAGGCTGAAGATATGGCTGAATCATTCGGCTATATGGGTGAATCGCTGCTTCTGGCAGTTATCTTCGTCTTCCTGATTCTGGCTGCCCAGTTCGAGTCATTTTTCGAGCCGTTTGCCATCATGTTTTCCCTGCCGCTCTCGATTGTCGGCATGGCAGGGATGCTGAAGCTGACAGGAGATACGATCAATATCATGAGCCTGATAGGGCTTATAATGCTCATGGGGTTGGTAACCAAGAATGCGATTCTTCTGGTGGATTACGCCAAGGTTCTGCAAAAACGGGATGGCATGAACAGGCGCGATGCAGTCATTCTGGCAGGGAGAACCAGGCTTCGTCCGATAGTGATGACAACACTGGCCATGATTTTCGGGATGCTTCCGCTCTTTCTGGCAATAGGTGCAGGCGCTGAAATGCGTGCGCCAATGGCGCGGGCAGTTGTTGGAGGGCTTATGACCTCGACACTTCTTACGTTATTGGTCGTGCCGGTCATGTACACGCTCATGGATGATCTGGGGAGCTGGTTAAAGAGGAGCTGGAAAGGTAAAAATGCCTGAAAAAGAGCCGCTGGTAAAATTTGACAGCTTCGGACAGGGGGATTTCTGCCACTCCTGGCGCTTCAGCGGATTTAAGGAAACGCTTCAGGCGATGGAGCTGTCTGAAATTATTCCGCTACTGGCCAGAGTCGAGAAGTATGCAGCTGATGGTTTTCATGCAGCAGGGTTTATTTCATACGAGGCTGCAAGCGGTATGAACAGGGATCTTGCGACGAAAATGCCGGTGGAAGGGTTACCTCTTGCATGGTTTGCAATTTACAAGGATCGGACTGAAGCCGAACCCGGCGGGCCGACTTGTCTGGCAGAGCCTGCACCTTCTCTGGAGCCGGATACTGATCCGGAAAACTATGCCTCAAATGTCGAGCGTATCCGCGAGTATATTGCCTGCGGCGACTCCTACCAGGTCAACTATACGTTCCGGATGAACAATGATTTCAAAGACGACCCGATGGAACTCTACCGGACAATATCCGGAAGGCAGTTCGCTCCATTCTGCGCATATCTTGACACCGGAAGATTCGCAGTCATCTCGGCTTCCCCCGAGCTCTTTTTTTCCCTTAAGGAGGGTTTGATCAGGACACGTCCGATGAAAGGGACTGCCAGACGGGGGAGATGGCTCAATGAGGATGAAGAGCAGATCAAGGCTCTCAAGGGAAGCGCAAAGGAGCGCGCTGAAAACCTGATGATTGTGGATCTGCTTCGAAACGATCTGGGCGTTGTGGCTAAAACCGGGAGTGTAAAGGTTGACTCGCTTTTTGACATCGAAACCTACCCCACCCTGCACCAGATGACCTCCACCGTGTCAGCCCAGGTCAGGGAAGGGATCGGGCTGGCAAATATTCTTGCCGCCCTCTTCCCGTGCGGTTCTGTAACCGGCGCTCCCAAGCGGCGGAGCATGGAGCTCATCAAGGAGCTTGAAAAAGCGCCGAGAGGGGTCTACTGCGGAGCAATCGGGTATGTTGCTCCGGGCGGGGAGGCGCTCTTTTCGGTTGCCATACGGACTCTGCTTTTCGACAAAGAGACTCAGAGAATATCACTTGGTATAGGGAGTGGCATAACAACAGATTCAGTCCCTGAAAAAGAGTATCAGGAGTGCCTGCTCAAGGCTCGGTTTCTCAATTCAGGGGTTGAAGAGTTTTCCCTCATTGAATCGCTGAGAGTGGAAAACGGAGAGTATCCTCTGCTCGCCCGGCACCTGGAGCGGCTTCGCAGCTCTGCCAGCTATTTCGGGTTCAGGTTTGATGGAGCAATAATCAGTAATGCTCTGGAGCGCTATGCAGAGGGTAAGATCGGAGTTTGCAAAGTGCGTCTTCTTCTTGCGAAAGACGGAGAGATTAATCTGTCGTCCGGGCTGCTCGCTTCAGGAGAAAATATTCTCAGGCTTGCAATAAGCAGTCGGAGGGTCGATTCCAATGATCCTTTCCGTTATCACAAGACAACCTGCCGCGAACTGCTGGATAAGGGACGTATGGAGCGATCCGATGTTGATGAGATCCTTTTTCTCAATGAGCGGGGCGAGTTGACAGAGGGGAGCTATCATAACCTGCTCCTGAAAATTGACGGCCAGATGCTCACTCCAAAGCTTGATTCCGGGCTATTACCTGGGGTTTTGCGGGAAGAGCTGCTTGAGAGGGGAGAGGTTGCAGAAGCTCTGCTGTACCCTGAGGATATTCTGAAAGCTGAAGAAATCTGGCTGATTAATGCCGTGCGCGGAAAGCGAAGGGCGGTTTTTGTAGAGGCGGTGGATGGTGAAGTATCATAACTCCCCCTGTCCCCCTCTTGTCTCAAGCGGGGGGACGCTTCGGGAAAGTAAGACGGTAATGCCGCCAACGTCACTTCGAGCGTCCCTCCCCTTAAGTAAGGGGAGGACAGGAGGGGTTAGTCTTGGGTGCTGAATTGTTATGAAGCATGAACCAAGACCATGATTTCAGTATTTGTGAAGACATCAAAAGTGAAAGTCTGAAACTGAAGGAGAGAAAATTGAAATCTGTATTAACTTTTCTGCTGCTTGTTACAACTGCTGTATCTGCATCTGCCTCAAGCCGTACTCTGACTCTTGAACAGGCGGTTGCCATTGCCCTGGAGAAAAATCGCGACATAGCCGTGGCTTCAGAGTATGGAAGATATGTGCAGGGGAAGTACGTTGAAGAGCGCTCTGCCGCACTTCCGCAATTAAGTCTTAACGGATCGGTTGTTACGCGGCGTGACAATGGCTTGCCTGTCACATCAGGCGGAGGGAGCAGGCAGTATGACAGTGCGGCAAGCGTTTCGCTCTCCCAGCCGCTTTTTACCTGGGGAAAGGTTGGCGCGGCCATCCGGGCTGCTGAGATCGGTCTGAAAACCTCGGATGAACAGCTTCGCATGGCGCGTCAGGCGGCGATTCGTGATGTAACAGCTGCTTTTTACAATCTGCTTCTTTCAAAGGAACTCCTGAGATTTGATGAAGACAACCTGAAGCAAAAAAGACGTCATGCCGATGAAGCCAAAAAGAGATTTGCAGCAGGAGTTGCCACAGACTATGATGTTCTGGCTGCCGAAGTTGCGGTTGATAATGCCCTGCCAGGGGTCATTCGCGGGGAGAATCTTGTTGGAATTGCAAGAGAGAGGCTACGTTTTTATCTTGCTCTTGATAATGAAGAGGTTGATGCTTCAGGTGCACTTGAACCGATTGTTTCAAAAGCAGATGATTTCAATGACGCATTCAAGAGCGCACTCTCAAAACGACCGGAAATCAGGGATATTGCCTATCGTGCAGGTATCTACAAGGAACTTGTTAACATAGCTTCAGCCGATAACAAGCCAAGGCTTGACCTTAAAGGGGGGGCGGGATGGCATCAGTTTGAGACCCCCGGTGCCGGAGCTGATGGCCCTGCATGGAACATAGGAATTTATCTCTCTTTCCCTTTTTTCGATGGCCTGAAAACAGATGGAAAGGTTACCCAGGTAAAGAGTGAACTTGCCACCCGGGAGATCGAAAAGCAGAAGCTGATTGACAGCATCAGGCTTGAAGTAAGGACAGCCCTGAGCAGTGTGAGGGAGTCGTCAGAGATATTTACTGCTCTCTCCGGTACGGTCAGGCAGGCGGAAAGGCTTTTGCAAATGGCTGAAAAGGGGTTTGAATTCGGCGTGAAGATCCGTCTGGAAGTTGATGACGCCCAGACCAGTCTGTTGCAGGTGCAGATCAACCGGGCAAAGGCTGCTACTGACTATCTGGTTGCAAGGGTCAATCTTGAGTGGGCCATGGGGGGTCTCGGGGAGTAAGGCGGAGGGCTTGAGGGTCGGAAGGTCGGAGGGTCGGAGGGTTGGAAGGTCAGAGGGTCAGAGGGTCGGAGGGTCGGAGGGCTGGAGAGTCGGAAGGAAGGGAGGTTATTAGATGGAGAGTAGGAATGAAACAGACAGCATGGGTATGATCGAAGTTCCTGTTGACGCCTGCTGGGGAGCGCAGACAGAGCGGGCGCGGATGCATTTTGCCATAGGGAGCGAGCAGATGCCGCTTGAGGTGATTCGCTCATTCGGGATTCTGAAAAAAGCTGCTGCCATGGTCAATAACCGGCTTGGCCTTCTCCCTGCGAACAAGGCAGAGCTGATAATCCTTGCCAGTAGTGAGGTCGCAGATGGCAAAATGGATGTTCACTTTCCGCTCCCTGTCTGGCAGACCGGGAGCGGCACCCAGAGCAACATGAACGCCAACGAGGTAATAGCCAACCGCGCCATTGAACTGGCTGGCGGGGTCATGGGCTCCAGAAATCCGATTCACCCAAATGATCATGTCAACATGTCCCAGTCATCCAACGATACTTTCCCTACTGCCATGCATATTGCTGCAGCAACCGGCATACGGGAGCGCCTGATTCCGGCTGTTGCAAGAGTACATGACGCGATCCTGGCCAAGAGTGCAGAGTTTTGCGATGTCGTTAAAATCGGCCGCACCCACCTCCAGGATGCTGTCCCCCTTACTGTCGGGCAGGAGATGTCCGGCTGGGCAAGCCTTTTAGAGAGAGATATTGCCCGGCTGGAACAGGGACTTGACGGACTGTTCGACCTGGCCATCGGTGGCACAGCTGTCGGCACCGGCCTGAATGCCCCTGCCGGATTCGGCGAACTGGCAGCAGCGCAGATTGCCGAACTCACCGGCCTCCCCTTCAGGTCACACCCGAACAAGTTTGCCGCTCTTTCAGCTCACGACGAGCTGCTCTTTGCGCACGGCGCAGTCACCACTCTTGCTGCATCACTCATGAAGATCGCAAATGATATCCGCTGGCTCGCTTCCGGCCCACGCTGCGGTCTGGGGGAGCTGATAATCCCGGAAAATGAGCCCGGCTCCTCCATCATGCCCGGGAAGATCAATCCGACCCAGTGTGAGGCGCTGACCATGGTTGCTGTCCAGGTGCATGGCAACAACGCAGCAATAAGCTTTGCCGGTTCACAGGGTAATTTCGAACTTAATGTTTTCAAGCCGGTCATTATTTACAACTTTCTCCAGTCAGTAAATCTCTTGACTGATGCCTGCCATTCATTTTCAAAACATCTGCTGGAAGGTCTGACCATTAACCGGGAACAGATCAAGAGGCACCTTGATAACTCGCTGATGCTTGTCACCGCACTTTCACCGAGGATCGGCTATGACAGAGCGGCTGAGATCGCCCATACTGCTCTTCACAAGGGGTTGACGCTGCGCGAAGCCTCTTTGCAGTCGGGTTTTCTGACAGGGGAGGAGTTTGATGAGCTGGTCAGACCGGAGGAGATGACAGGCGTCAAAAAATGAGGTATCGTCTTCAGGCAGCTGTCGTTGCACGGTTTTTAAGGGAATGACACTTAGATGTAACAAATTGCTGACATAATGGCAGCGTTGTCCGGTTTGGTTATTGCATTTAGCCTCCCCTCCCTTGACGGGAGGGGATTGAGGGGTGGGTGAAGTTGCAAACTACTGATATCATGGCACCTTCCCCCCCACCCTAACCCTCCCCCGCCAGGGGGGAGGGGACTTGTTTAGAGAATTTGCGAATGCATGAAAAATGCAAGCCCTGAAAGGGCGACATGAGAATACATAGTGGTTGCTGAATAGTTATGAGGTTCTCTCTCATGAAAATTGTCATTATCGAAGACGAAAAAGATCTTGCCGAACTGCTTGCCTTCAATCTGTAGAAAGAGGGGTGGCAGACCATTGTCGCCCTTGACGGCAGAAGCGGTTACGAAAAGGTCACTGCTGAACTTCCTGACATGGTAATCCTGGATCTGATGCTGCCGGAGATGAGCGGGATTGAGGTCTGCAAGCTGTTAAGGAGACAGGAAATTACTGCAAATATTCCGATTATCATGGTCACTGCCAAAGGTGAGGAGATCGACCGGGTGGTCGGTTTCGAGGTCGGAGCTGATGATTACCTGATCAAGCCCTTTTCTTCGCGGGAGTTGCTCTTAAGGATCAAGGCGATTCTGCGTCGTTCAAACCCTGATGTTATGCCTGAGAAATCCCTTTTACTTGGAAAACTGACAATCGATCCGGCACGGCACAGGGTCACGGTGGACGAAGCAGAGATTCTGCTGACTTCGACAGAATACAAGCTGCTATTAATCCTTGCAGAGCGGCCTGGAAGAGTTCAGAGCCGTGACAGACTGCTGCTGGATGTATGGGGTTACAGCAGTGATGCTGATACAAGGACAGTAGATACTCATATAACCCGCTTGAGAAGCAAGCTCGGGGATGCTGGAGAGATGATAGTTACTGTTCGCGGGTTCGGATACAAGATGGAGTCAGGATGAGGATCTCTTTCCGCTTTAAACTGATGCTCTCTTATCTTCTCCTCCTCATTGTAATGGGAGGCTCTGCCTATTTTTATCTGAATAACACCTTGCAGAGCTCTGTAATCTCTACGCTAACCGATAATCTTCACAGTCAGACAAGGCTTGCAGCTTTGATGCTCAGCAGGAACTTAAGCAGTCTGGAGCAGGATGCCCCTCCACTGGCAATCAGTCTGGGCGCAACTCTTTCCGAACGGGTGACAATTATTTCAGCTGACGGCAGGGTTGTCGGTGATTCTGAAGTAAAACCGGCAGATCTTCAGGCGCTGGAGAATCATTCCGGACGACCGGAGATTCAGGATGCCTTAAGTAAGAGGAACCGGTACGGCAATCCGGTACTCCTCTACGGTCAGACATGACATGCTGTATACTGCCTCTACATTTGGCAGTAACGGACATATAGCCGGAGTTGTCCGGCTGGCGCTTCCGCTATCTACTCTGCAAAGCATCCGGAGCGGTCTGCACAATACACTCGGATCTGCTCTGCTCGTCTCTTTCCTCCTCACTTTGATCTTCAGTTATATCCTTTCCCGACTAACCTCTCGCCCCTTGCAGCAGATCGCTTCCATAGCAGCTGAGATAGCCCAGGGGAACTTTACCCGCCGCCTACCTACCGGATGGCACGATGAACTTGGTGACCTTGCCACAATCGTGAATAATATGACCGCAAAGCTTGACGAACAGCTTTCCCGGCTCACGGAAGAGCGCAACCGGCTTGATGCGATTCTTTCAGGGATGGGCGAAGGTCTTATGGTGACTGACAGGAATGGTAGAATAACCCTTGTTAATCCGGCATTCTGCAGGCTTTTCAGAGTTTACGACGGCCTGATCGGCAGCCCTCTGAGCAATATATCCCGCCATCCCGCGCTTCTTGAGTCTTATAATCTTGTCAAACAGGACAAGTGTGAACTACAGAACGAGATGACGGTGCATACTCCTGAAGAAAAATTTCTGAGTGCCAACTGGGTTCCGCTGGTTAATGAGAACGGGATGCAGGGTGTTGTTGCGGTATTCCATGATGTGACCGATATAACGAGACTCGAAAGCATCCGCAGAGATTTTGTCGCCAATGTATCCCACGAACTCCGGACACCTGTCACCGTCATAAAAGGGTACTCTGAAACTCTCCTCGACGGCCTGATTGCTGATGATCCGGAGAAGGCCGCAGAGTTCGTAAAAATCATCTTTAGCCACTCCGAACGGCTGAC
>JANNRW010000067.1:0-15818 GCA_031401815.1 Geobacteraceae bacterium | reverse complement strand
GCATGGGCTACCAGAGCAGATCTGGAGGCTCTGCTGGCACGTTTCGTCGGAATCCGGACTGCGCAGGATGTCCTCAGGTCGCTTCCGGATCGTTCTTCCCCGCAGATTCTTCTGGAGGCCACTGAGCGTTGTCTGGCCAGTGCTCTGGGAAGCCAGGCGTCGCGTATGATCATGGAGAGCTCCCGTGCTTGGCCCAGGGAGAAGGCTGTCGAAATTCTGGACATTTTTGGGGGTGTTTCGAAAACACTTGCAGAGAGCCAGGGGACTCTTGAGAGAAGGCTCAGGGAGTTGATGGTGCTGCACGAGGCATCTCACGCTCTCTCACGCAGCCTTGATATTGATACGCTGTTGCAGGAGGTGCTTCATCTTATCAAGCGGGAATTCCGTTTTGAGCACCTTGCGGTCAGGCTCCTTGATGAGGACGGCAAGTTGCGGATCCGTAGCCATGTGGGCTTGAGTCAGGCATATGTTGAAGCTTCGGCCATGGCTCCCTCAAAAAATACCTATTTTGGCACCTCATTTTTGAGCGCAAGACCAATTGTAGTGGAGGATACCGGAAATATTGACAAATCCATGCTTATCGCCCAACTGATCAAGGATATTCCGGTGAGTGCCTTCATACATGCGCCAATGACATACGAAGGGAGGGTCATTGGCGTTCTTACTGCCTATGCTACCAGAGGGCCGATGCATTTCACCGATGAATTTGTCGATCTTTTTGCGGCTCTGGCCAATCAGCTTGCCATGGCCGGAGTGAATGCACGGTTGTACGCCGAAGTACAGGCCTACAGTCATGCCATGGAGGAGAAGGTTGCCTTGAGAACGATCGAACTTGAGAAGGCAAATGACAGACTGAGAGAGCTGGATCGTCTCAAGAGCGATTTCCTCTCAACTGTCAGTCATGAGTTGCGAACCCCTCTCACTTCAATCCGCTCCTTCTCGGAGATTCTGCTCCGCTATGGTGTGGAGGATCCTGCTAAAAGAAGGAAGTTTGTCGGGATAATTCATAATGAGGCAGAGAGGCTTACCAGAATGATAAATGATCTGCTGGATCTGTCAAAAATCGAGGCAGGCCGTCTGGAGCTTCATCCTGAGGAGCTTCAGCTGGAACCGGTTTTTGCCAGGGCGCTTGATACTACCCAGCCGCTTTTTGCTGAAAAAGGGGTCAGGATTGTCAGCGAAATCGAAAACAACAGCTCTTTTTTGTACTGCGATGCAGACAGAGTACATCAGGTGCTTACAAATCTGATCTCCAATGCAATGAATTTTTCCCCTGAAAAAGGTCTGATCCGGATAAGTGGCTCCATAAAAGAGGGTTTTGCCCTGATAACTGTGGCCGATCAAGGGTCAGGCATCCCTTCGGATCGCCTGGAGCAGGTTTTCGAGCGTTTTCATCAGGAGCGGGATCTACAGAAATCGCTACGACCTGGCACTGGACTCGGGTTGACAATCTCCAGGGAGATTGTGGAGAGAATGGGTGGCAAAATCTGGGTAGAAAGCAGATTGGGGGCAGGCGCACTCTTTTCATTCACAGTTCCTCTTTCCGGAAAAGAGCGGAAAAAAGATGCCATGTAACGACGTCCCATCAGAAATTGTCCAGGAGGTTGAAGCAGCCGCTTCGATTGCAGATCTGGTCGCCATAAATGCGCGGATGCTGGACAGATTGAGGCCTGCAATAAGTATTGGCTCAGACACAAGAAACATAGTGCAGTTTATTTCAGGATTCAATGACGCCATAACAGCGCGACTGATTGCTCTTGTTGAAAAGAGTGATGGTATTGCTCTTCCTGAAGGGGCGGCCTATCTGGTGCTTGGCAGCGAGGGGCGTGGGGAGCAGACTCTGCGAACGGATCAGGATAGCGCAATTGTCCATATTGACGGACTGTCACCGGAAAAAATTGCAGATCTGAAACGGTTTGCCGAAAAAGTTGTGGCTGCTCTTGAAGAGACCGGAGTCCCCCGGTGTCCCGGCAATATCATGGCTAATTCCAATGATTGGTGCCATAGCAGCAGCGAATGGAAAATGCTTGTTGACGAGTGGATAGCTGCTCCCACGCCCGAGAATATGCTCAGGTTCGGCATGCTTCAGGATCTCAGATCACTTCACGGGGATGACAGCCTCGGGATTATGCTACGCGGACATATCTGTTCAGCCATCCACTCCAATCCCGCTTTTTTCCCGAATATGGCTGCTCATGTGGTCAGATTTCCATCTCCGTTCACCATGTTCAGGCGGATTCGTGTTGAGCAAAGCGGAGAGCACAAGGGGATGGTTGAGCTCAAAAAATCCGGAATCTTCGCCATCTCGGCAGGGGTGAGCCTTCTGGCGCTCGAACAGGGTCGGATCGGAGGGACTACCTGGGAAAAACTTGATTTTCTGGAGAAAAGCAGGTTTTTTACTAAAGAGGATCACAAAACTATTGCTGATGCATTCACATGCCTTACCGGACTTCGTCTTAAACTGCAATTGAGGCAGATGGCAATCAACGCCAGGCCGACAAATTATCTCAATCCGCAGCTCATGGACTCTGGAGAGCATCACCTGTTCCGCAAAGCTCTGAAAGGGGCCGAAACCTTTCTCTGGATCTTCCGCAGGCACTACTCTCTGGATTCGATCTCAATCTGAAGCAAACTTGATGCTTGGAAATAATCATGACAGCCTATCCTCAGTGCTTTTTGCCTGAAAGTGGAGAGAAAGAGGATAATTTCTGGTTGAATAGTTTCAGGTAACAGTTTATTTTTCATGCAAAACAGATCCAGCCCCTCTGTTACTCCGATTCCAGGTCAAAGATGACATCAAGGCGGCGAGGCTTGAGGCGACGAAGGGATACAAGTAGTATGTTGGGGAGCAAAAAGACGAGCCAACGAAGATGTCGCATTGATATGGAAATGGAATTACAGAGATATGCCGATGACCTTGCTGATCATACCTTTTTCATACCTGCTCGGCTGCTTTACGACCGGCTACTATCTGGTCATGCTGTTGACCGGCAAGGATATTCGTGTTCTCTCCAGCGGAAATGTGGGGAGCCGCAATGCAGGGCGTCTTTTAGGTGCAAGAGGATTCTTCCTTACTTTTATCGGTGATGCTGGCAAGGGGCTTCTGGCTGTCTATCTTGCAGGGCGATCCGGAGGGGGGGCGCTTCTGATGACAGCTGCTCTAATTGCCGTGACAGCTGGCCATATCTGGCCATTGCAGCTCAGGTTCAGGGGGGGGAAGGGCTTTGCCACCTTTGCCGGAGGATTAATCATGCTTGATCCTCAGCTGTTACTTCTGGGGCTGGCGCTCTGTGCAGTGCTGTTCCCTCTTTTGAGACGAACAACTATTACCGGTCTGGCTGCACTCGCATTTACCCCGCTTCTTCTTCTGCTCTTGCAGGCACATCGGAGCAAGCCGCTCTTGTCGCCGGAGGTTTTTCTCTACTTTCTGCTCGTTATTCTGGTTCTGTATGCTCATCGTGCTAATATTTTACAGGAGTTTCAACCTTCTGCCGTACAGGAGTAGTCCATGCAATATGACCGGCTTCATTTCAAGATTGCTTCAGAAACTGAAGAGTTTGAGCAGATTCATCGCCTGAACTACCGGACTTTTGTGGAGGAGATCCCCCAGCACCCCACCAACAACGAAAAGATGCTTGTGGACAGGTTCCATGATGAGAATACTTATCTCGTCTGTCTTGATGGAAGTGAGGTCGCAGGGATGATTGCGATGCGCTCCGGAAGACCGTTTTCGCTCGATGACAAGGTGCCGGGGCTGGATTCATATCTCCCCTCCGGGGCGTCTGTCTGTGAATTCAGACTCCTGGCTGTTGAGCCATCCTACCGTAAACCCGGGGTTTTTCTGAACCTTCTCAAATTCGCCGTAAGTGAAGGGATAAAAATGGGGTACAACCTTGCCATAGCATCCGGAACCTTGCGTCAGACCCGTCTGTACAGCAGGATAGGATTTGTCCCGTTTTCTTCTCCGGTCGGGACTGTTGAGGCCAGCTATCAGCCCATGTACCTGACACTCTCTGCTGCCCTGGAGTTGTTTGACAGGCTGGGAGAGCCTTGTTTCGAGGCTCTGAAAGCTGTCAGTTTCATGCCGGGCCCTGTTGAGACAAGCGCGGCTGTGCAGCGTGCAGTTGCACTCCCTCCGGTTTCACACAGATCTGTTCCGTTTCTTGATATGATGGCAGATCTGAAGAGCCGATTGACTCATCTGACAGGAGCTGAGAACGTAGAGTTACTCCTCGGGAGCGGCACACTCGGAAATGATGTTGTTGCCGCACAGCTCAAGCTGTTAAAGGGACGAGGTGTTGTTCTCACAAATGGTGAATTTGGCGATCGCCTCATTGACCATGCAAGGAGAATGGGGCTGGATTTTGAACTGCTCAGCTTTGGCTGGGGAGAGAGTTATAACCTGCAGAGAGTGGAAGAGCTTCTTGACAGCAAACAGGATCTGGTCTGGCTCTGGTCGGTACACTGCGAGACATCAACCGGCATCCTGAACGATTTGTCCGGACTTGAAAAGCTATGCAGCAACCGGGGTATCAACTTATGCCTAGACTGCACAAGCTCTCTAGGCACGGTGGAAGTTGACCTTCGAGGAGCATATCTGGCCTGTAGTGTCAGCGGCAAGGGGCTGGCAGCCTTGCCGGGGGTCAGTCTGGTATTCAGTAATCATCCGGTTTCAGCAGATTGCCGTATTCCGCGCTATCTTGATCTTGGTTACTATCGAGAAAAAGGGGGAACCCCCTTTACTCACTCATCCAACCTGCTTGCAGCTCTGCGTCAGGCCTTGATGGATCTGAAGCCGTGCGAGCGATTTGAGTCTCTGCGTCAGGTGAGTGCCGGATTGCGCGAAAGGCTCCTTGATGCAGGTTTCGAACTGCTCGGATCCGGGAGCAACTCTTCCCCGGCTGTGATAAGTATCCTCCTGCCAAAACATTTATCATCTCTTGATATTGGTGAGGCAATGGAGAGTCACGGGTGGTTGCTGAGTTACAGGAGCGGCTATCTCTTGGAGAGAAATATCATCCAGATCTGTCTAATGGGGAATGTTACCAGAGAGCAGTGTCAGGGGATGGTGGAGGCGTTTGTGAATCTTGCAAGAATTGTTGGTCATTGACGCCAATCTGGCGTCACTCCAGCATTTACAGCTTCTGCGTCAAGGAGCTTGAGCTTTTCCTGCAACAGCTTCATTCTTGCTTCATCACGGCCTATCTCCTGCTCAAGGTTATTGTATTCAATCCTGTCTCTACGGAGTTGATGGACAGCCCTTTTGCGCCGCAGACCGTTCAGGTACTCCTTTTTGATTGTCAGATCGTCTTTGAGAATCATGATTTCGGTTTGAAGAGAGGCAATACTTGATCGCCATAATTTTTCATCAAGAGTGTCGGAATGCGCTGCATTTCTCTCCTGGAGTTTGTCAGGAGAAGGTTCCGCTCTCTGGCTGGCCGGAGAGGAAGAAGGGGGGTTAATCTCGCTGCTGCCAGTCTCCAGCTCCCTGACCCGATCCAGATATTTTGCCGGGATATTCTGCCGGTTATCTGAAAAATGGAGAGTACCGCTGTCATCTTTCCATTCGTATGTTGTCGCTGCACCCGGCAAGGTCAGGATGAGCGGTGATAAAACTGTAAATATAGCCAGAGCTGACCTGATCAGCTTCATTGACATCTCCTTCGTCTACTCCCTCAGCTACTCTTCTTTAGCAATCCTGATAACCTGCAATATGCCCGGCATCTCACTTATCAGAGCTGTATCCAGCTGCTCCGTATCGCCAATTACACCTATTATGGTGCGGTTGGCACCGGTTGACTGGTGAATATCGAAATTTCTGGCGATCAGAAACTTTTTTACATGAACCAGATCATCTTCTCCGGCACTTTTTTTCATTATGATCAGCATGTCTGCTCCTTTTTACTTTTCTCTGTTTCACTTCTATCATGCGTCATGATTCTTTCAAGGCGGCGTGACTCGTCAATTACCCGCTCAAAGAGCCTTACAACAGCACCATCGTCCAGCGGTCCCCGATTTTCTCCCTTCATCCGGTCGAAAATTTTCTTTTCCCTCGAAGGATCATAGACAGGGAGTCCAACGGTCTGTTTGATCCGTCCGATCTCAAGGGCAAGATCAGCCCGGCGGTTGAATATTGCCAGAAGCTCACTGTCAAGCTGGTCAATCATCTGGCGGTAGTCATCAATGGTTACGGTTTTTTCAGAACTGTTTTCTGACATAGGTATCTTTCTTCCAGTGAACATCGTCACGTTCAGGATAGTCCATATTAAAGTTCAGTCCGCGTGACTCCTTGCGCTGCTTTGCACAGTGAACAATAAGCTCGGCCACAGTGGCGATATTGCGCAGCTCCACCAGATCTGAAGTTATGATGAAATCCCAGTAATAGTCCTCGATCTCCTCCTGGATCAGCCTGATTCGCCTAAGCGCCCTGTCAAGTCGTTTGCTGGAGCGCACAATGCCGACATAATTCCACATTGATCTGCGGATCTCATCCCAGTTCTGTGAGACAACAACCATTTCATCACTGTTGGTTGCTGTTCCCGGATCCCATTCAGGGAGCTCTAGCCTGTCAAAAGATCCGGTTGCCAGCTCTTTGGTCGCATGTTCATACGCCCGGCCTGCATAGACTGCTGCTTCGAGCAGCGAGTTGCTTGCCAGCCGGTTTGCGCCGTGCAGACCTGTGAAAGCAACCTCCCCAATAGCATAAAGGTGCCTGATATTTGTCTGGGCATTGAAATCAACAGCAACACCGCCACAAAGATAGTGTGCAGCAGGCACAACCGGCAGAGGTTCTCTGGTCATGTCAAGGCCGTACTCCAGGCAGGTCTGGTAAATATTCGGAAAACGGGTTCTGATATACTCAGGCTCCTTGTGAGTCATATCCAGATAGACACAGTCATCTCCGTAAGTCTTCATCTCATTGTCAATAGCGCGTGCCACTATATCTCGCGGAGCAAGGTCTTTCAGCTCATGGTACTTCTCCATGAAGGCCGTGCCGTCGCGACGTCTCAGAACTGCCCCTTCTCCTCGAACTGCTTCAGAGATCAGAAATGATTTTGCATGTGGATGATAGAGCGTAGTCGGATGAAACTGCATGAACTCCATATTTGCTATGTCGGCACCGGCGCGGTAGGCCATGGCGACTCCGTCCCCTGTGGCAACGTCCGGATTGCAGGTGTAGAGATAGACTTTACCGGCCCCCCCGGTTGCCAGCAGGGTTATTCTGGCGGCAAATGTCTTGATTGTCTCGGTGGTTACGTCAAGTACATACGCGCCCAGGCACTGATTTGGCTTCATTCTTTTATGAGTAATTTTTGCTTCCGTTATCAGATCAATAGCCACATGATGCTCATAAACAGTGATGTTGGGATGAAGTCTTGCCGCAGCTACCAGTGCCCTTTCGATCTCCCTGCCGGTAACATCGTCAGCATGCAGAATTCTCCTCTGACTGTGGCCACCCTCTTTGGTAAGATCATATGTGTCGCCGCTTGTGGTAAACTGCACCCCCCAGTCAATCAGGTTATTGATAGTTGTGGGGCCTTCTTCAACAACCATCCGGACTACATCTTCATGACAGATCCCTGCGCCTGCAACAAGAGTATCTTCAACATGCAGATCAAAGGTATCATCGCTGGAAAAGACAGAGGCAATGCCACCTTGAGCATAGTTGGTTGCTGATTCGGTAATCTCGCGCTTGGTTACAATGGCGACTGTCCCATGATTGGCTGCTTTCAGGGCGAATGAGAGCCCGGCAATGCCACTCCCCAGCACAAGAAAATCACTGCTTTTATTCATTTGTTACTCTCCGTGAGTCTGGATTGATACAGTGTTGTCCGGTTAGGTTTTTGCATCCTTGGCACCTCCCCCTTCAAGGGGGAGGTTGGGAGGGGGATGGGGTAGATTTTCAGGATTGCAGCATGTTAAAACCCATCCCCACCCTAACCCTCCCCTTGAAGGGGAGGGAGTTTTTACCAGTGCAATTAGCTAACCGGACAACGCTGGGATTGATAGTGTAAAATTATTCGCCTCTTGCAGGTGGATTGTCAAGGTGTTTAAGGCAAGGCTAAGGCAAAACCGAAAACAAAATCCACCACGGAGGCGCGGAGGCGCGGAGATATTCAGAGAGAAATCATGATTCATAAATCAATCTTTTAAATCAGTTCAGAGTTTAAACCCTTATAAATAGATTCTCCCCCGGATTTTCTCCGTGTCTCAGTGCCTCCGTGGTGGGTTTTAAAAATAGTTGTAACTACATTGAATCCTTTCGGTAAATCCCTGCCGAAAAGTGACATGCAGCCTTGTGCCCCGGCTCAATCTCAACAAGTGGTGGAGTAACTTCACGGCAGAGCTCCTGCGCATACGGGCAGCGTGGGTGAAAAGCACACCCTGACGGGATAGCCAAAGAAGATGGCTGCTCCTCGGCAAGCGCTGTTTTCGTTGCACCCGGAACAAGTTTTGAGCCAGGAATTGCTGCCAGCAGAGCTTCGGTGTATGGGTGAAGAAAACCGGAGTAGATTGCTTCAGTTGGAGCCTCTTCCACAATTTTACCCAGATACATGACCAATACCCTGTTACTCAGGTGCCTGATGACTGAAAGGTCATGAGAGATTACAAGATATGCAAGATTGAAACTCCCCTGCAAGTCAAGGAGAAGATTGATTATCTGTGCCTGTATGGAGATATCCAGTGCTGATAACGGCTCATCGGCAATGACTACAGATGGGGCTACCGCCAGAGCTCTTGCTATGCCGATACGCTGCCTCTGGCCACCAGAGAACTCATGCGGATATCGATCATACTGCCCGCGAGACAGTCCGACCATGGCCATCAGTTCAATCACCTTTTCCCTTTGCTGTTCAGTTGGCCATAGCTTGTGGATTATCATCGGTTCCCTGATAATCTCACCAGTTCTCATCCGAGGGTTGAGGGAGGAGAATGGATCCTGAAAAATCATCTGCACTGTTTTTCTGAACTTTGTGCGCTGATCAGAGTCAAGGGTAGAGAGTCCGTTGCCATTAAAGAGTATTTCGCCTGAATCAGGGGGGGTAAGACCCATCAGTAGTTTTGCCAGGGTAGACTTGCCACACCCTGATTCACCGGCAATCCCGACTGTTTCTCCGGCGAAAAGGGTGAGATTGATCCTGTCAACGGCGGTAACAGTTTTTCCTTTCATTAAAGGTGTTGACCCTGTAGTAAAGGATTTGGTGATGTCAACTGCCTGAAGAGTTGGAATAGTGAGGCTCATTTTGCTCTCCAGCAAGCCACATGATGCCCTTGCCCCATGTCTCGCAGATGCTGGTGATCTGTTTTGCACTCTGAGTCCGCCAGGAGGCATCTGTCTGCAAAACAGCACCCCTGCTCCAGATGCCTGCCTGATGCAAGGTTGCCTGAAATTGTCGGAAGTCGGCTTCCCGGTTGGCTGTTCTGTGGCAATGAAGCAAGCAGTCCCTGTGTATAGGGGTGGAGAGGGGATTTCATTACCAAAGTGGTCGGCCCGGTCTCAACAGCTCGTCCGGCATACATTATTACAATCCGGTCAGCTCTCTCTTCTACAATACCCAGGTTATGGGTAATAAGAAGCAGGCTCATGCCGGATTCACGCTTGAGACGATCAATAAGCTCAAGTACTCCGGCCTGAACCGTTACATCAAGAGCAGTAGTCGGTTCGTCAGCTATAAGGAGTTGAGGGCGGCAGGCAAGAGCCATGGCTATCATGACCCTCTGCTTCATTCCGCCTGAAAGCTGATGCGGATAGGCATTGAACCTCTCTTTTGCCAAAGGTATTCCTACCTGTGAAAGGAGGTTTAACGCCTCTTTTTCGGCAAGGTGGTAATCTTTGGTCCAGTGCGTCATTAGCCCCTCAACTATCTGAAAGCCGATCTTCAGAACAGGGTTCAGTGATGTCATCGGCTCCTGGAAAACCATCGAAATACTGTCACCACGAAGCTTCCGCATCTCTTCCTCAGAGATAGCGAGCAGATTCACGCCATTAAAAAAAACCTCTCCGCCGGTAATTTCCGCAGGGCTTCGAAGAAGTCTCATTATGGAGAAAGCTGTAACAGTTTTACCGCAACCCGATTCGCCGGCTATAGCGACAGTCTCGCCTCTATTTACTGTAATTGAGAGAGAGTCAACTGCTTTAAGAGTTCCGAAAGGCAGATTAAAAACAACGGAGAGGTTGTTGACGGAAAGAAGGGGGGTGCTTAAAGATAAGTCAGGTGTTGAAGGGCTCATGACTGCCAGCTATAACATTAATCCGTTTGTCTGGCAAATGAAAGTCAGGGATCAGGCTGCGGCAACAGCATTGTAGGTTCTGGGGATCTCCTGCTGGGAGAGAAACGGAAATACGCCCTGTTCGAGCATTTCTATAAAATGAGGTACTATCGCCGGATCAAACTGGGTTCCAACATTATCAAGCAGCTCTGCTACTGCAACCTTGACAGAAAGAGCTTTGCGATATGGCCTGTCAGATGTCATGGCATCAAAAGAGTCGGCTATTGCAAGTATGCGTGATTCGAGTAGCAGCTCTTCAGCTGACAGCCTGTTAGGGTACCCCTTGCCGTCATAACGCTCATGATGTTGAGCTATGCAGAGTCTGACATCATTAAGAAATTCGATCGGCTCAAGAATCTTGATCCCGATAAGCGGGTGTTGCTGAAGGTCTATTACATCTTCAGGGGTCAGACGTTCAATTTTATGCAGAAGCGACAGATTGATCCCTATTTTGCCGATATCATGGAGAACAGCAGCCCGCTCCATTATTTTAAGCCTCTCCGCAGAGAGACCGAGCTTCTTTGCAATTGCGACGCTATACCGGGTTACACGCTCGGAGTGGCCGCGTGTGTAGCTGTCACTTGCCTCAATAGCTGTAACAAGTGCATGGATTGTATTGAGATATGTCTTTTGCTGCTCCTCGTAAAGGGTTGCGTTCTTGATTGCGATGCTTGCCTGTGCAGCAATCGTTGTGAGCAGTCCCAGTTCATCATTGGTATAGGTTGAACCATCGGTTTTATTGACAACAGTAATAGTGCCGATAACCTCATCCTTGATAATCAGCGGGGCACATATCAGGGTCTTTCTCTCGTATCCCAGTGCGCTGAAGCGGTCGAACTGCGGCATGTCATTAATATCTGCAATCAGGAGCGGTCTTGCATTTGTAAGAACCCAGGTTGAGACACTTGAGGGTTTCATCTCCAGATATACTTCACCATTTGGCAACTCATCATGACCGACAAGAGTGTCAACACGCAAGGCGTTTCTCTCCTTGTCGTGAATGATTATGTAGCCGATATTTGCATGAAGGGTCTCAATGGTTGTATCAACTATCAGCTTGAATATATTCTCGTTCTCCATATTGGAGTTAATGGCAAGACCGACCTTGTAGAGTGTCGAGAGCCGGGCGACCACCTTCTCAAGATTGGTGTTCTTGTCTTCAAGTTCACCGGCAAGGTCAGCGATTTTGTAATTCGCCTCCTCAATCTCTTCAATTCTCTCTTCCAGGGTGATGTTCAATGCTTCTATTTCATTAATCTGTGCTTCGAGTTTCTGGTTCAGCTGATGTATTTCGCGGTGGTGGAGGAGCTTGGCCTTGGTCTCGGACAGTTCACGCTCATGAATAACGGCTGTCTCCATGACGCTGTTCAGCTGCCCAACCATATGGTTGAAGTGACTGCTGAGGTGATTCATCTCTGTACTGCTGCTGATTGCAATAGTGCTGCTGAAGTCGCCCTGCTCGACCTTCCGCATGCACCCGATAAGCCTTTTCAGTGGTCTGTCGACATATATCAGTAAAAACAGTGACAAGGTGATGACTATCAGTAGCAAAATGACTGAAGTAGAGATAATTGCAGTGTTCCTCATTGAATCAATGACGGTTCTTAGGTATTCAATGGAGACATTGACCTGAAGTATACCAAGGACTTCTGTTGCCTGGCTGTGACATCCATGACATGCAGGGCCATTTCTGATCAGGGTTATGGAGGTAAAGGTTTCCAGATTGTCGAGGATGGAGGAGTCGCCTCTCTTGAGAACAGACATATCCTCTTTCGGGATTGAGGTGCCTATTTCAGAAGGGGTAGCCGAATTGAGAACGAGCCCTTCAGTATCAAGAATTCTGATTGATTTGATATGCTCTGAATTTTGCTGCCTTGATATTATGGAGCGCACTTCGTCTGAACGCCCTGTCCGCATGGCATCAGAAATACTGCTCTTGATGGTTTCGTTAAGCAGATGAATGTTACTGTCGGTAATCTTGTGGACAAGCTGCTTCTGGTATTTGTAATTCAACCAGGTTTCGACTGACAGGAAGATCACCATCATGCCGCAGACAGTCAAAAGAATTTTTACTTTCAGAGAATTCATAGTCATAATTAATCTGTCGGCCTCTTGGTAAACGCTACAATCCTCTATTTCACAGCCTGTTCAGGCTATTTCGCGGTTAAATGCGACTAACCACTTGCAATATTTGCGTTTATTTATTGAGTTATATGAATTTGCCTATTAATTTCTTTGCCCTGCAAGCAGCTGCTTTTCACTGGAACAGAGCCATTCAGGGCAAAAGCAACTTATGAAATTGATGAGAGCAGGCAGAACTTCAGATAACTTAATTAAATAGAAAGCAATTCGTTTGCCAACTCTTGTTTCTGAAGCGATTTTATCTGATCACTGCAGTAAGTTATTATGATTTCTGATTATATAATTGACTGCTTTTCTCTTTTATGATCTTTTTATATTTTTACATAGGCAGGGAAACAAGTTGACACTTTTTCGCATAATATCCAGCGTACTATTTATCTCTTTCCTCTTTATCTCCCCCCCCTTGGCTGCTTCAAGGCCTGAGACTGTCCGGATTGCGATCTCCAGAGGTATGGATGAGATAAGAGTTGACGGTGACGGGCTTTTGGTAACCGATGATAGAGGAGCCCCCTTGCCGCTCTCTTTTCCGGCTATCTTCAGACGTGGCACAGAGAACCAGGTTTTTGTCGCTGGCAGAGCGCTGAACAGTCTGACTATTTCTGCTCCTGGAGTTCTCAGGATAAACGGCAAGGGTTATCGAGGCCGTTTTGATATCTATCCGGCTGAAAAGGGGCTCCTGGTTGTCGATGAAATCCCGATAGAAGAGTATCTGGTCGGGCTGATCAACTGCGAAATTTCATCGCTTTGGCCAATTGAGGCTGTGAAGGCACAAGCGGTAATTGCCCGTTCATATGCCATATATCAGAAAGACTCCAGAAAGAGTGCCAGATATCACCTTGAGTCAACTGTCATGGATCAGGTCTATGAAGGGGTTGACACTGAAGACAGCCGGGCAGCCAGAGCTGTAGGCGAAACAGCGGGAGAGGTACTTGTTTTCGATGGCTCCATTATTCAGGCATTTTACCATGCCAATTGCGGTGGCCATACTGAAGCCGCTATCAATGTCTGGGGTGGAGATGTTTCATACCTTAAAGGGGTTGATTGCAAATACTGCCTTAACTCCCCCTCAACAAGGTGGGAATTGACCCTTTCCACTAAAAAAATCGAGTCTCTTCTTAAAAACAGCGGATATCAGTTCAATGCCATCAGGGAGATCAAAATCGGCAATTCCAACAGAAGCGGTCGGCTACAGGAGATTACCATCTACTCCTCAAAAGGCGCTTATCCCATGAATGCCGTCACTTTTCGCAAATCGATCGGCTATTCATTGATCAAAAGCACTAATTTCTCTGTCCGGCAACGTGGAGAAGAGTTTGTCTTTTCCGGCACCGGAAACGGTCATGGTGTCGGCCTGTGTCAATGGGGAGCCAAGCAGAGGGCAGGGGACAACTTCAACTACAGGGAGATACTCTCCTATTATTACCCTGGCACACGCCTTGAGAAGCTGAAGATCTGACAATGCGCCTGAGTGACTTTGATTATTGCCTGCCTGACGGGTTGATTGCACTGGAACCGCCAAAAATGCGCGACGCTGCCAGAGTCATGACTCTGGATCGTCATAGCGGCGCAATAGGCGAAACCGTAATCTCATTACTGCCGGAGATGCTTTTCCCTAATGATCTTCTTGTTCTTAATGATACCAGGGTCTTGTCAGCACGTCTTTTCGGGCTGAAGGAGAGTGGCGGCAAGGTGGAAATTTTTCTTGTCCGCAGGGTTGATTCTGAAAGAGAGACCTGGGAAGTACTGCTGCGCTCCTCCAAACCGTGCCGAAGCGGAGTACGGATACTGCTTCAGGAAGGTGTCGTTGCCACTGTTATCTCGGCTGATGAAGGGGAGAGCCGTTTTGTCTCATTTGCCGGTATTACAGATTTCTTCAGCTGGCTTGATCGCAACGGGCAAACTCCTTTGCCCCCCTATATCCGCCGATTGCCTGAAGACGATGACAAGGAACGCTACCAGACGGTTTTTGCCAGGGAGCGAGGGGCGGTTGCCGCACCAACGGCAGGACTTCATTTTACAGCTGATCTGCTGGAAAAAATCAGGCAGATGGGGGTCACTATTGCAACACTCACTCTTCATGTTGGTCTCGGAACCTTTATCCCTGTGCGCTGTGACAATCCCGAAGAACATCGCATGCACAAGGAGCATTACTCTCTCCCCGAAGAGACGGTTGACGCCATAGCGCGTTGCCGGAGTGCCGGGGGGAGAGTCATAGCGGTAGGCACGACAGTGGCGAGAACCCTTGAATATGCTGCTGTAAACGGGAAGCCTGTAGCAGGGGGTGGAGAAGCTGACATTTTCATCTATCCAGGTTACAGGTTTCAGGTTGCTGATGCACTGATTACGAATTTTCACCTCCCGAAATCGACGCTGCTCATGCTTGTCTCTGCGTTTGCCGGACTTGACTCAACTCTGGCAGCCTATCAGGAGGCGATAAACAGGGGCTTCAGATTTTACAGTTACGGGGATGCGATGTTTATATATTAGTAGGCTGAAGGTAGAAGGATGAAGGTTTTTAAAGGCTTCCTTCAGCCTTCAGCCTGACACCCTGATTGGAGGAGCTTTCTATCTGATGAAGTTTACACTGTTAAATCAGGACAGCGGTTCGTCGGCACGTCTTGGTTCCATTGAGACACCTCACGGCACAATTTCTACACCAACCTTCATGCCGGTTGGAACACAGGCAACCGTCAAGTCGATGACCCCTGAGGATCTTCATCAGAACGGTGCCAGCATCATACTTGGCAACACATACCATCTTTATCTCCGTCCCGGGCATGAACTGATCAGGCAGTTTGGCGGCCTGCACGGTTTCATGCAGTGGCATGGGCCGCTGCTGACCGACAGTGGTGGTTTTCAGGTGTTCAGTCTGGGAGAGTTGCGCAAAATCACCGAAGAGGGGGTGAAATTCCGGTCACACATTGACGGCTCACCCCATTTCATCTCTCCTGAACTCTCTATCGGAATACAGGAGGCGCTCGGCGCGGATATAATCATGTGTTTCGACGAATGCCCCCCTTCGCCTGGCGATTTTCCCTATATCAAGCGCTCGCTGGAGATGACAACGCGATGGGCCAGACGTTGCAAGTCAGCTCATACACGTTCTGACCAGGCCCTTTTTGGCATAGTTCAGGGTGGAATATTTCCTGAACTGAGGCAGCAAAGCATCTCTGAACTGATGGAGATCGGCTTTGACGGATACGCTCTGGGGGGGGTTTCCGTTGGAGAGGAGAAGGGGAAGATGCTTGATGTGCTGAGATTTTCAGCCCCCATGTTTCCCTCAGACAAGCCCCGTTATGTGATGGGGATAGGGACTCCGGAGGATCTTGTTGAAGGGATTCATGCCGGATTTGACATGTTCGACTGTGTCATGCCTACACGAAATGCCAGGAATGGAATGCTTT
>JANNRW010000066.1:0-8209 GCA_031401815.1 Geobacteraceae bacterium | reverse complement strand
CAGCGGCGCATTCTGCAGGTCGCTGGGGACCGACTCGGTCGAGCGGGGGTTCGACCTGTTTCTGACCGACCTGGGCGACCGCTACTTTGTTGCCATCGGCAGCGAAAGGGGTTTTACGACACTCAACAAGGTGACGATAGCCGAAGTCACCGAGAAGGATACTGCCGACTACCTGGATGCTCGCAGAAAAATCTCCGCCGGATTCGGCCCTGACCTGGACGTTAAATTGCTGCCGAAACTGATGGACATCGAATTTGAATCGCCTGTCTGGGACAAGTGGGGAGCGAAGTGCTTTAGCTGTGGCAGCTGCGCCATGGCCTGCCCGACCTGCTACTGCTATGGCGTCAGCGAACTGGTATCGATGGATTTTACCCACGGCGCCAAGGTCAAACAGCTCTATTCCTGTAACATGGTCGACTTTGCCGAGGTGGCCGGAGGGCATAACTTCAGGCCCAAGCGGGAGACTCGTCTCAAATACCGATACTATCACCAACACCGCGGTTTTGTCGAAGAGTATGACGAGCCTAAATGTGTCGGCTGCGGTCGCTGCAGCCGGGTTTGCCTGGGGGGGATCAATCCGCCGGACGTTATCCGCGATCTGCTGGAAGAGGAGACGCTGACATGACAACGCTCCTGCAGCCATACAAAATCGACCGCGAAGAAGAGATGCGGCGACCCCTGGATTTCAACCAAAAAAGCGATCTGAAACATGTGGACAAGGTTTTCAAGGCTGAGATCGTTAGCGTAAGCCGCCTGACCGATATGGAGAAGCTCTTCCATATTCGCATCAGCGATGAGGTGGAACGGGAGCGGTTTGCCTTTCTCCCCGGACAGTTCGTGATGGTTGAGGTGCCGGGGTTCGGCGAGGTGCCGATCTCTATTGCCGGGTCCAATTCGCAGAAAGGGTTTATTGAACTCTGCATCCGCAAGGCAGGGGCGGTGACCACCATGCTGCACCGAGCCGGACTGGGCGCCCACGTCGGTATCCGTGGCCCGTTCGGCACCTATTTCCCGCTGGAGAAGATGAAGGGGCACAACCTGCTTCTTGTCGCTGGAGGGCTGGGGCTGGCATCGCTTAGGTCGGCAGTAATCTATGCCACTGAAAACCGCGCCGACTTCAAGGATGTCCACATCCTTTACGGGACGAAAGATCGCAGTCAGCTCCTTTTCGACTACCAGTACGAACAGTGGCGACGGGTTGACGGGGTCAATCTCGCCATCACCCTCATGGAGCCGGATAACGAATGGCACGGTTCGGTTGGCCTAGTTACCGGTCTGCTGGAAAAGACTGCGGTGGTGCCGGATGACACCTATGCAATTGTCTGTGGTCCGCCGGTTATGTTCAAGGCGGTCTGCAGTACGCTGGGAGCGATGGGGGTGCCCCGGGACCGGATGTTCGTCTCACTGGAGCGCCGCATGCACTGCGGCATGGGCAAATGCTGTCGCTGCAACGTGGGCTCGACCTACGTCTGCATGGAGGGGCCGGTGTTCGACTTCTGGACCGTGATGAATCTCAAGGAAGCGATCTGATGGCGAAGTACGGAGCAAGACGATGAAATACCTGGGAATCGAGCCCAAACGGCCGCGGGTCGCTGTTTTCGACTTTACCGGCTGTGAAGGGTGCCAGTTGCAGCTGGCCAACAAAGAGGAGACGCTTGCCGATTTCCTCTCCGCCATCGAGATCGTCAACTTTCGCGAGATATCGTCCGTTGCCGAAGAGGAGTACGATATTGCCCTTATCGAAGGAGCGATCTCCCGCGCCGACGAAGTGGAGCGGCTGCTCGCCATCCGCGCCAAAGCCAAAGTGCTGGTGGCGCTAGGCTGCTGCGCCTGTCACGGCGGGGTCAACATGCTGAAGAACGCCTGCGACCCTGTGGAAATGAATCGCGAAGTGTACGGTGACCAGCCGAAGGAGACCCTGCCGGTTCGCCCGGTCAAAGATGTTGTGTCCGTAGATCTGGAGATACCCGGCTGCCCGGTATCCAAGCCCGAAGTGGAGCGGATCTTTCAGCACCTGATCTGTGACATCCCCTATTCGTTCCCGGCCTACCCGGTCTGCCTGGAGTGCAAGCAGCACTACACGGTCTGCCTGTTCGAGAAAGGGGGGCTCTGCCTTGGTCCGATCACCATGGGTGGCTGCGATGCGCCCTGCCCGGCCGGCGGCCTGGGGTGCTGGGGTTGCCGGGGGCAGTCCGCGGACCCGAACTATGCGGAATTTTTCGAGCTGGCCCGTTCCCGGGGTTTCAGCGAACGGGAAATCAGCGAGCGACTGAATTTTTTCGGAGCGTTTGCGGGGGTACAATGAAAATCGACCTGAATGTGAATGTGCACCACCTGACCCGGGTCGAAGGGCATGGCAATATCCGCCTGAAAATTGCGGGCGGCATCGTCCGTGAGGCAGCCTGGGATGTGGTCGAAACACCCCGCTTTTTCGAAGCCATGCTGAAAGGGAAACATTACACTGCCGCAGGCATCCTGGCCGCGCGGATCTGCGGCATCTGTTCCATCGGCCACTGTCTTGCCACGCTGCGGGCTACTGAAAAGGTCTTTGGCGTGACCATCACGCCTGCGGCTCAAAAGCTGCGCCTGCTGGCCAAGCATGGCGAGACCCTCCAGAGTCACTGGCTGCATCTTTTTTTCCTGGTCGCTCCCGATTTTGTCGGCCAGCCCGGTATCATACCCCTGCTTGAATCAAACCCGGAGATGGCCCATCTGGCACGGCGGCTCAAAGGAGTGGCCAATCGACTCTGCGATACGATTGCCGGCCGCGCCGTCCATCCGGTATGTCTGCAGGTGGGGGGTGTTTCAGTCACGCCTCCCCGTGAGAAGCTGCTCTCCCTGCGTGATGACCTCCAGCGGTCGCTGGAGGATGTCGCTGCCGCCTGCCGGCTGTTCAGCAGCTTTACGCTCCCGGCATTCGTTCGGGAAACCGAATTTGTTTCACTCAAGGGTGAGTCTGCATATCCCTGGATCGGTGGCAGCATGATCTCCAGTGACGGCGTAGAATCTCCCGAAAATGATTACCTGAAAATGACTAACGAATACGTTGACGCGCACAACACCTCCAAGTGGTGCAGACTCTCCCGTCCCTCATTCGCCGTCGGAGCGCTTGCCCGCTGTAACAACAATTTCAGACTGCTCCACCCGGCTGCCGCCGCAACTGCCGCCGAGTTAGGCCTGGCGCCGATCTGCCACAACCCGTTCATGAACAGTGTCGCCCAGTTGGTGGAGTGCGTCCACGTAACCCATGAGGCCATCCGCCTCCTGGACGAGTTGCTGGAGGAGGGCCAGACCGAAACAATGGTTCCGGTCAGACCGCGTGCCGGAGAGGGGGTGGGGGCAGTCGAAGTGCCGCGCGGTATTCTCTACCATTATTATGAGTACGATCGGGAAGGTTATGTGGTGCGCGCCAATTGCATTATTCCGACCACTCAGAACAATGCCAACATCCACCTGGATCTGCCTGCACTTGCAACTCAGTATGCAATCGAAGGAATGACCGATAAGCAGCTTGAACTACTCTGCTCCATGCTGGTGCGCGCCTACGACCCCTGCATATCCTGTTCAGTCCATTAATGGAATCACGCGGCTGGATCCATTTCCGGGTCAAACCTGCATTTGCAGATCAGGCTGACATGCGGGGCACCAGCAGGTGGACCGCCCGCCCAACCGGCTCTGTTGCAAATTTGCCCCGCAGACGCGGCACGCCTCACCCTCCCGGCCATAAACCTGTAGGTTGAGGCCATAATAGCCGGGATTACCGTCAACGTTCAAGGGATCCCCTAAAGGGTCGTGTCTCAACTCCCTACAGCCCTTTGCCGAAATCCTGGCTCAAAAGATGGGAAAGGTTTCAGAATTTCCCTTGAGTTCTCAGGGCATTATCTTTATTATGGTCACATAAAGACCAGAATTGGAGGAGTTATGAACATCGGCGTTTATCAGGCGAAAACCCATCTGCCTGAACTGCTGACAAAGGTGGTTCACGGTGAACCGGTCACCATTACTCGCCATGGTCGGGCAATTGCCCGTCTTGTACCGGCTGAACCGGTCAAACAGCTGGATGTGCGGGGAGTGATAAGTGAGATGAAGACCCTGGCCAAGGGACGACGTGCCGATATGTCGATCAGGGAGATGATTGCCGAGGGTCAGCGATGAACCGCTTTGTGCTGGATACATCGGTGGCTGTTTCCTGGTTCTTTGATGATGAAGCAGGGGAGTACCCCGCTGCCGTGCTGGAGAGTCTGGCTGATTGTGGCGCAATGGTTCCTTCCCTCTGGTCGCTGGAGGTAGCGAATGTTCTGCTGGTGGCGGAGCGGCGCAATAGGTGCAGTGAAGCGGAGGCAGTTCGATTTATCGAACTGCTGGAAAGCCTCCCGATTACCACGGATGACGCTACGGCCCATCGTGCACTGCATCAAACCTACCAGCTTGCCCGCGAGTACGGTCTGACCTCTTACGATGCCGCCTACCTGGAACTGGCAATGCGTCTCGGCCTGCCGCTGGCCACCATGGATCGGCAGCTTGCCGAAGCCGCAACCAGGGCAGGGGTGGCGATCTTTCTGCAGAAGTGAGCCTCGCTACATGCAACACCTATTGGGTCAGGCTTGCTATATTGGCTTTTGCACAATAGTGCTCTTGAATGGTTTTTTTCGTTCTTGACATATTCAATTACGACTGGCTATAGTTGAAACATTAAAATCATGCGAAAACTAATCCCCATAAAACCTTTCTCCTGGATCCTCTTCGTGGCAATGCTGACTGTCACGATCCACTGCGTGCATGAAAGCGCCCACGCCATGCAGAGTCATCTGGCAGCAGCAGCCGACAGGACAGCACACTCGGGCAGCTCTGCTCCTCACCACTGCCCAGGCCATCCATTTGAGCAGCAGACAGACAGCAACGCTTGCGATACCTGCCTTAACTGCGCAAGCCATGCCCCATTGACCACTCAACCGCTTCAGCTCTCGTATAACCCATCCATTCGAAATCTGACCACGTACGACCCGTTCAAGCATCTGCCCGAAGTCTACATCCCCAAGTTTATCCCCCCTCAAATAAACGTCTGAAACAGTCTCAACGGGAGTAGTTTGTCCCGATCCATGGGCCGCCTTGTCAACATTTACTGTTGTGCTGCGTCCTTAATCATTCAGAATTATCAGATCAAAACTGCATATAAGGAGGTATTTCCTTTGGGAACTACTCTATTTGAAAGAGGAGCACTGCTCCTTCTGTCCGGCATTCTCTGTTTGTCTACCTCTTCAGAGCTGCTCGCAGAGACAAGCAAGCTTGCGCTGCCTGAAATTATCGAAACGGCACTGCAAAATAATGGCGAACTTAAATCATTTCGTGAAGAAAAGGGGATCCGTGAAGCTGGCAAATTCCGGGCTGGGCTCCTGCCCAACCCTGTGCTTGAGCTTGAAGCAGGCACAGGTGCCCTGACCGGCAGCAGCGCCGATAACAGCCTGTCGCTCGGTCTGTCGCAGGAGTTTATCCTTGCCGGAAAAAGGGATAAACGACTCGCCATTGCAGAACTTGAGCTTGAGATCTATCGCTGGCAGCTGGCCGACCGCGAGAGACTGCTTCGTGAAGAGGTAAAGACAACATTCTATGAGCTCATTCTGTCCGAAAAGCGGATTGCGCTGGCAGATCGCTCCATCATGCTGAATCGCCAGCTTTTTGAAGTGACAAGGGAGCGTCTGGCAGCAGGAGATATCCCTGAGCTGGAGATGAACCTCTCCAGGGTGGAGCTGGCACGAAGCGAAGGCGCACGGATTGATGTCGAAAAATCGTTTCTCCGGAGCCAGGCGAAACTCTGGTCACTTATGGGGCTTGCACCGGGTGAATCTCCTTCATTTGCCGGTGAGTTTACAACCGGAACCGGCATGACGAAAACCGTGCCTGAGCTAAAGGAGCTTGCCCGGAAAAAACGACCTGATCTGAAAGCGCTTGAAGCCGAAAAAACCAGAGGGGAATCAGACATAATCCTTGCACAGGCTGAAGGGATTCCGAACATTACGGCTGGTCTCGCTTTAAGGCGGGAGACGACGTCTATGGAGATTGGCGGGATTGAAGGGAGAGAGACAGGCTATACAATAGGTTTGAGGATGTCGATGCCGATCCCGCTGTTTGACAAAAATCAGGCCGGAGTTCAAGAGGCGAGCGCTAAAAAGAGCAGCAGTGAAAGCCGCTTGACAACCGCCACCAGAAACGCACTACAGGAAATTGAATCTTCGAGCGTCACTCTGCTAAATGCCGATAAAATCCTGAAACTCTACAAATCTGACATTATTCCCCAGCTGGAGGAAAACCTGCAATTGACCCAGGAAGCCTACAGGCTTGGCGAGGTCGGCATCCTTGCAGTCATTCAGGAACAGAAGAAGTTTTTTGAAGTAAGCGAGGGGTATCTGATGGCGCTACATGACCGTCAGGCAGCCCTCGTGAAACTCGAATCAGCAGTTGCATCAGATCTTACCGGAGGTGTTTAAGTGAATAAAAAAGGGATCATCATCGGACTTATTCTGGCGCTGGCTATTGGCGGCGCTCTTTTCTACCGCTCCATTCAAGTCAAAAACAGCGGTAAGGAACATATCGACCACAAGGAAGCCGGTCACAAGGGTGAAAAGGCCGGAGAGCATAAGGACGCTGGCCATAAGGATGAAAAAGCTGGCGGCCATAAGGAAGAGAAGGAACATAAAGGAGAGAAAGATGGTCATGCTGGACATGAAGGGCACGACGAGCATGCTGGTGAGGCAGGAAGCGTCAAAATGGCCGCTGACGTGCAGAAGCTAAACGGCGTAGTAGTTGCTCAGGTAAAAAAACAGCGGCTGGGTGGAGCCATCAGCGCCACCGGCAAAGTAGAGGTCAATGCCGACCGGATCGCCCATGTGTCGCCCCGAATCAGCGGTAAGGTCATAAGCGTCAAGGCATCTCTGGGGGATAGTGTCTCTGCTGGACAGATCCTGGCAACTCTCGACAGTGTCGAACTTGGAGAGGCGATGAACCGCTACCACCAGTCAAGGACAAAGCTTGTCCTTGCGCAGTCCAGCATGGATCGAATCAAGATTCTGGTGGAGAAGAAGATTGCCGCCAGAAAAGATATCCTTCAGGCCGAGACCGATTACAGGACAGCCCAGACCGAACTGCATACCGATGAAGAGCGCCTCTCCCTTTACGGCGTTGAACTCTCCGAACTAAAGGGGGAGAACCACAAAAGGCCGCTTCTTCCAGTCCGATCACCCATTGGCGGCGTCATCACTGAAAAGCATGCCATTGTCGGCGAACTATCCGACCCCTCCAAAAGCCTCTACACCGTGGCTGATCTCTCCAACGTCTGGGTACTCGTGGATATCCATGAAAAGGATCTGGCCAAAATTCGCAAGGGGCAGACAGCCACTGTCATGGTTGGTGCTTTTCCCGACCAGAAACTAAAAGGTCGCATCACCTACATTGCCGATCTGGTCAACGAAGCCACCCGTACTGTGAAGGCGCGTATCGAGGTAGCCAATCCGGGGCGAAAGCTTAAGCCGGAGATGTTTGCCACAGCAGAGCTGGCTCTGGCGGCTGATGCACCGTCGGCTGTGGCAGTGCCCGAAGAGGCGTTGCAGGATCTGGACGGCAATAAAGTTGTTTTCGTTGCAGAAAATGAAGCTGAATTCGCAGCTCGCAAGGTTCAGACAGGAAGGGTATCCGGAGGGGTGGTCGAGATTGTTTCCGGCCTGAAGGAGGGGGAGCGTTATGCCATCAAGGGGGCGTTCATTCTCAAGTCGGAGATGAAGAAGGGTGAGGTTAAAGACGAACATGGACACGGAAAATGAAACAGGTTGATTAGGCTGAAGACTGAAGGTAACCGATAAAGCAGCCTAAAAGCCTTTTCTTCAGCCTTTTCTTCAGCCTTCAGCCTTCAGCCTGAATATAGGAGCTTAGTTCTCATGTTAGAAAAAATAATTGCTTATACTTTACGGCAGAAAGGGATGGTCATCTTCCTTTCTCTGCTGATTATTCTCTTTGGCCTCTACTCATACTTGAAGTTGCCGATTGATGCCTTTCCGGATGTCACCAACATCCAGGTTGAAATTGTCAGCCATGCCGATGGTCTGTCGGCAATTGAGATTGAGAGAAACGTAACCTACCCGATCGAAATGGCCATGCGCGGGCTGCCCGATCTTGAACAGATGCGTTCTGTTACAAAATTCGGCCTCTCCATTGTCAC
>JANNRW010000065.1:0-18864 GCA_031401815.1 Geobacteraceae bacterium | reverse complement strand
GGGCAGACCCGGCCGGTGAACTCGGGGAAATTGTTGGTCCGGTGCAGCCGCTCCAGAGCCTGGCGCCAGTGCCCACGGTAGATCAGATCGTTCCATTCGGGGATCAGGTTGTTGATCGGACAGCCACAGGCCATGCCGCTTACCAGAATACCAGTGTGGCAGAACGGAATACCGCAGTCCATGCAGCGGGCTCCCTGAGTGCGGAGCTTTTCTTCCGACATATGCAGATGGAACTCGTTCCAGTCGTTGATGCGTTCAAGGGGCTCCCGGTCTTGAGGGAGTTCGCGGCTATGTTCCATGAATCCGGTTGGTTTTCCCATGCTCGTTTCCTGTCTGAAGAAGGTAATCAATTTAATCTTTGCTTTGAAATCGGCTGTTTTATCAGCCTCTTGCAAAAGCCTCAGTAACTGTCATTCCGGGATGTTTTAAGCCGGAATCCAGATTGTAACTGCTTGAAAAGCTGGATCCCCGACTAAGGCATTCGGGGATGACAATCTTTTTGAAAGAGCCTCTTATGAATATGCGGAATTTTCCTCGAAGGCTGCCGCCATAGCTTCATCACCGCTGAGGCCTGATGCTTTGGCCCTTTGCAGAGCCTGCAGTACCCGTTTGTAATCCAATGGCATGACCTTGACGAACTTGTGCGCATAGGTACGCCAGTTAAGCAGGATAATAGTTGCCCGAGCACTGCCGGTGAGTTCGGCATGTTTTTCTATCATAGACTTGAGCGTCTCAAGATCCTGGTCATCCAGAGACTCCAGGGCTACCATTTCGGTGTTGCAGGAGTCTGAGAACTCTTCGAGGTCATCAAGTACATACGCGATGCCGCCACTCATCCCTGCGGCGAAATTCCGTCCGGTTGCTCCCAGAACAACCACGGTGCCGCCGGTCATGTATTCGCAGCCATGGTCGCCGACCCCCTCCACGACCGCATTAACGCCGGAGTTGCGTACACAGAAGCGTTCTCCTGCTATTCCCCTGATGTAGGCGCTGCCGCTGGTTGCCCCATAGAGTGCGACGTTGCCGACAATAATGTTCTCTTCCGCCTTGAATTTAGACTCGGGGGGTGGATAAAGGATTATGATCCCACCACTCAACCCTTTGCCCAGGTAGTCATTGGTATCGCCGGAAAGTTCCAGAGTCATCCCTTTTGGGATGAAGGCGCCAAAACTCTGGCCGGCCGATCCAAAGAAGCGAAGAGTGACAGTATTATCCGGGAGGCCTTCGGGGCCGTGGGCGCGGGTGATTTCATTGCCGACAATGGTGCCGACGACTCGGTCTATATTGGTAATAGGGAGCTCGGCAGAAACCCGTTCTCCATTCTCGATGGCCGGCTTGCAGATTTCAAGAAGATGTGTCATGTCGATTGATTTATCAAGACCATGATCCTGGGGTTCGGTACAGTAGCGACTCCCCTTGATCCCCATGGCCGGTTGATAAAGGATATTGCTGAAATCAAGCCCCCTGGCTTTCCATTGGGCAACAGCCTTCTTCGGTTCCAGCCTGTTGGCACGTCCGACCATGTCGTTAAAGGTGCGGAAACCGAAATCCGCCATGATCTCCCGAACCTCCATTGCGACGAAACGCATGAAATTGACCACGTACTCCGGCTTGCCGGTAAACTTGGCTCTAAGGACCGGATCCTGTGTAGCCACGCCGGTGGGGCAGGTATTGCTGTGGCAGACCCGCATCATGACGCACCCCAGTGTTACCAGCGGTGCTGTGGCGAAGCCGAACTCCTCGGCACCGAGCAGCGCTGCAATAGCCACGTCTCGGCCGGTTTTCAACTGGCCATCAACCTCGACGATGATTCGGCTCCGCAGATTATTCAGTACCAGGGTCTGGTGGGTTTCAGCCAGGCCAAGTTCCCACGGAAGACCGGCATGTTTGATGCTGGATATGGGCGATGCTCCAGTACCTCCGTCATATCCGCTGATAAGGACAACGTCTGCATGAGCCTTGGCAACGCCAGCAGCAATGGTGCCGACGCCGACCTCGGAGACCAGCTTGACGCTGATCCGGGCTCGTCGATTGGCATTTTTCAAATCGTGGATAAGTTCCGCAAGATCCTCGATGGAGTAGATATCGTGGTGTGGCGGCGGTGATACCAGGCCGACGCCGGGAGTGGTGTGACGGGTCTTGGCAACCCAGGGATACACCTTGTGGCCGGGTAGTTCGCCCCCATCGCCAGGCTTGGCTCCCTGGGCCATCTTGATCTGCAGTTCCGAGGCATTGGTGAGGTAGTCACTGGTAACGCCGAAACGGCCGGAGGCAACCTGCTTGATGGCGCTGTTCTTTGAATCGCCACGCTCATTGGTCCAGGTGAAACGGGCGGGGTCTTCCCCCCCTTCGCCCGTGTTGGAGCGCCCGCCGATCCGGTTCATGGCTATAGCCAGGGCTTCATGGGCTTCCTGGCTTATCGAGCCGTAGGACATGGCACCGGTTTTGAAACGCTTCATGATCTCTTCGACCGGTTCAACTTCTTCAATCGGAACCGGTACCCTGGTAAGAGGATTAAAGTCGAGCAGTCCGCGCAGAGTATAGAGCCGTTCATTCTGATCGTCGATCAGGGCTGAAAAGACCTTGAACTCCTGATAGTCGCCCGTTCGAGTCGCCTTTTGCAGGGACTGGATGGTCAAAGGATTAAAGAGATGTTCCTCTCCATCCTTGCGCCACTGGTACTGACCACCCGGATCAAGTGTCGGCTCGACGGCAACCCTTTGAGGGTAGGCGTTTTCGTGGCATGTCAGCAGTTCTCCGGCAATGCCGTTAAGATCGATGCCGCCAATCCGGGACGGTGTCCAGGTGAAATACTTTTCTATGACCGATTGGTGCAGGCCAACGGCCTCGCAGATCTGTGCGCCGCGATAGCTCTGAACGGTGGATATCCCCATCTTGGCCATTGTTTTCACAATCCCCTTGATGGACGCCTTGATGAAGTTTTTCACCCCCTTTTTATAGTCAATGCCGGGGAGCATCCCTTGATTGATCATGTCAGAGATCGACTCAAAGGCCAGGTAGGGGTTTATGGCAGTAATGCCGTAGCCCAGCAGAATGGCAAAGTGATGCACTTCGCGGGGTTCGCCAGACTCAAGCACCAGGGAGACGCGGGTTCTGGTGGCGGTACGGATCAGGTGGTGATGCAGCCCGGCAACGGCCAGGAGGGCCGGAATAGCGGCATACTCTTCGTTTACCCCCCGGTCTGACAGTATCAGCACGGTCGTTCCGGATTCAATGAACCTGATTGCAGTGCTGAAGAGGCTTTCCAATGCCTTCTCCATCCCTTCAGCACCGTCAGCTGCCTTGAAGAGCAGGGAGAGGGTGGTGGTTTTGAAACCCGGCTGGTTGAGGTGACGCAGCTTTGCAAGCTCATCATTGGTGAGAATCGGATGCTCCAGCCTGATCACTCGGGCGCTGGATGCTGTCGGTTTCAACAGGTTTGACTCCGAACCGATCCTTACAACAGTCGAAGTGACAATTTCTTCGCGAATAGGGTCAATTGGTGGATTGGTGACCTGGGCAAAGAGCTGCTTGAAATAGTTATAGAGGAGCTGGGGTTTTTCGGACAGAACCGCCAGCGGAGTATCAGTACCCATAGATCCCAGTGGCTGTACGCCGTCGGTCGCCATCGGTCCAAGAATGACCGTCAGGTCTTCGTAGGTATAGCCGAAAGCTTTCTGCCGCTGCAGCAGGGATGTCTGATCGGACTCAACCGCATGTGGAGCTTCAGGTAGTTCATCCAAGTGGATATGATTCACTTTCACCCAGTCGCCGTAAGGTTTGGCAGTGGCCAGATCCTTCTTGATCTCTTCATCCGGGATGATACGCCCCTGCTCCGTATCGACCAGGAACATTTTTCCGGGATGCAGGCGTCCTTTCCGGAGCACCTTCGCGGGTGGTATCTGCAGAACGCCAGCCTCGGAAGCCATAATCACAAGATCGTCGTCAGTAAGGTAATAACGGCAAGGGCGCAGGCCGTTTCTGTCCAGAACAGCGCCTATGATGCGGCCATCGGTAAAAGTCAGCGCTGCCGGGCCGTCCCATGGCTCCATCAGGCAGGCGTGGTACTCGTAAAAAGAGCGTTTTTCCTTGCTCATACCCCCGTGGTTTTCCCAGGGCTCCGGAGCCATCATCATAATCGCGTGCGGCAGGGAACGTCCGGACATAACCAGCAGCTCCAGGCAGTTGTCGAACATTCCGGAGTCGGATCCGTTGCTATTTATGACTGGCATCACTTTCTTGATGTCGTCGCCGAACAGTTCGCTGTTAAAAAGCGATTGGCGAGCATGCATCCAGTTCACGTTGCCGCGCAGGGTGTTGATTTCGCCATTATGTGCCAGGAAGTGGTACGGGTGAGCCCGATCCCAGCTCGGAAACGTGTTGGTGGAGAAGCGGGAGTGCACCAGGGCGATGGCGGTCGTCATTGTCAGGTCGCAAAGGTCGGGATAGTACCGGTCAAGCTGCGTCGGCATCAGCATCCCTTTATAAATTATTGTACGTGTTGAAATACTGGAGACGTACCAGTAAGGATCAACTCCCGTATCACGAATTTCGTGGATAGCCCTCTGGTTAACTATGTAGAGCTTGCGGTTGAACGCCTCCTCGTCGGCATAGGAACTATCCCGGTTGAAGAACAGTTGCCGAACCCGCGGCTCCCCGGATTTGGCTGTATCGCCAAGCGAGCTGTTGTCGGTCGGCACATCGCGCCAGCCGATGATTGCCAGACCCTCTTCAGTAATGATCCGGTGGAAGAGATGCCGGGCACTGCTTCGCTCAGTCGCTTCAGGCGAAGTGAATAGCATGGCGACGCCGTAATACCCCGATTCAGGGAGTTCGATCCCCTGGGAGGGGCAGACCTTGCGGAAAAAAGCATCCGGCATCTGGATGAGAATGCCTGCGCCGTCGCCGGTATTCGGTTCGCTGCCTACCGCACCGCGGTGGTCAAGGTTCTCTAGTATCGTCAACCCTTGGCGGATGATCTCATGAGACTTTTTCCCCTTTATATTAGCGACAAAACCGACACCGCAGGCGTCATGCTCGAAACAGGGATCGTACAGCCCCTGCTTTTTGGGTAAGCCGATAGTTTTCATAATACAACCCTTATACGAAGTAATTGTGCCACAGGTGTATCTGCATGCAGAAGTAAAGCATGTAATATGCCATCTGGCTGCAATCGCTCATCTTGCTCATTAAGAAAAGTGTTATACGACAAAGAGTACTCTCCGGCTTTCTGTGCTGTTGGGCTGCTACAATTGCTGAGTTCGTCATGCGAGTGTGAGATTTTATATAAATTAAATCAAGCTGTCGGAAGGGAATACAAAAAGTATTGTCAAGAGTGAGTGCTAAAGTGAGTTAAATGAGTTATAAAATAAGTAATATGGCTGCCGAAATTCTTGGCAGCCATATTACTATTTAAAGAACGGGATGGCGGAACAGTTGCTGCAGGGTCAGATAATTGATCAGGACAGATCCTGAACTGCCTGGAAGATAATATCAAAAAGTTCAGGCACATCTTTTTCCTCAATGCAGGAGAAGGCAATACGGAGGTCGGTCTTGCCGATGGAGATGCCGCCAACGCCGTATTTGTCGAGAAGGTGAACGCGCAGTTTCTCTGCATCAACTGTTTTGAGCTTCAGACACATGAAATAGCCGGAGTTGAACGGGTAGTAATCCCAGGCTTTATCATATTTCCCGCTATTTAGAACCTCTTTTACCTTAAGGGCGCGCCCTTTAAGGATCTGCAGCTTTTCTTCCTTTTGCGCAAGAAACTGTGGTGAACGGAGCGCTTCGATTGCGAAAGTCTGGGAAGGGTGGGGGCAGTTTGAGATGCGAGCCCGAATGATCCCCATGGCTTTTTTCTCTAGAGCGGTCATTACCGGAGCGTTTTCGTAGCTGTTGCCGTCGGCAAAGGTGATGAATCCGGTTCGAAATCCCCAGACAAACTCTTCCTTGGTAGCACCGTCGAGTTTGACAGCCAGGATGCGGGGGTGAAGGTTGGCGAGTTTGCCGAACAGGGACTCCTTGAGACTCTCTTCGTAGAAAAGACCGAAATATGCGTCATCTGTAATTGCGACGATATTGCAACCTGCTTCAGCTACCTCCCTGATAGCAGCCACAAGTGCATCACCTTCGGCAACAGTGGGGGTGTAGCCGCTCGGATTGTTCGGGAAATTAAGAAGTACAATAACCTTACCCTTTTCTTCAGCGCTGTTTTTCAATTCAACCTTGAATGCAGCGACATCAAAACCTCCGCTTGCAGTAAATGTCGGAAACTTTTTCAGAATTGCGCCGGAGCAGGTGCCAAAGGTAAGGTTGTAGTTGCCCCAGAGCATGTCTGGGAGAATCAGATGATCCCCCTTGTCGACAAACATGTCGGCAACTATGGAGAGTCCGTGGGTAAGTGCATTGGTTACAATCGGACTGGAGAAGTGCTTGCCTTGCTGACTCGGGTTTTCGCGCAGCATCTTCTCTCGCCACAAGGAGCGGAGTTCCGGTTTTCCGGCTGGCGGCGCATAAGGGTAAATATCCTTGGGATCAAAGGCAGATAATTTATCCTGGATACACTGAAGGAACATTGGCCCGCCTTTCTCTGTGGCGATACCGATGGTTGCATTGAATTTGTGAGCCTTTTCCTTTGCCTCAGCAGACTGCGTCAGTATCCCCTTTGGGAAAAAAAGGTTTTTGCCGAGATCGGAAAGCATCTCCAGTGCATGAGGGTTGTGCTGTGCAAGCAGATCGTTGAGTTCAACAGCCAATGGATTCATTATTTTCTCCTTTGTTCTGTATAGACGCAAGCTATTGCGTTTATACCTAGATTATGAAAATTTCTCTTCGAGTGCTTTTCTTACAAGCGGTGGTACAAGGGTGTCTACAGGCCCCTTGAGCGAGCTGATCTCCTTCACAACAGATGATGAGAGGTAACTGAATGGGACGGAAGTCATCATGAACAGAGTTTCAACTTCAACTGTTATTCCGCGATTGATCTGGGCGAGCTGGAACTCGTATTCAAAGTCTGATACTGCCCTGAGACCCCGGATGATTACAGTAGCTTTCTGGGAAAGAACATAATCTACCAGAAGACCGTCAAAAGTGTCAACTTTCACCCGCTCATTTTCCGACATGACCTTGCGAATCAGGTCAATCCGCTCGTCGATTGCGAAAAGCGAATTTTTAGAGCTGTTACCAGCCACAGCCACAACGATATTATCAAAAATCCGGAGCGCCCTGTTGATAATATCCATGTGACCAAATGTTATAGGGTCGAATGAGCCAGGGTATACGGCAATTTTTCGTGGCATTGTCAAATCTCGCTATCAGGAAATAAAGGTCATATACTGGCACCAAGAATGATTATGGCTGTGTCTCCGTAAATCCGCCTGTCCAGAATGGTCAGCTCATCCGGGTGCAGAGGTGAATTCCCTTTGTTTGTCTCAATAACCACGATCCCTCCTGGTGATAGAATGGTCTGGGATGCGATCTCTTTTAGAGCGGCTTGCAGCAGAGCTGTTTCTCTGTAAGGGGGATCCAGAAAGACAATGTCAAAATGCACTCTGCGCTGTTGTAACTGTTTCAAGCTTCTGACCGCATCTGCGCAGATTACTTCAGCTTTATCTGCAAAGCCTGCCAAAATAAGGTTGGAACGAATTATTGAAGCTGATTCCGGACTGGAATCGACAAAAACAATCTGATCAGCACCCCGGCTAAGAGCCTCAATCCCGAGATTGCCGGTACCGGCAAAGAGGTCGAGAATTTTCAATGAGCTGATATTTCCTAATCTGCTCAACAAGATACTGAAGAGTGCTTCCTTGACCCGGTCTGAAGTAGGTCTGACTCTTGTCCCTTTAGGCGCAAGGAGCTTCCTTCCGCCAACAGTGCCTGCAATTACCCTCACAAACAGGAGCCGAGGAGTTCAGCAAGTCTGGTAATACTCCCTTTTGCATGGAAAGCAGTAATGAATTCCCTTGCTTCCCGGTATGCCATCTCTTCTATCAGTTTCTTGTCATTATTCGATATGCTGTCTATCTCTGAACGAAAAACAGCTGTTGCATATTTGATGTCACGTTTATGCTCTCTTGACCAGTCACGCATGCAGTCTACCAGTTCGGGAGGGAGTCCGGCGTGAGCAACATTTTGCCAGAGAGTCCCTATATTCCCCTTTCTGATCCCATACTCGGCAAGTTTGCCAACAATTCTCAGAGGTGTGCCTGTAATGCCATGCTGGACAATTCCGGAAAGTCCAAAACGTTTTGTTGCTTCAAAAATCTGGCCGGTACGTTCAAGATCAATTCTTATTAGCTGACCTTCAAGATAGTTGCCACTTTTACTACCGTTATCAATTGCCAAAAGATCCGGATTTATCAAGGATGAAGATAGCGCGGTCAGAAACTCCTCTACATCAGCAATCGAGGTGAGGTTTGATTCACCCTCAACAGGAGGAGCCTCGCCAAGCTCTACTTCAAGTCCCAAACCCTGATCCAGTAGAGGGCGGACAAGTTCGGTCACTATATGGATATTTTCCGGGAGAGGATTAAAAGATGCATCAATTGCAAATGAGGTATAACCTGCATCAAGTTGAGCAGCAATAAGGTTTCGTGCGGCATCTATCTCGGTATCAGAGCTGTTTTTGACCGTTATGTGGTCGGCATGTATAATAAAAGGCTTGGTGAAGCGGGTTTTTTCTGCATAATCAATAAGCGTAGCTACAAACCGGGCTGGTGTCTGTCCGGTATAGCCACCATCAAGCCCCCCTTCAGTGGCGGTGAGTTCAAATGCTATGATTGCGTCAAGCTCTTCTGCTGCACGCATGATCCCGGGAATTACATGAGGAATCCGGGGATTACAGGCCATTATGATAAAAGGGAGATTGCGCAGATGCCGGTATATTATCTTCCCGTTAACAATGCATACCTTGCTGTCAGAACCGATTGTTTTAAGAATCCGCTCAGGAATATGTTTTTTAAAGATTTGCGCTGACATATCTGTCTCTGTAAACATGGTTTGTAAAGAATTAATCCTTTATCATGCCGCTTGGGGGGCGTCAAGCAAACATTTCCGATTGACAGGGGGAGATGCATGGCTTTAATTATAATCAAGGAGATACCTAATGGAGCTTCAATCGTTTGAGCGCCCTGATCTTGCCGGTTATGCAGCAAAGAGTCATGAGTCACTCGGGCGTCGTTATCCTGAAGAGTTTCGCGACAACAGGCCATCTTTCGAACGTGACCGTGACAGGATTATCCACTCTGCCGCATTTCGGCGACTTGAGTATAAAACCCAGGTTTTTGTAAATCATGAGGGGGATTATTATCGTACAAGGCTGACACATTCACTTGAAGTTGCCCAGATCGGAAGGGCAATAGCAAGACGCCTGAAGCTTAATGAAGAGCTGACCGAGGCACTTGCACTGGCGCATGATCTGGGGCATACCCCTTTCGGGCATACCGGTGAGGAGGTGCTTAATCGCCTGATGGCAGGCCACGGCGGGTTTGAGCATAACCGCCAGTCCTTGCGGGTTGTAGATGAACTTGAAGAGCGTTATTCGTCTTTTAACGGTCTCAATCTTTCATTTGAACTCAGGGAGGGTATAATAAAGCACTCCTCTCCATTTGATTTTCCGGCTGTCATGAGTGATGAATTTCTACCTGGCGTTGTGCCGCTGATCGAGGCTCAGATCATAAATTTTGCGGATGAAATAGCTTACAACAATCATGATATAGATGATGGTCTGAAATCCGGCTATATTTCCATCAGTCAGCTTTCAGAGGTGGAGTTATGGAGTGAGGTTTACGAGAGAATCAGCAGAAAATTCCCTGGCGCAGAGCAGGAGCGTCTCAAGTATCAGACAATAAGTGCCTTGATCGGCCAATTCATTGATGACTTTACTGTCACTACCGGAAAAGCAATAGCTGAAAACAGTATTCAAACTGTCAAGGATCTCCGCTCAGTCAATGTAATGGTTGCCGGCTTCAGTCAGGAACTTTGCAGAAAAAACAGGGAACTAAAGCAGTTTTTAAGGCAGAACCTCTACCATCACTATAAGGTTGAGCGTATGCGGGTCAAGGCTGAACGTTACCTCGTTGAGCTCTTTGATACCTACTGCAAGTATCCCTCTTTACTTCCGGTCAAGTATGTACAGAAAATGGAGTCTGCAGGCAAGGAGAGGGTAATCTGCGACTATATTGCAGGGATGACTGACCGGTTTGCCCTGGATGAATACAAACGATTGTTTGAACCGTACGAGAGAGTATAAAAGGGGTGTCTATATGGGGAAAATAGTAGAAGTTGATCGGGAATCCTGCATTGCCTGCGGGCTCTGCGTGTCAGTTGCTCCGGAAGTGTTCAGGCTGGATCACGGTGCATCGCTTGCATACAATCCGCAAGGGGCTTCAGAGGAGATTATCCAGCAGTGTATAGACGGTTGCCCGGTAACGGCAATTTTCTGGAAGTAGTGAGCGGCTCCGCTCACAGGTTATGACCAGTTGTGAGCGGAGCCGGAAATTTCAACCTTTGAGGCTGCCCACATTTTTCGGCAGTTCAATTTTGGGTTCATCTCCCTTTCGGTAGAGAAGCACGGTTCTTCCAACCAGTTGCGCGACTTCGGCGTTGCAAAGCCTGGCCAGTGAATCAGCAATTTCACGCCGGTCTGTTGAGCAGCTTTCAAGCAGCTTAACCTTTATCAGTTCATGTGTTGCAAGAGCAATGTCGGTCTCGGTGACAACCTTATCGTTTATTTCATTTTTCCCGATCATGATTACCGGTTTGAGAGCATGACCCAAACCGCGTAAATATCTTTTCTGCTTGCCTGAAAGCATTATCCCTCCGCCAGTGCTGTAACGATCCGCTCCATATCATTTTCGTTTAAATAAGGATGCATGGGGAGACTCATGACTTGTCGTGCGATATTTTCTGAGACAGGAAAGCTCCCTTCCGGTTTGTTGACTCCGGCAAATGCCGGCTGAAGATGCAAGGGTACAGGGTAATGTACTGCGGTCGGAATCCCTTTGGCCTGAAGATTTGACTGAACTTTTTCACGATCATTCACAAGAATTGTATACTGAGCATAAACGCTGGTATTCCAGCTCTCTATAAACGGGGTCACAATACGTGAACCGGCAGCAGATGCAATTTTTGTCGAGTACTCTGCGCCAATATCTGCCCGGAGTTTAACCTCTTCTTCAAAAATATCCATTTTTGCCAGAAGAATTGCTGCCTGTAGTGTGTCACAGCGGCCATTAATGCCTATTATCGGATGATGATAGCGACGATCCTGTCCATGATTCATTACCTGACGGATTTTTGCTGCAACTGCGTCATCATCAGTAAAGCATGCACCTCCATCACCATAACAGCCAAGCGGTTTTGAAGGGAAGAAGCTGGTGCAGCCGATGTCAGAGAGTGCGCATGACTTGCGGCTCTTATAGGTAGCGCCAAAACTCTGGCAGGCGTCCTCAATAACATGAATCCTGGAGGCGGTATTATCGCCTCTGGTCTGATTATGTTTTGCCGCAATTGCATTTATAGCATCAAAATCAGCGCACTGGCCGTAGAGGCTTACAGGCATGATGGCTCTTGTGCGCGGAGTTATTGCCGACTCGATGAGATTCGGGTCGATATTGTAGGTTCGTGGATCAATATCGACAAAAACAGGGACAGCCCCCAGCAGGGAGATGACTTCACCTGTGGCGATAAAGGTAAACGGAGTGGTTATGACTTCATCTCCGGGGACGATGCCGATTGCCATCAGGGCTATCAGAAGAGCATCTGTGCCGCTTGACACTGTTATGCAGTGCTTTGCCCCGGTGTAGGCGGCAAGCCTCCCTTCCAGTTCAGCTATTTCGGGGCCAAGAACATACTGCCCATGTTTGAGAACAGCGCCGATCCGGCGCTCTATTTCAGGAAGAATCCTCTGCTGCTGTCGGTTTAGATCAATAAAAGGTATCTGGCTCATATCTCCTCCATAATTTTGAAAACAGCCCTTTTATTACAGTTTTGGGGGATAAAATCAAGCAGCAATGACTGTCGGGCTAGAGATTGGTATAGATGCTGAAGTAAAGATGATCAATGGCATCACGATCAAAACCACGTGCATAACCTACTGTAGGTGTGATTTTCAGCCAGTAGCCTAGGGTCATGTCAAAGCGGATTTCGGTGCCGGCGCTCCCCTTAATTCTGTCATCACGGAAACTTTTCCCCTTTTCCCAGACTTCGCCTGCTTCTATGAAAAGAGCGCCGTGCACTCTGTCAAGAAATATCGGTTTTGTTCCGAATCCCCTGAGAAAATACCATGCCGGAAAACGGTACTCAAGGGTGCCGGTTGCAATGTAGTCGCCAGTTGCAAAGCGTGATTCATAACCTCTGAGTCCGAACGGGTTAAGTGGTGTAGTGATGCCTCCAAGCTGAAAAGCCTGTTGTGGGACTCTTTCTCCTTCAGCCATGCCCCCTTTCAGGTTCAGCATGATTGTGTGATGCGCCGGAAGCCGGAAATACTCCTCCCACTTGACAGTATATGTTCTTGACTCCAGCTCACTCCCGGAAGCCTTGCCGAAATAGTTCAGCTCTCCTGTAATGTTGCGCCCTTTTTCGGCAGTTATAGACCAGGGGTATTTTGCGCTGCTGTTGTATTCCAGACCCGTAAGGAAACTGTCAGCTCTCCCCTGGAATACCTTCAAACCATTTAATTTATCATTAACAAGCGGGGTCAATGCCTGCTGCTCCTTCAGATGGTAGCCGGCAAATAAGGAAAGCTTTGAAGAGAAACTTTTGAATGGCATCGTAATCCGGGCAATGACACCCTTTTCAAGCTCTGTATAGTCACCATATCCAAGCAGGTTTTTGTACATGGATGGCAACATATAGGCATTCAGGGAAAAAGAGGGTGTGAGGCGATCATAGCGGTACATTGTGTCAATGTAGAGTTTGTCATAATTGGTGCCAAGATATGTGCCAGCCATGAAAAAGTGATAACCGAGAACATCCTGGGCGGCTGTCAGCAGGCCGGGAGCAACTCCGTCAGAGCCCTCTGCAATCATGGCGGGGAGCCAGAATCGAGGGGTGAGTGTACTCAGTGGTGAATAGGGGTGAGTGGCAAGAGATTGTGAGGAAGAGGTGAGAGAGGCTGGTTTGCCCAGCTCCTGATCCACCGGATAACGTCCTGAAGGTGGAGTGGATGTGTCGATAATTGAGCCTAAGCTGTCCGGGTTCCTTATCAGCGCAACCCTGAAACCACTGGATGTATATTTCGAAACCACCAATGTTTTGCCGTCAGCAGAGATGTCAGGTGAAAAGAGGCCGCTGATGATGTTTGTGAGTTGTGTTGCCCTGTTTTCCTGAAGAGACCAGGCAAAAAGGTTATAAACTCCGGTGCTGTCAGTTGAGTAGATGATCCGTCTGGCGTCACTGCTCCAGGTTGGCCCCTCTATTGAGCTTTTTCCTGAAAATAGGTTCTGTATCTTGCCTGTTGGAATTTCAATAATATGAAGAGTGCTGATGCCGTTGTTATCCTTGCTTGTAAAAAGTAGTCGTGTCCCGTCCGGAGACCATCTTGGAGAAGCAACCCGCGATTCCCTGAAATCAGTAAGAATTTTAAGAGAGGATTTTTCATCCGCATTTTTCAGGGATCCGATTTCCAGAAGAGCAATATTCTGGCTGCCATGATCTGAAACAATCCCGGCCAGAAGGGTGTTGTCAGGTGAAATATCAGGCTGTGACATCCGCAATCCATGAGTTATCCTGCTGCTTCGCTTTTTATCGATGTCGTATCGGTAGATATCGCTGTAGAAATTGACATTATTTATCAGATTGATCCGGCTGTAGAATATGCTGTCCCCAGACCGGCTCCATGAAAGGGTGGAATCACGGGCACCAAAGGACGCCTCTCTTTTCCCTTCAAGATCTGTAATGACTATCTCAGGCCGGTTATGCCGGTCATCCCGATTGAATGCAACAAGTTTCCCGTCTGGCGAGATTCTTGGGGAACCCTCCCAGGCATCATCTTTTCCGATTATCTGAAGTGGTGTAAGCGGGCTCTTTTCGAGCTCTGCAATCTGTTTTTCCTGGTCAGAACGAAGTTTGCCCAGCATCCCCTTGTATAGATCAGAATAGTCTCTCCCTCCGGGCAACTCTTCCGGAGGGCCGTTTATGAAAAATGGGAAACGCCCTGATTGCTTGTAAGAGAGATCCCCCGGAGCGTTTTTGCCAAAGGATTCGGCAATGTACTGGATAAGCCGGGAACCATAGATATAGGGGAGATTGCCACCCGGCCAGAATGGGACTTCGCCATTGAGCAGGTCAATAGTTGGCAGTCTGTTTTCCGCAACTGCTGACCTGAGGATCATTTCGTAAAAACTGCTCCGACCTCTCCCTGAGGAAGTAAGCTCGGTTTCGCTCCAGGTCGCCATCCCTTCGTGCCACCAGCGAGGCATCAGCATATTGGGGGGCGCAGTTACAGCAAAAAGTAACAGATCTCCGACAGGATAGGTTTTCCCGAAGATCTTGCGAATAACTCGGCTGTACCCCCTGACCGGATCAGAAGTCAGAATATGGGCGTATTCGTGGATTATCAGCATTCTGAGCCAGTCGTCATACTCGCCGATGGATGAGATGATCGAGGGCGGGGCTGGTTGAAGGTAGATGGCATTCCAGGGGATTGATGTTGCCATGCCATTGGTCATATCAGAGTTGTCAGCAATAACAAGGTTGGTCTTCTCTTCAGGTTTCCAGCGGAGCAGGGGTGAGAGTCTGGCATGAACATCTTCAGCCATTACGGCGGCTCTTTTGGCCAGATCTTCGACTTCATTGTGAAAATGAACCGAAAAATGAGGGGTTTCAATAGTTTGAAATTTGAATGATGGGTCAAATGTGGCGGCTTCAGCAAGGGGAGCCAGAAGAAAAAAAGTCAATGTTATCAATATCAGTCTCATTAGTCTGACTCCTGTAGAGTATGATCAGTCAAGGCTTTTCTTCCATTGACAAGCATCATTTCCATCGTATACAGTATACAATCTTAATTTCCAACGATAATTCAGTGCTGCATCATTAATAAGGAGGAAGAACATGATCGAAGCATATCAAAAACATGAAGAAGAGCGTAGCGCCCTTGGGATTCCGGCTCTGCCGCTGAGCCCGGAACAGACTGCTGACCTGTGCAACTTACTTGAAAATCCACCATCAGGCAAGGAGGAGTTTCTTCTTTATCTCCTTAAAGAGCGTGTATCGCCGGGTGTTGATCCTGCTGCTGAGGTCAAGGCAGCATTTCTTTCTGCAATTGTCAAGGGGGGGAGGAGATCTCCTCTTATTACAAAAATTGAGGCGATCAGGCTTCTTGGTACCATGTTGGGAGGTTACAATGTATACCCGCTGGTTGATGCCCTGAAGGAACCCGAACTGGCTGAGGCCGCTGCTGCTGCCCTTTCCGGGATGACCCTTGTCTATGACGGTTTTGACAAAGTGGTGGAGCTGGCTGCGACCAATGCCGCTGCAAAAAAAGTTCTCACCTCCTGGGCCAATGCAGAGTGGTTCACCAGTCGTCCCGGTGTTCCCGAGATTATCAAGGTCAAGGTCTTCAAGGTTGAAGGTGAAATAAACACTGACGATTTCTCACCCGCAGGAGACGCCTGGAGCCGCCCTGACATTCCACTCCACGCCCTTGCCATGGGTAAAACCCGCTTTCCGAACCGTCTTGCCCAGATTGCAGAGTGGCGCGCAGCCGGACATCAGGTCGCCTTTGTCGGCGATGTCGTCGGCACAGGTTCATCTCGGAAATCAGCCTGCAATTCGGTGCTCTGGCATATGGGTCAGGAGATTCCCTGTGTCCCAAACAAGAAGAGTGCAGGAGTAATTATCGGTGGTGTCATTGCTCCGATTTTTTTCAATACGGCTCAGGATTCTGGAGCTCTTCCGCTGAAGGCGGATGTATCTAAAATGAACGATGGGGATGTTATAACCATCAATACTTTAAAGGGGGAGATCCTGAATGAAAATGGTGAAGTCATATCCACCTTCAGGATAACTCCCAATACACTGGCCGATGAATACCGCGCCGGTGGTCGTATACCGCTTATCATCGGCAGGGCAGTAACCCTTAATGCCCGCAAGTCTCTCGGACTTGGTGATACAGACGTATTCACTCTTCCGGTGAACCCTGTGCCAAAAGCTGCACAGGGGTATTCTCTTGCCCAGAAGATGGTTGGCAAAGCTTGCGGTGTTACCGGCATACTCCCTGGGACTGCATGCGATCCGAAGATGACAACAGTCGGTTCGCAGGATACAACAGGCCCTATGACCGCAGATGAGTTGAAAGAGCTTGCCTGCCTCAAATTTCTCTCGCCGATGTTCATGCAGTCGTTTTGTCACACGGCTGCCTATCCGAAACCGGCTGATGTAAAGATGCACAAGAACCTGCCAGGGTTCATCATAGAGCGAGGAGGCGTACCCTTGAAGCCGGGCGATGGCGTCATCCACTCCTGGCTGAACCGACTCCTGCTTCCTGACACTGTCGGCACTGGTGGTGACTCTCACACCCGTTTCCCGATCGGCATCAGTTTCCCCGCAGGTTCGGGGCTGGTAGCTTTTGCAGGAGCCATGGGGTTTATGCCTCTCGACATGCCCGAGTCAGTGCTGGTACGTTTCAAGGGGAGCCTTAATCCGGGCATCACGCTTCGTGACGCTGTCAATGCCATCCCTTACTGGGCTATAAAGCAGGGGAAGCTGACAGTCCCCAAGAAGAACAAGATAAACACGTTCAATGGCCGCATACTGGAAATGGAAGGTCTTCCTGATCTGACCGTTGAGCAGGCTTTTGAATTGACTGACGCCGCTGCAGAGCGCTCTGCCGCTGCCGGTTGCATCCAGCTCTCCAGAGAGTCGGTAGCAACCTATCTCCGTTCCAATGTTGCACTTATGAAGAAGATGATTAAGGATGGCTATCAGGATGCACAGACCTTGCAAAACAGAATCGACGACGTTAATGCCTGGCTCGCAAACCCCGAACTGCTTGAAGCGGACAAGAACGCCGAAGCAACCGGTGCTTATGCAGATGTCATAGAGATTGATCTTTCCGAAATCACAGAGCCGATTCTTGCCTGTCCTAACGATCCGGATGATGTCAAACTCCTCTCCGAGGTGGCTGGTACGCCGATTCAGGATGTATTCCTCGGTTCCTGTATGACCAACATTGGCCATTTCCGGGCTGCCGCCGAGATCTGGCGCGGGCTGAAATTCAACCAGAGTGTTCGAACCTGGATCTGTCCACCAACCAGAATGGATCAGGATAAATTGAAGGATGAGGCATATTTCTCGGTCTACAGCGCTTTCGGTGCCCGGATCGAAATTGCAGGCTGCTCCCTCTGTATGGGAAATCAGGCTCGCGTACCTGATGGTGTGAACATGTTCTCTACCTCTACCCGTAACTTCGATGATCGCATCGGCGATGGTGCCAAAGTGTTCCTCGGTTCAGCAGAACTTGGCGCAGTTGCCGCCACAATGGGCAAACTGCCGACAGTAGCCGAGTTTATGGCGGTTTACAAAGAGAAGGTCGAGCCAAAGAAAGAGGCTATTTACAAGTACCTCCAGTTTGATGAAATGAAGGAGTACAAATAATACTCCTGTTTATTTACGTGTATCCTGAGTGATTCAGAAATCTCCACGCCTCAGCTTGTTCTGGCGTGGAGATTTTTTTTATCTGGAATTCGATAAATAGAGAAAATTGAAGGATGTTTCATCTTCAGTCAGATCCTTGAACTGACAAAATTGGTTTAGACGCTTGATTTTTATCATAATATCAGTTAATTAATATAAAAAGCATTTGAACGGGAGGATGAGATGAAAGCTATAGGGCATTCCATAATGGCAGCAGTACTACTCTCTTTAATCGCTGCTGTTGCACCATCACTCTCTTTGGCAGCTGAGCTTTCCTGTGCATATAAAAATGAGGGTCTTTCTGGCAGTTTTGGATACACTCTTTCCAGTGATCCCCAGCCTGACTGTATCAGGCAAAAACTGAAAATAGTTCTACAGCAGGGGGGGAAAACATATACCCATCTGGTAAATGGTTCTAACATACTGGCTGAAAGCTCATGGATTGATGATCTTGCGCAAGACGGAATTCAGGAGCTTGTTGTTGTAAGCGGTCATGTTGCTAACTCTGTGAAAAAGAGTCTGGACATATATACAATTGAAAGCGGTCTCCTTAAACATATACCTTTACCGGATGTTCCCGACAAGCCGAGTTACAGGGGGGGGGATGAGTTCAGAAGCGAGGGGGGGAAAATACTAAGAACATACAGTGTATATCGCGCTAATGATCCTGACAGTTCCCCCTCCGGTGGTCAAAGAACCCTGACATATCAGTTCCGTAACAATGAATTGCTGCTTGCTGCTCAAAAAGAGCATATACAGAGCGTGAAGCCTGTAGAGGCAGTAAAAGTGTCAAAAGCAAGCCGTAAAGTGCCAAAAGGGACAAGTCTGAAAATAACCGGTATTGGCGTGAAGGCTGATTATATCGAGATTCAGGCAGACGGCGAGATAGAGAATCATCGGATCATGAGGCTCTCAAACCCGTGGCGGCTGGTAGTTGATATTCCGGATGCTCAGCCGGTTTTCTCTTACAAATCTGTAAATATAAACAGGCATGGTGTTTCAACTGTCAGGATAGGAGCTAATAAAGGGTTTTTGCGGATTGTATTTGATGCGACTATTATACCGATGCCCCCGGAGACAATAACACCTGCTGAAAATGCTCTCAGGGTAAGTTTTTATCCGGTGGGGAGGAGGTAAAGCAGGAGTCAGTAGTCAGGGGTCAGGAGTCAGTGATAAAACATTGACAAGAAGCAGAAGCAACTGACTTCTGACTCAACAACTCAACAACTC
>JANNRW010000064.1:0-7302 GCA_031401815.1 Geobacteraceae bacterium | reverse complement strand
TACCCTTTCAGTTCGTACAGTTGTTTCATACGATTCTGGGCAAGCTCCGGGTTTTCGATCTCCTGGATTCGTTCATATCCCACCTGGGCCAGCCATTGCTTGAACGGTTCGGCTTTGGGTGAGGGGATGGATTGGACAAGGCGCAAAAGTTGTTCCGTATCGGCAACATCGGTCATGTAAAGCTTGCCGTCGACAGCTTTCATTTTCAGTTGACTACAATTTGTAGCCAACTGGCTGCCTTCTTTTTTCAGACGTGTTTTCAGTACGCTCCAGTAGGTTCTGGGGTTGGGGCTATCGGTCAGAACCCTGACGACGTCAACAATGGCGAAATACCATTTTTGTTTTTCTTCATCCCATGCGGTGCGTATCTGCCGATGTTCGAATAACTTGACGGCAGTTTCTCTGGTCATACGATATGCTCCTTTCTTCCCACTTTCATGGCTTTTTAACCGTCTTCAAAGATACTTTCAGCCAACTCGCCAGATGCTCAGTTTCCCGAAGTTCACACTCCCAAACCGTAATCACCCGCCAGCCCAGCCGCTCCAGATCGGCCTTCACCTGCTGGTCGCGGATGAAAGAATCAGTGCATTGTGTCAGAAGCTTTCTTGCCGTCAAGAGTCCGGACTTCAAACTCGGCAGGCTGCATGGTAACGCCGAAAATCCTGCGCAGGTTATTGTTGACGGTATCTATCACGATATCGAATTCACCAAGGGAATTCACTGTGCCGCGCATGACCTTTTCTTTCAGTCCGTTATCGCGTTCGACGAAATGCGCCCACTCGATCGTGTCGTTCACTTTTTTCTTCGCCAGAAGCTTATATATGCCCACCTGCGGAATGTGCGCAGTGGCCAGTCCAGTCAGGATTTCTTCGCCGTCCTCGATGTTCATCACGGCTATTTGCGAAAGGTTGTTTTTCATGGGTTATCCTTTTCAGTGAACAGTATTATCGATATCGCTCATATCCCAAACCGATCCACGCCAATTACTGATTAAGCCACGATTATTGCACTTCGGGCACATCCATACTAAATCATCTGTTTCGGGGTCAATAAATCCTGCGATTTCTTTCTGACATGGTTTTTTTCCAGGTCGGCGACGACAATTTACCCGATACTTTATCCGTGCTTTTCTGATAGCCGCTTTGACACATTTTTCTCGAAAACTTCCGCGAACCCTTCATGAGCTGACCATCGTCTTACCTCTTCAATGTCGACATCATGATCTCTGGCAATGAGTATCGCCTGTTCGAGACTCTGTTGGTCTTTCCAGTGATAGAAAGCTGCCAACCTGTCCTTCACACAATCGGTCGGAGATAATAGCCGCAGATTGCCGGTTGAAAAGCGGAGCGTGCTGATTTCGGATGGAGGCTCATCGCCTATTGCCAAAGGACCTGAGGGAAATTCAACAAAGAAAGGCGTGTGCGGATTGATAAAGTAGCGGTTCTCTTCCGTGAAGTTGATCTCTGTCAGTGCGGCACGCACTGTCTTTCGGGTTGATGACCCTGTGATGATAAAGTCGAGATCGAACGAGCTGTACTCATTGGCAGAGTAAATCGAAATGCAGGCCCCGCCGACCAGCACCGTTTCAATCCCTTTGCTTCGGAGATGCTCGGCAATGTAGGCTGCAAGTTCACCAATGGTCAGCTCGGACAGTGAGATCACAGCGGCTTCCCTCTGCGACGGGGACGGCGTCTGTTCAACAGCAGCCGCTGCTTCAACTCTTCATCGTAAAAGGAGATCGACTTCTCCAGCAATGCTGCAAGTTCAGTCAACAAGGGGTAGCGCGGGTTGAAGGTATACAGGCGGGTGCGCCCGGCAGTGCGACTCGCTAGGACGCCACCCGCTTCCAGCTTGTCCAGCTGTTTCTGGATCGGCGCCAGAGAACTGTTGTAAAATGTTGCAATCTCCCTAGCATACCCCTCCCCTCTGGCATTCAGAAAGGTAAGAACGCGTTCGCAGCTAATGGAACCGACAAGTGCCTCAATCATGTTATTGAACCTTTAATGCCTTAATGTAGGTCATATGACCTATATTGTAAGTCAATCTATCAGTGTACAACAGTTGTCAAGGGTAGAAATTGCGCCGGTAAACGGAGTAAGCTTTAAGTCTTTTCAATTCTCAATTCCCTATTCTAAATTCTCAATTTGACCTTAACCACCCGCCAGCTCAGTCGCTCCAGATCGGCTTTTACCTGCTGGTCACGGCTTACGTTGGATTCGAGTTTCTTTAACCAGAAAACTGTCCTGCTCTTGGGCGTTAAAGCAAAGCGAAATTAAATCTGCCGTTCCCTTGCCAGCTCAATAAACTGGCTCAACTCCATCAATCCCGCTTGCTGTGCCGGTTTATAAACATCAACGCAAAAACCTTACTTGGCTATGCCACTCCAAGAATTCTTTTGATGGATGAAATTTCTCCGGAAGCTTTATTGATCTGCCGTGACAAGAAACCAATGCTTCTTGGATAAACTTATCATTGGTCAATTTGATGATTTCCGGGGATACCGCAATACTATAGTCCGGATATACAGTGATCAAGCCTGTGTCGTAAGCTTTATCGTGGAGCGATGATAAACAGAGACCGTTTTTTGGGTTCAGTCTATTATCAGCATCGTTTTTCCATGGGACAATGTGGCTTGCCACAAGTAGGCGCGGCTCAGTTAGACCGCTCATACAGCAGACGCTGGAATAACTGCTCAATATCATGCGTCTGAAAATGTACTGTTTTTTTCTTACCTCGACTTCGGCTATTCGTGTCGTATCAATAGACAATGGCAAGACATCTTCCGAAGCTTCCAGCGTCACCTCGGAGACTATGCCGAGACTTTCCGCCGCTATGGAAATTTCAGAGTCCCAATTATCTTGAAACTTCTCCCAAACCTTCCTGTCCAATGCCGACGCATTGCCAAGTCCAGTTCTGCCGGAGTTCACAATCTCCAGATCAAGACTGGCAAAATTAACCAATTTCATTGCAACTGCCGAAGGTGTGCGGCCAATCTTCTCGGCCAATCGAATAATGTCTTGATTCCGAGAGTGCATCTTGCCGAATGGAAGCTGGCAATAAAGCGCAAGGGCTAATTTCAATTGATCTTCAGTCCAGTTCATTTTCCCCTCGCTCGTTTGTAATCTGCAAGTACCTTGTCAATTTCGTTCATACACTCCGGACAGTAGACATCCCAGTCAGAATCTTCGTCAATCCTGAATCCGTAGCATGATTCATCAATAGAACCTCTTGAAATTCCATAGGCTAAATCCTTGTCTTTCATTTCTATACCACAAAATGTGCAAACAGTTTCATCCATTTGCAACCTCCAAAGTAACGACATTCTTCAATGTCATTATATGCGGTTTCATTATCCGCGCTATCTCCCGCATAACGGGCACCACTGTGTCAGTTCCGAATTTCTTATATGCTTGATTATCTGAAATCGGAATTCTGAAATCGTCATCAAACCCCATCAATCTCGCACACTCACGAGGGGTCAAACGCCGCGGGTTTTTCCCCTTGCCTCGATCAATCAGAATTTCGCTGCCATCCTTGTAGTATCGTGCCGAAAGTGTCCGGGCAGTTTCGTTTTTAGTGACAAGCCCGAAACCGAACCCGTTTCCGGCGGCCTTGTGCTTGGCGGCGTAATTTTGCAGATAGCGCCAGAGATTATCGGTCAGGATGTACTTGCTGTCTACCTCCGTGTCCGGCAGGAGAATATCTTTCAGTGTTTTTGCTTGCGGGCCGGGATGCTGAAAATCATCCCATGAAAAGCCGGTGTCGCCGTCAAAGCCGACAATGAAAATACGTTCCCGGTGCTGCGGTACAAAGCCCTTGGCGTCGATGACCTTGTACTGCACCTTGTATTTCAGGTCTTTTTCAAGGACATCCATGATAACCCGGAAGGTATTCCCCTTGTCATGCCGCTCAAGGTTTTTCACGTTCTCAAGCAGAAAAGCCGGTGGTCGGAGTTCTTCAAGAATGGATGCGATATGGAAGAACAGATTGCCCTGCTCCTTACACGCAAAACCATGTGGTCGTCCAAGAGCGTTCTTCTTACTGACTCCGGCGATTGAAAATGGCTGACAGGGAAAACCGGCCAGCAGCACATCCGGCGTAACCGGAATATGCTTCCTGATCTCGCCGACAACATCGTTTATGTCACCAGCCAGTTCATGCTCGACGTCGAAGTTTGCCCGGTAGGTCTTCTGGGCGTAGTCGTCCCATTCGCAGGTGAAGATGCAATCACCGCCATTGGCCTCAAAACCTTTGCGCAGACCGCCGATACCGGCAAACAGGTCAATAAAGGTGAAATCGGTTTTTTTAGGGGGGGATTTGTAGAGGTGGAGGTAAAGCTGTTCCAGCACCATCAGATCGCTTTTTGATGCCTTTGTTTCTCCTGCCATCCAGCGCCTGACGGTTCTGGGGGCCTTGCCCAAATGTTCAGCTATTTTGTCATATCCAAGTGCATCAACAGCCTTTTTGACTATCCATTCAGGTTCCTGCTCCATGTCGCCTCACTTCTGGGAAATTTTATGACACTATGTCACAGCGTTTCCCAGACTGCAAGAGGCTAAAGAAGGTACGTCATTAAAAACACCCTGACTTCTGTCGGCAGAATTCATAGCGTAACCATTTGATTTACAACAACAGTGTCTCCAAAAATCCCAGTTTTTTCGGCGTGCTGATTAATGAAGCCGCCGGAGCGCCAGCATCACCATTTCCGCTTCACGGCCAATCACCCGCCACTCACTCCCCATGCGTCCCGTGAAGCAATTATGAAGGTGAATTATGAATTATGAAAATGCAACTCATCGCTATCATCAAACTCGAACAACGGCGGCTCTCTCTTTCAATTCTCAATCTGTTGATATGGCGTTAATGCGCACCGCCGCTGGCAGATGCAAGGCCGTGGCTCAGACGCTGTCAAAGCTTGTTATCAGCACGTCTGCCGCCCTGTTTCTCAGCGGCACCAGAGCCTGATAATCGGCAGAATAATACCACTTCTCCAGTTCTGCCTGGTCAGTAAACTCTATCACTACCGACAGATCGTACTGATGCTCGCCGGCCAATACTTTTGCAAGCTTCCCCCGAAACAGGACTTTGGCGTGACAGTGTGCCAGCGAGTTTCTCACCCCGTCAACGTAACTCTCCCACAAGACGGGATCGATAATTTTGATATGACCAATCAGATATGCGGGCATGGCTCCTCCTGAAGAGTTTGGGCAGGTTTCAGCGTCTGTTCAGTTCAGCTTCAGAGAGACGCAGATAGCGTGGAAGGATTTCAGCGGGTGGTACGGCAGCGCCGGAAGCAAACTCCCTGAGTGCGAGTCTGACTCCTGCAGAGGCTTTTGGATGGTTAAGAGGGGGGTCGGCAAAAAAAGCCCGGCTGCCGAGCTGTTCAACTATGAGTGACCGGTAACGGAGCGCCCCGTCCCCAAGAAAAAGGGGGGAACCGGCTATTTTTTCAAGAAACAGGGCAGGGTCTGCCGCCATTTCCGAAATGAGCAGGCTTCCCCCCCCTTCCATCTGATACAGGGCAGTGTAGACTTCGCTTTTTCTGGCATCAAACATCGGGCAGACCGGGATACTGCTATTTATTGCATTCATGGCCAAGAGTTCCAGAGACGACAGGGCTGCAACCGGTTTTCCGGTAGCAAAAGCCATCCCCTTAACCAGGGAAATTCCTGCTCTCAAGCCTGTAAAAGCGCCCGGGCCAACAGTAACAGCAAATCCGTCCAGCTCTGCCATGGTGACACCACTTGCCTGCAAAACTCTTTTTACTGCCGGAGCCAGTCGCGCCGCAGTCGCCTGGCCGCCAGCACCCGTCTCTTCTGCAAGAAGATTTTCTCCTGACGCAACTGCCATACTGAAAACGCTCGTCGAAGTATCGATAACAAGCAGCTTCATGGGCTGTTACCCCTGCTTGACAAGATAGCGGACTATATCGTTATAAAATGCCAGCACCATCAGACTGATAAGCAGGACAAGTCCGATCTGCTGGGCAAGCTCACGCGCCTTCATGCTGACCGGCTTCCTGAAGATAAGCTCCCAGCTGAAAAAGAAGAGATGACCGCCGTCAAGAATCGGTACCGGAAGAAGGTTCAAAATACCGAGATTGATCGAGAGCAGCGCCATGAAGGCGATAAAGCTGACCCCTCCGGCAGAGGCCTGCTCACCGGCCATCTTGGCTATCATGATCGGGCCACCGACCGAATCGAGCGGCACTACTCGCTCAATCATCTTTACGATGGAGAGGATGGTGAGCTTTATGACCTTCCAGGTCTGCTGACACCCCTTTACAATCGCCATGGGGGGAGAGTAACGGTCAGTCACCATTTCTGCGGCAGCAACCACTCCAATGACCGGATAGAAGATCTTTTCGCCGAACAGGTTTTTCCCCTCTCTGGTTTCCGGGGTGATATGGAAGGAGAGCAGCCTCTCTTCTCTTTTTACCTGGATATCAAGAGGCACCCCTTTCGAATCTGCAATCATTCCTGCAAAATCGTCCCATCTTGAAACCTCTTTGCCATTAACAGAAGTGACCAGATCTTTTGCCAATATTCCGGCAACAGCAGCAGGTTTTCCGGCAAGAACCTCACCTATTCTGGTCGTTGCAGCAGGGACACCTATCATGTAGATGATTATGAACAAAAGCGCGGCAAAAAGGAGATTGAAGATCGGCCCGGCAGCAACAATGACAATTCGCTTCAAAGGGTGCTTTCCCATGAATGAGCGTTCCAGCTCTTCAGCGGTAAGCTCTGCGTCTGGGTTTTCCCCGACCATCTTCACATAACCGCCCAAAGGGAATGCCGAGATCAGGTATTCGGTCTCCCCCACTTTTCTGCCTATAAGCTTCGGCCCAAAACCGAGAGAAAACTTTTCGACCCCTACCTTGAAGAACTTTGCAAAGATAAAGTGTCCCAGCTCATGGACAAAGATCAACAGCCCGAGTACAACTACAGCAGATATTATATAAATCATGCTTTTAAAAACTCCCTGGTTTTAGTCCGGCTCCACCGGTCAATCTCAAGCACATCTGCAATCGAGGCAAGAGAGCCTGGCAGATGTGCATCCATCACCCTTTCTATCAATGCGGGTATTTCAAGAAACTTGATCCGCCTTTCAAGAAAGGCTTCTACAGCCATTTCATTTGCGGCATTCATGACGGCCGGCATGCTCTCTCCATCTGCCAGCGCCCGGTAAGCAAGCCCCAGAGCCGGGAAGCGCTGCAGATCAGGCTGAAAAAAAGTAAGCCCGGAGAAACCTGTCAGGTCGAGCGTATTGCCACAGGGGTCAAGCCGCTCGACCTGACAGGTT
>JANNRW010000063.1:0-6118 GCA_031401815.1 Geobacteraceae bacterium | reverse complement strand
CTTTTCAGCCGAGGTACTGCTCTCTTACGGCTGGAACACAATAGAAATAACCGCTACCGATCTCGCCGGCAACACAAGCAGCCAGAAACGAACTGTGCTCTTTGACGACCGGAAACCCTCTCTGACGATAACCGAGCCTCCACAGGATATCCGCACCAACCAGGGGATTCTCACGATCAGCGGCAAGACATCTGATACCTATACTGCTGTCGGCATTACCGTTGCCATGGAAGGGTTGATTCTGACTCCTCCGGTACTGGATGGGATTTTCTCGCAGATTGTCAGCTTTACAGATGAAAAACAGTATCCGATTATCGTTACTGCTACAAACGAGGTTGGAACACAGACAACTGTCCAGCGCAATGTCATCTATGACAAGACCCCACCGAATCTGACCATAGATCCGGTTGTAACCCCTACAAATGCTGCAACCCAGAGCGTAACAGGGACACGGGAAGAGGGAAGAGAGATTATTCTCAGCTGCGCTACTGCTACAGTCGGGGCGGTAGAGTACCCGACCGCTATCACCTGGAGGATAGCACTTTCCGGGCTTACTCAAGGGGAGAACCGGCTACAGGCCGAGACAGTAGATCTGGCAGGGAACCGGACAACTGCGGTTACTACGATTCTGTACGTGCCAAGAGCGCCCGAAGTGACGATCAGCGCCACACCGAATCAGCTCTGGTCGCCCAATAAAAAGCTTGTGCCGGTTGCAATTGCCGGGAGTGTGGCCACCTTTGGTTCAGAGGTCCAAGAGGTTGCCATCTCTGTTGCTGATGAATACGGCAAGTTCAATAAGCAAGGGGTGAAATTCGGGGATACGGTGCTGCTGGAAGCCTGGCGGGAGGGGAATGACAAGGATGGGCGGGTTTATACCATAACAGCTGTTGCTACAGACCAGGCAGGTAACAGGACAACCAGATCAACTACGGTTATTGTGCTACATGATATGGGGAGATAGGTTCAGACCTTTACAACCTTTATCCTATCCAGGCGCATCTCTCCCAGTCCGCGTTTATACGCCTCAACTGTCACTGCAATTTCATCCGGCCTGAGGCCGAACAGTTTTGTTGCATAAGCATCAGCAGCTACGATATCAGTAGAGGCAAGCACCCTGTTCAGCACCTTAACATCCCTGATGTCACCCCCTTGAGGGCCGTGGGCAGTCAGGATCCGTGTTGCATCAACTACTACAAGATGGGTTTTGAACACCGAATTGATATCCGCCAGGCTTGTTGCAATGTTCTTGTGAATAGAGCCGCGATTCCCCCCCATTATCCCCATGATGTTCTTCATCCCGATGGTCAGCTTTGACAGGCCATGATGCTTGAGTACCGGCACGTTGATGAAAACATCGGCAGCAATCGCCTCGCCGTACAACTCCCACTCCTTGAGCTCCTGTCCGTTCAGGGCTACTTTCTGAAAACGCTCTTCCTCAAGGTGCTTGACCTCAACCCCTTTCATCCCTTTGAGGGCAGGAAGAATCCCGCTGTTCTGATAGCATCGACGTTCATCGTTGCAGGTACGATCAAAAACCTTTACTTTTTTCGCCCCTGCGCTCAGGCACTCTTCGACAATTGCCCGCACCACAAAAGGATTGGTATTGGCTGCAAACTCCGGGCTTCTGTCCCATCCGATGTTCGGTTTGACCACCACGGTATTACCCGGCTTGACAAAACGCTTCATCCCTCCGAGAGCATTGATTGCATTTCTGGTTATAAGGGGATGATCTGCCCCTTCAGAAACTGCTACCACTACCCCCTGGGCTGCAAAAAGCTCTTCCAGAAATCCGGCATGAAAAAGCGTGGAAAGACCAAGGAGCTTGATAAAACTTCTTCTGTCCATATAGCCTCACTTTTTGGCTGGAACAGTTTTCACCTTCTTCTCGTCAACCTCAGGACACTGGCTTTTATGCTGGATCCATTCGGTTTTTTTCGGGGATATTTTCAGAATATCTATCGGAGCACTGACTTTTGTCGGATCAGCATCTGCTTCGGCGGTTATCCATGCGTTAATGTTCCTTACTTCGTCAAAATCGCTGAAAAAACTGTTTTTCTTCCTCAGCAGCTCATTAATGGCATCCTGCATACCGAGGAAAAGGATTTTGGGCTGGTCGGAACCAGGCTTGGTGACAATGTCCTGCCTGATCGATTCAAGCTTTACCGGAGTATCCTTTCCGCTTGTGATCCTGTACTCCAGCATGGCAAGAACAGTACCTTTTTTTTCTGCACCGGCTATCAGCACCTGCATGGCAATCCGGTTCGCCACCCCCTCGGCATACCATCTGGCAAATATCCTTGGATCTTTCTGGCGAAGCTGCTCAAAGGCAGCTTCCAGTCTGCCGTAGACAGCTTTGTCATAAGCGTCAACCCGCGCACTGATGGTTCCCCTGGAGGCAAAGGTTTTTTCGGCTATTTCATAGGCATTGAAATTAGAAGCAGGAAGAGAGGGCATTCCTGTGAAAACCAGAAAAATATCGGACATCTTGGTGATCTTGCACTGGCTGACAGCTACATCCTTTTCGATCAGCACCTTGCTGTCAGCGCCGATAAAGATATCATTTCCAGTCTTGATGGCAACTATGCTGGTAGCTTCTGACGGAGCTGCAAAACCGCAAAGGATGGCAGCAGCAATGACTGCCTTGAAAAATGGGTTCAACTTCTTCATGTGGAAAATTCTCCTTGATTAATGATTATTCCAGCACCTTGACCTCTTTGGCGAAATATTCAGTATCACCGAACAGGCTGCCCGGAAGACCCTTGTGCTGCTCGTAATAGATGGAGACCCTCTTGCCGACAGAAGCGTTTATTTTTTTAGCAAGATCATCATTTCGGGCAGTAAAGTAGAACTTCTCCGGCATGGAGCCTGGAACAGCCACCATGGCCATCTCCCCCTCCCAGGTTTTGATTACCCACCCTTTTTGCGAGAATTTTTGCACATACCCCGCACGCTCCCCTTTTGAATAACTCCAGTTAAGGGCAATCCAGAGATACCCTGCATAAACAGCAACTACAAGAGCTACAGGTATGAACAGCCAGATGAGTACTTTTGATTTTGTAACAGCCACAGTATATTCCCCCTGTTTTCAGCAGATGCAGATAAAGCTAACCTTGTGCAACTCTTATGTCAAGGGCATAAAGAGCTGCTTGACACTCTCGGTTTTTCAGGGCATTTGTAATATATACCATGCAAGCAAAGAGGTTTCAGATGAAAAAGGTTCTGCTCGGCAACACCGGCATCATGATTTCGCCACTGGTTTTCGGAACCCTCCCGCTTGGCTATCTCCAGGCAAATCTCTCACCGAAAGAGGGTGGCCGTCTCATCCGTCACGGCCTTGAAAACGGAATTAACCTTATAGACACAGCTACCCTGTACGAAACATATCAACATGTCAATGCTGCACTGGAAGGCTTTACCGGCGAAGTCACCATTGCCACAAAAACTCATGCTTCAGACCCGCAGACCGCAAGGGGGCACATTGAAAGAGGTCTCAGGGAGCTGGGGCGCGAGCAGCTTGACCTTGTTCACCTCCATGCTGCAAGGGTGGCAGATCCATTCACGGAACGAGCCGGTGCCCTGGAAGAGCTTCTGAAGATGAAACAGGAGGGGAAGATTGCACATATCGGTCTTTCAACCCATTACATATCCGCCGTCAACAAGGCCACAGAACATCCTGAGATTGAAGTGATTCATCCGCTTATCAACATCACCGGCATGGGGATACTTGACGGCTCCGCCGAAGAGATGGCGAGTGCAATTCGCCGCTCTGCCGCTACAGGCAAGGGTATCTACGCCATGAAAGCGCTTGCTGGTGGGAACCTGATCAGTGAAGCCAGAAAAAGCTTTGCTTATGTCATGGGGCTTGAAGGTGTTCATGGCCTGGCAGTCGGCATGCTTTCGGAAAAGGAGATTGACGCCAATATTGCTCTTTTCAGTGACATGCCTGTAGATGAATCGGTCTGGAAGGAGCTTGAAAGCCGCCGGAGGAGACTTGCCATCATGAAGGGTTTCTGCAAAAGATGCGGCAACTGTGTTGCTGCCTGCGTCAATAATGCCTTGACTCAGGATGATGGAATTCCGGTTGTTGATGAAACAGCCTGCGTTCTCTGCGGCTACTGCGGGGCTGAGTGCCCCGAGTTCATCATCAGGGTTGTGTGACCTAAATGATGAAAGCAAAAGAATCTCTCCCGGAGCCGTTTAATACAATCTCCGTGCTTCTGAAGCACCATCGCCCGTTACTGCGTAACATCCCCGGCCACAGAAATGCAGCTGTTGCGCTGCTGCTCCGTCTGCAAGCAACTGATCTGCAGATGCTTTTCATCGAACGCGCAACCCATCCTGGTGACCCCTGGTCAGGAAACATAGGTTTTCCGGGCGGCAAAGTGGAGAGTGACGACATTAATTCTCGTCAGGCAGCAGAGAGAGAGACCATGGAAGAGCTGGGGATTGATCTCTCCCGTACTCTTCATATCGGCAGGCTTTCAGATATAGACGGGGCTCATCTTCCGGTGCTGCTCTCCTGCTTCGTCTATGCTGTCATTGATGAGCTTCCGGAGTTCACCATAAGTGAGGAAGTAAAAGACGCTTTTTGGGTTTCATTGGCAGATATCACTGATCAAAAGCAACATGGCATGCATAACTTCACTTTTTCCGGTGATCTTTTCCAGAGCCCCTGCATCCGGCTGCCGGATCCGGACAGACCGGTTCTCTGGGGTCTCACCTATCGACTGGTAATGGAATTTCTGGGGAAAACAGGAACGTCAGAGTAAAGGACAAGGGGTAACAAATGAAAGCTCGCCGACCGGTCACGGTCAAGCTCCCTACTGCCGCAGAGGCCGAAGCAAAGACAAGGGCCATGCGTCAGGAGCTCGACGACAACTCCAATTATCGCCAGAAAGCCCTGAAAATACACGGCCTGATCTGCGCCAGATGCGCAAGGGAGTTCGATCAGTCAAATCTGCAACTACTTACGGTTCATCATCGTGACGGCAATCATCAAAACAATCCGCCTGATGGCAGTAACTGGGAGAATCTCTGTACCCACTGCCATGATGATCTTCATGCCAGAGGGGTGCTGGGGGAGTACTTCAAGTCCTGATAATCGCAACAATCAACGCTGATCCTCTCGCAAAAAGTCCTTATCACCCTTCGACAAGCTCAGAGCGAACGGGCTTTGAGTCTGTAAGTACCTTTAAATCCGTTCGTGCTGAGCTTGTCGAAGCATGAACCAAAGCAGATGATTTCTGTTTTTGCGAAGTCATCAACTCTTAATCGCTTTCCAGTAAATTACAAGAAACAAGAAATCCCTTTATTGCCGCAACCGCTTGTTCAAACCCTGCTTCCAGATCTGGCATCAGCTGCATGGCGTTTTCCAGATCACCGGCCTTTTCAATCATACGGGCTACTTCAGTCAATTGCGGCAGTCCGAAAGTAGCAGCTGCTCCTCTCAGTTTGTGAGCCGTCTCGCGAATCGCTACAGGGTCTCCTGCTTCAACTGCTCTGCGCACAGATTCGATATATTCCGGAGCCTTGCTGATAAATGTGGCTGCCATATCGCAAGCCAGATCAAGATCACCCAGAACGCGCTCCAGAAATTCGGACAGATCGAAAACTTCACCAGCGGATGGGCAAATTATTGAGCATGCAGTCTGATTATCAGCGTTAACTGGCACCCACTTCACAAGTTTCTCCAGCAACTTTTCAACTTTTAGCGGTTTGGTCAGATAATCATTCATCCCAGCTGCAAGGCAGTTATCATAATCTTCCTTAAAGGCTTTTGCAGTAAGTGCAATCACCGGGATGGCATGATTCCTAACTTTTGAAGCCTGATCCCGTATAAAGGCGGTTGCTTCGTATCCGTTCATCTCCGGCATCATGCAGTCCATCAGTACAAGGGCATAATCGTTGTTCTCCAGTGCTTTTACAGCCTCTCTGCCGTTACTCACCGTGTCCACTGAATAACCTGACTTTGAAAGAATCAACTTTGTCACAAGCTGATTGGTGGGGTCATCATCGGCAAGGAGCAGACGAGTGCAGTTACTGGCAGACAAGACTGGCCATGAAACATCGGCATGAGAAACAGAAGAAGTGTTGTCTGATGCAGCCCCCTTTATCTCTG
>JANNRW010000062.1:0-35863 GCA_031401815.1 Geobacteraceae bacterium | reverse complement strand
AAGTAGGCCCCCAAATTGAATACAAGACTCCAGATCAGGGCATGAGTCCAGGTATCAAAACCGTCCAGTCCGAAAAGCGCCCTGGGACGAAGCATTTCAACCCCCCATGGGCCATTGGTCAGAAGTGACCCGCTGACCCATCCGGAATCAGCAAAACTGGGGAGCAGCAGGGTGTAAAACCATATCATGAAACCTGCGGCAAGCCCTGCAAGCGCACCGGTACGCGTCCCCCCCTTCCAGTAAAAACCGAGAAGAATTGCGGGCGCAAACTGGAACACAGCTGAAAAAGACAGGAGCCCAGTAGCGACCAGGGTGTGGGAATCACCAATCCACCTTTTGAAACCGTACCCCAGAAGAACAACTCCGAAAATGACAAATCGCTTGGTATAGAGCAGGGGGCGCGAAAGATCCCGACCAGCCTGAACTCGAAATGTCGGCAGAATCCGTTCCAGTAATGTACTCCCGGTGTGATGGAGAATCATTGTAGCCAATGCAACAGACTCAACAATCACCATGCTGGTTGCAGCGGAGAACCCCCCCAGATAGGCCAGAAATGCCAACTCTGCATGACCCCTTTCAAGTGGCAGGGAGATCATGAAGAAGTCCTGGGTTGACCCTTCACCATAGAGGTTACCTACCAGTGCGACAGGGAGAACCAGGATGTTTATAAATAACAGGTAGGCAGGAAACGCCCATGACGCTGTTTTCAGATGGCTCTCCTTGGCATTCTCTACAGCCAGCATGTGAAACTGGCGAGGCAAAAGGATCACCGCAACTCCGGAGAGGATGCTCAAGGCAACCCAGGAGGGGAGTGATGTCCCTGAACTCTCTCCAAGCATGAACAGACGTGCAAGATCCGGATCAGCAAGCGACTTCTCGAATACAGCCGCAAAACCCCCTCCTATTCCAAATACGATGTAGATCCCAAGCACAAGAAAAGCTCCGAGCTTGACCGCACTCTCGAAAGCGACTGCAGCAACCATCCCTTCATGACGCTCTGATGCAACCAGGCTCCTTGCTCCAAAGAGCCCCGCAAATATGGAGAGGCCAAGAGCTGCCCAGAAGGCAGCATCCCCGAAAATCCCGGAAGCAGCAGTTCGACCGGCAAGAAGATCAAAAGTGTACCCTATTGCCTTAAGCTGGAGTCCAATATAAGGGGTGACCCCTACCACCATCATGGTAGTGGCAAGAGCGCCCAGAGACCACCCTTTTCCGTACAGCACCTCAAGCAGATCAGGCAGGCTTGTCACCCCTTCTGTACGGCAAAAAGAGACAACACGTTTAAGCAGGGATGGGGCAAGAAGAAAAACCAGAGTGGGACCCAGATATATGGGGAGGAAGCCGAGTCCGGTGGATGCAGCTTGTCCCACACTTCCGTAAAAAGTCCAGGATGTGCAGTAGACTGCCAGAGAAAAACTGTAAACCCATGGGTTGTTGACAAGACTGCGCCCTTTCTCCCTGGATTTGTCCGTAGCATAGGCTATGGCAAACAGCGCCAGGAGATAGGCAATCCCGAGAAAAGCGATCCAGAAGGTATTACTCACTTTTGTCTCTCCGCGTCAGGAGCCAGCAGGAGAGCACCAGAGCGCCCCAGACCGTGAAAAGGTAGAGCGGTAATACCGGGATCCCGATTAAGCTTCCGGGCCGGTTGAATGCCCCCAGAAGAGGTGGATACAGAGCCGCCAGACCAGTTATGAACAGAGCTGCAAGACGGCGGGAGAGCTGACTCATGATTATAGGCTCCTAGAACCTTGATGATTGCCAGCGAAGCAGAAGATGCCGGTCACAAAAAGCCTTGGCATCAGCAAGGGTCTTCACTCCGCGCCCCGCCAGAAGGGACTGGAGCGCAAGAAATATCCGGGCGGTCGCCTGGGCATCCCCCATGGATGTATGCCGGCTCTCGATGGTAATCCCGAGACGCCCTGCAATTGCGTCAAGAGTGTGGCCTTCGGTCTCGTTGTGAAGCGCATATGAAAGAAAGAGTGTATCCAGTACAGGATTTTCGATTCGGGGGAGTTTCGCATCTTCTGCGGCCATGTCGATGCACTTCTTGTCAAATGCCGCGTTATGAGCCACCAGGATGGAATCTCCGACAAACTCCATGAATTTCGGGTAGACCTCATTCATGGATGGGGCATCTGCCACCATATGATCCTCTATTTTATGGAACTGCGCTGATTCCGGAGGGATTGGACGACCCGGATTGACCAGCGTGTGAAATGTGTCAGCGCCGAGTATTCTCCCCCGTCTGATCCTTATTCCGCTGATACTGACAACCTTGTCACCTTGCGAAAGCCTCATGCCGGTGGTCTCGGTATCAAATACCACATACTCAAGATCCGCCAGGCTGGCATGTAACTGCTCCTCCTTCTCAACAACCGGCTTTGGAAGGAAAAGATCGAAATCATAAAAATCCGGCTCAACCCTGGTCAATGGATCTGCACTCTCCCCGATGTTGTCACTTTCTGAATGTAAAAGAGCCAGTTTTATCCCCAGCAGACCGTCCGCAGATCTTGTCCAGAATTCGCCACGATTCCTCCGGACTGCCTCGCCAAGCAGAAGTTTCTCTTCATCTGAAGGGGAGACTTCAAGAAATTCCAGCTCAGAGAGATTTCCATTGAAAGGCTCTTCAACCAGGAAGGTAGTAACCACAGCGCCATCTTCCAGACCAATATGCGCACCAACAGGCATTTTCCCTGCTCTCTTCTCCCCCATCCACTCAAGAACAGACTTAAGAGAAATCATCCAGGAGAATGGCTCTACAAGAATTACAGGAATCTGGTTGCCATCGGTCTCTATCAACACCGGAACATCCGGAACAAAAGCCGCAGCTTCCTTGAGAAGCTCCAGAGGATTGGAGGGGATGGCAGGCCATCGTGATGTCCGGGTTGACAGACCAGCCTCTTCCAGGATCGTCACCCTGTCACTCAGGCGAATCATCTCTTGAGAAACTGCTGCGAGAAATGTCTGCTGCTTGTCAGCTGGCATCTCCTGATGTCTTTGCAACGTATCAACTAGTGCCAGGGAGGCTGCCAACGGCCCCCGCAAAAGCAGGGGCATCTCCTGCAAGGTCTTGTCAAGCAGGCTCTCCGCTTCACCGGGCAGGCTCATATCACGAAACATCAGTAAAAATCCGGCTCGCTCAACCCCATGGCCAGGGACAGCAGAGATGGAACCTTTAAGAAGCTTCCCGCACTTGAGTGGAAACAGAGCCTCCACTGGTCGCTCCAGCCCCTCTCCCCAGTTAAGACGAACTTTTTTCAGATAAAAATCCAGCCGGTCACGCGGGAAAAATTGAGAGAGCGCCCCCCCTATCCCGGATGAATAGCCAGGGTTCAGAATGATACGGGCACGAGGGTTCATCAGAATAATTTCACCGGTCTCGTTTGCCACAATAACGCCGTCTGCCATGGTGCGAAGCACGGTGGAGAGGCGATTTCTCTCCTCCTGAACTGTAATTGTTGCCTCCTGTATCCGCTCTCCAAGCTCAGAGTATGCCTTGCCAAGCTTTTCCCCCATCAGGTTAAACTCTTCCGCCAACTCTTCCAGTTCGTCGTCGCTATCTAGCTCTATCCGGTGGTTACTGTTTATTCTGGAGATTATTTCAGCGCCCCGCCGGATTTCCAGAACCGGCTGTAGAAATTGGCTGGCTATCCGCCAGGCCAGGGCAGTCGCTAAAACACCGCAAGTAACGATAAGAAAGGCAAACTGGGTTATGATCGAGTTTATATGTTCATAGAGCTGAACCGGCAACTGAATCCCCTGAAAATCGGCAGGGTCAATCCGTACCACCAGAAATAGTGCCGCCAGCACGATTGCCAGAGGCAGAAGAGCCAGCCCCAGAAGGGAAAGTGTCAGAGTGCGCCGAAGAGATTTTTTACTGCCCGAGTTGGTCATATTGTTGTCAGCTCTCATGATTCCAGCAGTTTGCGGATCTTCTCAAGAAGTTCAGCGGCGCTGAAAGGTTTGGTAACGTATTCATCTGCGCCAACTTCAAGCCCCTTTTTCATTTCGAGGAGCTGCCCCTTGGCAGTAAGCATGATAACCTTTACCCTGCCGGAATTTTCCTGCTCCCTGAGAATCCGGCATACTTCATAACCGTCTTTAAGCGGCATGTTGATGTCAAGAAGAATAAGATCCGGTTTGACCCTCTCGGCAACTTCAAGAGCTTCATCTCCATTTTTCGCCGTGTAGGCTTCATACCCCTCCATCTCCAGAATAAACTCGATGGAGAGCAGGATATTCGGTTCGTCATCCACTGCCAGTATTTTTTTCCTTGCCATACGATACCCCCCTGAATACTTTTTCTGATCTGCCCTGAGACAAGAGTTTTTTTGGATAATATCGAATTAACCCGGCTAAAGAAATGATTTTAAAACTGTTCCGTCACAAGAATAACAAAAAGGGGAAGGCAGAAGCCTTCCCCGACAATTGCTAATTCAGAGGCAGTTCATCTGTCAGTGATCAACTGCTTTGGCCATGCCGATCCCTGTATTCTGACGGACATATACTTCATCAAACATATCTTCAGAGCGCTTGCTCGGGAAAAGCAGGGTTCCGAGGATTGCTGCGATGAAGCCGAGTGGAATAGAGATAATACCGGGGTTCTTAAGGGTCATGAGCGGTTTGCCAAGCCCCATGATGGAGGTGCCCCCACGGTTTTTTGACTCTTCAATCTTCTTGTCGCTGATTATCTTCATGGTGTTTTCCATCGCTTCAGGCTTCACCTTCCCTTCTGCTATATCCTTTTCAAGCTTTGAGTAAGCTTTTTTGGCATCATCGGCAACCTTGTCCGGATAAGTCATATTCGGAGAGACCATGACAAGTCCGATAGAGACAACAGTCCCTACCAAAAGACCTGAAATAACACCGGCAGTATTGAATTTACGCCAGAAGAGCGACAAAACTACAACCGGCAGGTTGCCGGATGAAGCTACCGCAAAAGCCAGAGCTACCAGATGGGCTACATTCTGCTTCTCCGCAGCAATTCCGATGACTATCCCCATTACTCCGACGACAAGCGAGGTAATGCGTGCGGCAAGTACCTGCTCACGCTGGTTTGCATGGCCATCCTTGATTACGTTAACCCAGATATCGTGGGCGATTGCAGCTGAAGCCGCCAGCACAAGCCCGGAAACAACCGCAAGAATCGTAGCAAAAGCAACAGCACACAAAAATGCCAGGAGCAGGTCGCCGACAAAAGGTGAAATATCACCACCCAGAGCCTTTGCCAGCATCATGGCAGCCATGTTCCCCCCCTTGTCAACCTTCTGGATCCCTTGCGGGGTAAGATGGATAGCTGCTCCGAAACCAAGCAGGGTTGTAAGGATATAGAAAGATCCGATAATGAACATTGCTACGATTACTGATTTGCGTGCTGCCTGTGCAGTCGGGACAGTAAAGAAGCGCATCAGAATGTGAGGCATCCCGGCTGTTCCAAGAACAAGCGCCATGCCGAGTGAAATCTGGTCAAGCGGATTTGTCAGGAAAAGACCCGGCTCAAGGAAGCGCTGTCCGGCATCTGCCGTCGCCTTGCCGGTATCCATCTCCTTCAGATAGATCGGAAGCAGTTTCACATGTTCAATGATCTTCTCATTGGTGACTATATCCTTGAAAAACTGCAGAGGATTCATTCCGGCCTTCATCATGACCAGAAGCGACAGAAGGGCAGCGCCAGTCATCAGCAGCCCTGCCTTGATGATCTGAACCCAGGTTGTTGCGGTCATGCCGCCGAAGACCACATAACCAACCATCAGAATTCCGACACCGATAATGGCCACTTTATAGTCTATGCCGAGCAGAAGCTGCATCAGCTTGCCAGCCCCTACCATCTGCGCAGTAAGATAAAAGGTGGAGACCGCCACAGTCGAAATGGCTGCTATGGCCCGGACAGGCTTGGGAGAGGTGCGGAAAGAGAGGATATCACCCAGTGTGTACTTGCCGGCATTCCGGCACGGCTCCGCCACGATAAGCAGAACTGTGATGTACGCTACCAGCCAGCCGACAGAGTACATGAACCCGTCATATCCATAGAGAGAGATCATACCGGAAATTCCGAGAAACGATGCCGCAGACATGTAGTCACCTGCAATCGCCCACCCATTCTGAGTCCCGGTAATACCGCCACCGGCAGTATAAAAGTCGGATGCTGATTTGGTCTTCTTGGCCGACCAGACAACGACCCCCATTGTGGCACCGATAATGATCAGAAATATCGGGATGGTAACCTTGGGGTTGGCCTTGAGTTTGCCGGCATCATCTGTTTTGGCCGGGATAGCAGCAGGGGTGACAACAGGGTTCATGGTTGCAGGGGCAGGAGTAACAGGCGCAACCGATGCCGCAGGCTGAACTGCAACCGGGGGGGCAGATACGCCGGAGGACCCCTTTTTTGGCTCTTCTGCATGGGAGAATGCGCCAAACGAGAGTGTAAGCAGCAAGGCAATCAGTATATTTTTCATCTCTTAAACCTCATTTCCTCTGTTTTATTTTGTAATATCCCTGATCAACTCTTTTGTCAGACGGTCAAAGTCCTTATTGGCGACATGGGCGTAGTAGATTGCGATCCCCCATGAAACAAAAAACTGGGAAAGGGCAAAGGCATAACCGAAGTTGATCACGCCAAGCACCTTTACCTTGAACAGATCAGGCGCATAGGCGGCTCCGATAGGCAGGAGGAAGTAATAGACACTGGAGAATATCCACCATCCGAACAGGAAAAATGATTTTCTGCGATGAAGTTCCAGAAACCTGGGGTTCTTGGCAATTGCCGCCCAGTCATACTTGATTTCTGCCATTTTTGTACTCCTTTTCGTTGATTGCACCCACTCCATGGTTCAACCTGCAACAGCTATGCAGTTTGAAAAAAAGGAATTTCTGTTGGAAACAGATGGGTTGCACCTGTTGTTTTTTGTATGCTGTATACAAAATATTTCAGGTTGTCAACGAAGAATCTTTTGCTCTCAAAGCAAAATCTGGTAGAAATTACGCTGATAAAACAATATTTTACACACTTGCAAGCCTTGTAAGCAGCTATAAACATGATACAAAACTAACCCAATCATTATTAATTAAACATATGTATTAATGCGAAAGAAAAAAATGTGGGGGTCTGTTTGTCAGAAAAGAGGACACTGTTTTAGCATACTTTTTATTTACTTTAGTTCAGAGAGGCAGAATTAATTTTTCAGTATGGTATAATTTAATCTGAAAGAGATGCCTAGAGAACAAGCAGAGGTTATTAATGATAGAAAAAAGAGTCCGGACAGTCCTGGTGGTTGATGATGATCCACATATCATTGATATGTTGCAGGGGGTACTTTCGCGCAGTGACTACCGGACAATAGTTGCTGAAAACGCCGGAGTTGCCCTGAAGGCGCTGGAGGAGGGGAGAAACAGTATAGATGTAGTGCTGACCGATGTCTGGATGCCTGATGTTTCCGGCATAAAACTTTTAGAGATGATTCACGGTATTAACCCGCAGCTCCCGGTCATTCTCATGACTGCTTACGCCGACCAGAAGACGATTGAAGTTGCCATCAGGCAAAAGGCTTTCGATTTTATCTCCAAACCGATAAATTTCGCTGAGCTGGAAACAGCTCTGGAGAAGGCGGTAAAGCATGTCACTCTTCTGGAGCTTGAACAGAACTACCTGCATATGCTGGAAGAGACGGTTGAAAAAAGAACCAGGGAGCTTCAGGATCGCCATGAGGAGCTGAAGTCTCTATTCAGGCAGGTTGAAGCGATAAAGGCCGAGTGGGAAAGAACAATGGACTGTATCAGCGACTTCATCATCCTGACTGATAACAAAGGGAGAATCAGACGATGCAACCGGGCTTTTCGCGATTTCTGCGCAACCGGTTATCAGGATATTGTTGGCAATGAGTGGCACCCCTTTCTTGCCCTTCACGGGCTGACTGCCCCTTCCCCTGCCCCGTCCGGCACAGAGCTTCATCATGAAACAACTGATCGTTGGTTCATTCTGAACAGCTCTCCATTTATCGGAATTGATGATGTCTCTGTAAAGGGTCTCGTAATCACCATTGTTGATACGAGCGAGCTGAAGCAGACCGCCCGTAAATTGACCAGCGCCTGCGAGGATCTTCAGAAAACACAGCTACAGATGCTGCAGAGAGAAAAGATGGCCTCAATAGGCCAGCTTGCTGCTGGCGTGGCTCATGAGATTAATAATCCGATAGGGTTTGTCTCAAGCAACCTTTCAACTCTTGTCAAGTACGTGGAGCGGCTATCCATCTTCATCAGTAGACAGGCTGAAATCTGTGCCCCACAGATGACAGCAGAATCTTGCGCAGAACTTGACAAGGCAAGAGACGAACTAAAAATCGAGCGTATTCTGGCAGATCTCTCCCCCCTTATCGCCGAGTCACTTGACGGAGTCGGTCGGGTACGCACAATTGTACGGGATCTGAAGAGCTTCTCCCGTTCTGATGAAGGAGAGTACAAGAGTGCCGACATGATCGAATGTCTGGACAGCGCTGTGAATATTGTCTGGAGCGAATTGAAGTACAAGGCAACCCTGCAGAGGAATTACAGCGAACTCCCTCCTGTCTTCTGTTATCCCCAGCAACTTAACCAGGTATTTATGAACCTGCTGGTAAATGCCGCACATGCCATTGACAGACAAGGGGTGGTCACTATTGATACCCGGCACGAAAATAACGAGGTGCTGATATCAATCAGTGATACAGGATGTGGTATACCTGCCGGGAATCTGGACAGGATATTCGAGCCTTTTTTTACTACCAAGGAGTCTGGCCAGGGGACTGGCCTTGGACTCAGCATAAGCTATGCTATTGTCAAAAGGCATCACGGGGAGATTTCTGTTGAGAGTACCCCTGGCAAAGGTACAACCTTTTTTGTCAGGATTCCCGTATCATGCGCGGAGCCACTATGAATGAGAGCGTGCTGTTTGTCGATGACGAGGAGTATGTACTGAGCGCACTCGCAAGGGTCTGCTCAGAAGATGATCATATCCGGGCAATCACTGCAAAAAGCGCAGCAGAGGCGCTACAGATTCTGGAGCAGGAAGAGATTGCCGTTCTTGTGTCAGATCACCGCATGCCGTTGGTAACAGGGACTGAACTGATGAAACAGGTCAGGCTTGTCTCCCCTTATACTGTGAAAATCCTGATGACCGGTTACGCAGATCTGCCAACAGCGATTGAGGCTATCAACATTTGCGAGGTCTTCCGTTTCATAGTAAAGCCGTGGGACAACAGTGCACTGCTGGAGACTCTCCGGGAAGGTCTGAACCGGTACAGGTTGTTACAGGCAATGCGCCGTGAGGACGAAGCGGTGTTTCGCTCCCTGGGGCAGACAATCGAACTGAAAGACCGGTATACAAAAGGTCACTGTGACCGGGTAGCACACTATGCTGACCTGATCGCAAGAGAACTTGGCCTGCCTGAAGATCTGCGGGAGGCAATAAAGCAGGGGAGCTGGCTGCACGACTGCGGCAAGATCGGCATTCCCGAGTCTGTTCTTAATTTTGAAGGGACATTAAGCTCTCTCGAATTCGAAACAATCAGAAAACATCCACTCTGGGGGGCAGAGGTCGCCAGGAAGGCCGAACTCCCTGATGCAGTGATCAATATCATCCTTTATCACCACGAACGCTTTGACGGTAAGGGCTATCCGGAAGGGCTCGCAGGTTCTGACATTCCGCTTGAAGCACGAGTTGTTTCTGTAGCTGATACCTATGACGCCCTCACCTCAGACCGGCCTTATCACAAGGCATTTCACCCGCAAAAAGCATTTGATCTCATGACAGATCTCAAGGGGAGCTGTTTTGATCCGAAACTGGTAGATCTCTTTATCCGGAAGATTCAGCAGACGGAGGGAGCACTTTGATAGAGTATGATGAACAGGAAAAGCGCATGGTACTGAAACTGGTCTATTACGGCCCGGCCTTGTCCGGAAAGACCACCAATCTCCTGCGACTGCACGATCTCCTGGCCAGAGAGGGACGAGGGGATCTGATGATGCTGGATACCACGGACGACCGCACAATCTTTTTTGATCTGATACCGTTTTTTCTCGTTGCTCCGAGCGGCCTCAAGATCAAAATAAAGGTATACACCGTTCCAGGCCAGGTTCGTTACGATGCAACACGCAAGGCAGTACTTCAAAGGGCTGACGGTGTAGCCTTCATAGCTGATTCACAAACTTCTGAAGCACAAAACAATTTCGAAAGCTTTGACAACCTGGAAAAGAATCTTGCGCTTGTTGGCCTTGATATTGACAAGACCCCTCTGGTAATACAGTTCAACAAACGTGACATGCCTGATACTGTTCCGGAAGAAGAGATAGATTCCCTCTGGGGGCCGACCGGAATTCCTGTTATCATGGCTTCGGCAATCGAAGGATGGGGGGTGGTCGAGACCTTTTCCAGACTCGTTGAACTGACCTATGCCAATATTGATCTGCGCTATCAATTGACAGATCTGCATGGACTGAATCAGCGCTCTTTTGTTGAGCGACTCTCAAGCAGGAGCAGCGAATGACCCTGAAATCATCTCTTGTGGTCGGCGCAGAAAAACGGTTGACTGACATACTCACCTCTGCCGAAGTAACCCCGCTTCTTGAAGGAGCCATTTTGAGCGGTGCCGCCTATGCCGCTCTTGTGACTCTGGAAGGAGAATATATTTGGGAAACTGCTCCCCCTGAACAGATACGGGAGACTGCTATTACCCTTTTGGTAACTCTGGAAGGGGAACCGGTCGGCAGGCTTGTGGTAGAGGGGGAACTATCTTTAAGGGGGTATCTCGAAGGGATCGCAGGTATTTTACTTAAAGCGATACAAGGTTTCATCGGGATAAAACTTAAACAGGTACTTACTGCCGAAATTCACACCTCGGTAGTCAACCAGTCCTACGATGAACTGCTCGAAACAAATCAGCGTCTCCTGGCATCTGAAGGGAGATACCGCGAACTTGCCAACACCCTGGAGCAAAAAGTCGAAGAGCGGACTAAAGAGCTTGCCCAGGCTCACTCCATACTTCTTCAACAGCAGAAAATGGCCTCCATTGGGCAGTTGGCAGCAGGTATGGCTCATGAAATCAATAACCCGCTCGGTTTCATCCTGAGCAATCTCAATACACTGCAAAAATATACCGCCCGTATGATCCAGATGCTTGACTATTATGGTTCGCTGATTACGAGCGACCCCTCACTCTCCAGATTCGCAAGCCTCTCGATCCGCAAGTGGCAAGAGCTGAAGCTGGATCAGATCTGCTCTGACATCAATGCTCTCATGTCCCAGAGCCTGGAGGGTGCAGATCGTATAAAAAAAATTATTGCTGACCTGAAAGGGTTTTCCCATATAGACGACTCTGGAACAGGGGTCGTAGATCTGAATGCAGAACTGGATCAAACCCTGAATATACTGGAGTACCGGTTTCCGCAAGGGGCTGATATTGTAAAAAATTATCGTGAACTTCCAGGTTTTTGCTGTAATCCGGCTCAGATCTGCCAACTCTTTCTTCATGTCATCGAAAATGCTCTCGAAGCCAGGCAGGAGGGGACAAGGCTGATTATCAGCACGAGCGCCAACAGTACAGCTAAAGGTTCAGAGGCAATCACCATCAGCTTCGCCGACAACGGCCCGGGAATACCTGAAGGGATCAGGGGGAGAATCTTCGACCCGTTTTTTACTACCAAGGAGGTAGGAGCCGGTACCGGCATGGGGTTGACCGTTGCCTACGATATCATCATGAGTTATGAAGGGAATGTCGAGATCGTTTGCCCGGTCGGAGGGGGCACAATCATCACCATAACCCTGCCACTTAAAAGGAATAAAAATGTCACGATACTCTGAGCTGTTCAAGTCATTTGGCCGCAGAGAGCTTGCTTATGACGATCCGGGGGATCTTGCGGATCGTGAAGGCGATCAAGGAAGGTCTCTGTTCACCCTTCTTTTTGTAGATGACGAAGAGTCGGTTCTCTCAGCCCTGCAGCGGATTTTCCTTGAAGAAAACTATCGTATCTTCACTGCAAATTCTGCTGACAAGGCTCTTCTTATCATGAACAGCGAGCAGGTTCATCTTGTAATTTCAGATCACCGGATGCCGGGAGTAACCGGAGCTGAACTGCTGAAAGAGATCAGGCAGCGCTGGCCGGAAACCATACGTATCATGCTTACCGGCTATGCCGATGTACAGTCAATCATGGGTGCAGTAAAAGACGGAGCAGTCTACAAGTTCATCACCAAACCCTGGAATGATGAGGATTTGAGACTTACGGTAAGTCTCGCCCTTCAGCAGTTTGTCCTTATGCAGGAAAACCGGCGCTTGAAGGATATAACCCGCCAGCAGCGGCTGAAGATCAAGAATTATGCGGGGCTGTTCGATGAAAATCGCGGAGTGCTCGGAACAATACTCACTGACGCAGGTATTTTGAAAAAGGAAGAGCTGGCTCGCGCTCAAAAAGAGACTAATGAAGGGGAATTTCTTGGCGAGACTGTTGTAAAACTTGGCTTTGTAACTGAAGCAAAGATAATCAAAGCACTCCAGGATCATCTCAACATAGAGTATGTAGAGTTAAGTGATATCCCTGTCGCACCCTTGACTGCAAGATTTCTCCCCCGCGACCTGTGCGAGAGGAACCGCATACTCCCTGTCAGGCTCGACGGCAAACATCTTGTTCTGGCCATGGCTGACCCGTCTGACATTTACAAATGCGACAACATCGCCCTGATGACCGGCTTGAAAGTAACTCCGGTCATTGCTTCCAGCTCCGAGATCCTGACCCAGCTTAAAAAGATTTACGGCGAAGCAGGAGAAGAAGAGACAGAAGAGCAGTTCTCGCAGTTCAGTGACATGGAACCTCTCGATGAAATCGACATTGTGATCGATGAAGAAGAGATGGAGGTCAACATCCAGGAGCTGATAGGATCTTCTGAAGTGCCCCCTATCATCCGGATTGTCAATGCAATCATCTCCGAAGCAATCCGCCTGCGAGCCAGCGATATACACATCGAGCCGAAACTGAAGTACACCATGATACGCTACCGGATAGACGGCATGCTTCAGACCAAGATCAAGATCCCATCAGACCTCCATCCTGCTACAATCTCCCGCATAAAGATACTTGCCAGCATGGATATCTCGGAGCGCAGACGCCCCCAGGATGGCCGGATCACTGTAAGGGCAGGCACCCGGATCGTAGATATGAGGGTCTCTTCCATGCCAACCCTGAACGGTGAGAAAATTGTTCTGAGAATCCTGGACAAGAGCGCTGCAATCAAGGGGCTCCCCGAACTCGGCGTGCTCCCGGATGACCTGCACAAGATCACTACCATGGTAAAAAAACCACAAGGGGTGATAATCTCTACCGGCCCTACCGGAAGCGGCAAGACTACCATGCTGTACTCAATCCTCGCAGCCATGATGGATAGCAGCAAAAACTTCGAAACCATTGAAGAGCCGGTGGAATATTTTCTCGAAGAGGCAAACCAGGTCTCAATACGGGAAAAGATCGGCCTCTCCTTTGCCCAGGTGCTGCGCGCAACACTTCGTCAGGATCCTGACGTGATCCTCGTCGGAGAGATTCGCGATTTTGAAACTGCTGACGTCGCATTCAAGGCATCACTTACAGGACACATGGTTCTCTCTACTCTCCATACGAACAGCTCCGTGGCTTCAATAACCCGACTTATGGACATGGGTATCAAACCATATATAATCGGATCTGCCCTGGAAGGGGTAATGGCTCAACGACTCGTTCGCCGGATCTGTCGTCACTGCCTGACGATGAAACCACCAGACGTTCAGATTCTTGAACTTCTCAGAATACCCGCAGAGCTGTTCCCTGACGGTGCTCCGGTTGGTTCCGGCTGTGAAAAGTGCAACCTGACAGGTTTCACGGGAAGAACCGGTGTCTTTGAACTCTTTGTAATGACAGATGATTTTCGACGTTTCATCAGCACCTCCTACAAGGAGTCCGAGCTTGTCGAAATGGCCAGAGCGAACGGCATGCGAACACTTATTGAAGACGGAATCGAAAAAGTGAAGCTTGGGGAGACTTCTCTTGAAGAGCTTCTCAGGGTAATCGGCCCGCAGATAGGCTATGAACGGCAGTGTCCATCCTGTGATCGGCTGGTGGATGCAAAATTCCTTTTCTGCCCTTATTGCGGCGTTTTCAGGCAAAACTACTGCAGGGAGTGCCGACTGCCGCTTGAAGAAGACTGGATATCCTGCCCCTTTTGTGGACAGTCAAAGTTGCCAGTGACATAAGGAGAAACAGACATGAATAACTCTATCTTGCTAGTGGACGACGAATCCAATGTACTCAACTCTCTTGAGCGCTCGCTCCTGGATGAGCCATATGCCATCCGGACTGCAACCAGCGGCGAAGAGGCGTTGCAGTTGGCTGCAAACATGAGGTTCAAGGTTGTGATATCAGATGAGCGGATGCCTGGAATGGATGGTGCGGAATTTCTTTCCATAATAAAAGAGCGCTATCCTGAAACAGTCCGGATCATGCTCACCGGTTACGCCAGTATCGAGTCAACGATGAGGGCGGTAAACAGCGGCGAGATATACCGCTTCTTCACCAAACCATGGAATGATATCGATCTGAAACTTGCACTCCGTTCCGCCATAGACAAGTTTGACCTGGAAGAGGAGAACCGGCGACTGCTCAAGACAGTCAAACGCCAGGCAGGGGAGTTGAAGCAGCTTGAAAGTCAATATCCGGGGATTGCGACACTTAACAGGAACCGCACCGGATCGGTAATCCTTCCTGAAATGTCAGAAGAGGAGATAACCCGTATAATTGCCGAATGTAACATGGATCTGATCAGCTGATAATGAGCTCGCAAGTTAATCCCTTCACCTGAGTGATCTTCTTGCCCCCTGTAGTATCCCGTAATGAAAAAATGCGATCAGATTATATCTGTCCTTGTCGTAATTTCGCGGCAAGGCACCCACAACTCCGATCTGATCCAGGGTGCGCAGCACTTCAGAATCAAGAATAGCGCTCCCGGAGCTATGCAGAAGTACCCTTTCGACTATTTCCCCCTTCCGGTTAAAGGTTATCCTTACCGGAGTAACCCCCTCAATCCCCATCCTGACCGCTTCATCCGGATATCGCCAGACACCGTAAACAGCGGTTTCAAGCCGCCGCAGAAAAGAGCCGAACAGAAAATCATCAGTATTAAGAAAACTTGTCTCCCCATCTGCGACTTCAGGGCCATACTTTTTCCGATAATTCTCTTCTAGTCTGGCCAACCGGTCAGCATCAGGGTAGAGTTTTGCAACATCAACTGAAGGCTCTTTACTCTGCTCCCGAAACAGCTCCTCCCTGGAAGATGACCGGCCTTTCGGGAGTTCTGCCTGACTGATTCCACCGCCCGGCAGCTGAATTGATGGAGGCGGAAGGGGCAAAGGCCTGGCAATCACTTTGGGGGGGGCTGTCAGCTCCCGGAAAGAATCCCCTTTGGGCGCTATCTCGCGTGGAACCCGAAGACGCCTCTCTCCCTGCCGACTGGTTGGCGGGGGCAACACTTTCGAAACGGAATTTATATCCGCAATATCCTGCAGATCAACCATGAATGGCTCGGCAAGCGTCTGCTTCTTTTCTGCGGGGAGCTTCAGCAGCAGAGTAAAAAACGCGGCATGGAGCAGAAATGAGAAGAGAATGAGATAAAGAAATTTTTTCTCAACAAAATTTTCAGGCATCAACTGTCTTGTCCGGTCATATTTATCACCATTCCGGCGCTGGTGGGCTCAATTTTCACCCTCACTATCGCATTTCTGGCAACCTCTTCGCAGGTAAACAGAAACTCTTCATATTTGACCTGTTCCCCTTTTTCAGGGAATCTCCCAAGCCTTTGCAAAATCAATCCTGCCAGAGTATCAAACTGCATATCTTCTTCGATTTTGATCTTTAAAAGATCCTCAAGATCATTTACCGACAACAGCGCATCAACCAGAAAAGCTCCATACGGCAGTGCCTGTACGGCGCTCGGTTCACCGACATCATGCTCATCCTCGATCTCTCCCACCAGCTCCTCCAGAAGATCCTCGGTTGTCACCATGCCACTGATCCCGCCATACTCATCCACCACCATCGCCATATGAATCCGCTTGCGCTGCATCTCCTTCAACAGATCATTAACCCTCTTCCCTTCCGGGATAAACAGAGGCGGCCTCACTATTGCCGCAAAATCGAATTGAGGATCCAATACCATCTTCCCGAGAAAATCCTTGGCATGGATAAAACCGGTGATCTGCTCGATGGTATCCCTGTATACCGGATAGCGGGAATACTGATTGGCCAGAATGAAGCTTGCTATTGACTCATTTGATTCATCATCCGAAATGGCTGCCATGCGGGTGCGGGGAACCATGACCTCACGCGCCGTTGTATGCGTAAAATCAAAAATATTCTTGATATACTCGTTTTCCGCTGCTGTAAAGGCACCCGCTTCATGCCCTTCAGCAATGATATGCTGAATCTCTTCACGCGTAATAAAACCCTCTTCCTTCCCTTTTATCCTGAAGAGAGCCAGAACTCCCCTGCTGGAAATTGAAAGAAGCCAGATAAACAGACCACTCAATTTCGCCATAAATTCAAGCGGTCTGGCAACATGGAGGGCGACAGGATCTGCATACTGAAGACCGATTGTCTTGGGAACAAGTTCGCCAATAACAAGCAGAAAATACGAAAGGATGGCAACGACACAGGTGATCGAGATAGCTTCTGCACCATTGTGCAGCAGTTCTATGGAAGAGCTTTCCAGGATCGGTTTCAAGTGCGTGATGGCAACAATACCGCCGACTGCGGAAGCCGAGGAGCCGACAACCGTAACGCCGATCTGTACTATTGCCAGCAGCCGGTGGGGATTGTCCTGAAGGGTTTCAACCGCTTTTGCCCTCTGATCGCCATTGGCAATCATCTGGGCAACCCGGCTCTTCCGGATAGAGACAATGGCAAACTCGGCACAGGCAAAAAAACCGTTGACCATGATAAGGATGGCAATAACAAAAAGTTCAACCAGAAAACCGTTCAATGAAAAACCTCGCGCTGTAAATTAGTTTATATATTCTCACAGTGCTTGTCGTTTTTGTCAATCATCGACATCAGCGAAAGAGAAATCATTTTATTACATGATGTTGTCGTATAAATTGATTTTTACGACAAAAAATGTATTGTCACGTCTTAAATACACTTTAACGACAGGTACAGGTGAGACCGGCAGCGTTTCATTAATCTGAACAATACCAAACTGAAAGGGCTGCACGAGGGGAGTATTACCAGATTCCGCCTGTAACCGGCGAAATTTGCGGTGTGGACAAGAAAAGAGTGCAGAAAGAATAATTCGGAACTGATTTCACCGAAAAGAACTTAATCAAGGCTACTCACATGAGCAACGAAGCCGATACCTGTCGAAAATTTGTGCTGCCGGACATCTTGAAAGTTCCGCCAATATCTGAGCGTGGGAATGTGATTGAGATTGCCGGGTATTTCGGTGGGGCGGAAAAGCTCCGGGAAGCGGTGAATGAGTTGCAAACATTGCTCTACGCGGGATTCTAAGTCTGGGATATTGATTTGTTATTGATCAATAATCTTAGAAAAAGCATTTGAACCGCAGACGCAAAGAACGCGAAGGAAAATGAAGCTATGAGTGAATTAGTTCAGGCCGGGGGGCGATCTGTTCACTGGTAAATGGTTGACTTGGGGAATATCAGGTGATGGCATGCGGTGCTTTTGTCCAATCATTTTCTAATATGATATGTATTATGGTAAATAATTGACTAAAATGTATCTGAAGCGTATGATCAGCTCATGGATATTTCAACAATTCTCCAACTGAATGAAATTGCCCTGGCCCAAGGAAAGTCGCACCAGCGTAAACGATATGTGTTTCAGAAGATTTTCGACGACATCGGCAAGCACCAGATTGGCCTTGTCGGATCTCGTGGTTCGGGGAAAACCGTAATTCTGAAACAGCTTCTTGCTCATTTTGAGGATACCGCCTGCTACATCTCGCTGGATGCTGTTGAGACTGGTGGCCTGTTCCAAGCCATTCAGACCCTCCATGAAAAATACAAATTCTCTCTTTTCCTCATTGATGAAATACATCATGAAAAACAGTATGCACGGGAGCTGAAAAAAGCGTACGACTTCCTGGAAGTGCGCATCGTTTTTTCCAGTTCCGTCGCCCTGTCGCTCCATGAAACCGCCTTCGATCTATCCAGAAGGGTAAATCTGGTCGCTATCAATCCCTTCAGTTTTCGGGAATTCCTCTATTTCACCAAGGAACTCGAACTGCCCTCGCTGTCTGTCATGCAACTCTTGGAGAAGCAATGGGACGCAGCACATATACGTCAGGAAATCCATTTCGAAAGCTTTCTGAAAGGCGGGCTGTTCCCCTTTGCTCTCGAAGAGCCAAACATACTACCGCTCCTGGGAAACATCCTTGACAAAATCATTACCAGCGACATACCGATGATCGGCAGGCTGCTGACATACGAAATTCCCATTTTGCACAAGATGGTGCGCCTTATTGGCTCTTCGCCCCCGGACGGAATCAATTATTCGTCACTTTCGAATAACCTGAAAATCACCAAGTATAAGGCGGAGCAGTATGTGCATCTTCTTGAGCAGGCATTTGTGTTGAAATGCGTCATGCCTGTCGGGACAAATGTCATGAAAGAGCCGAAAATACTGCTGCGTCTGCCGTATCGGCTGTTGTTTCAGCCGTTTGAGAATGCAATCGGCGCCATCAGGGAAGAATTTTTTGCGGAAATGATGATCTGTAAAGGAATCTCCTTCAACTATCTGAAATCGACAAGAGGGGCCAAGACCCCTGATTACCTGGTGCAATCCGATACGGAATCGTATGTTATCGAAATAGGTGGCCCCGGCAAGGGTCGTGAACAATTCAAAGGATTTGACGGAAAGAAGAATCTGATTCTTGCCCACGGCAACGAAACCACCGGAATAAAACGCCCCCTATTCCTGATAGGGTTTTAAACTGCTATTTTCTCATTATCGATGATGACATTTATCACATTGGTGCATCGCTGAAAGACTTGGGGAAGAGATGGTTCGCCTTTTCAAAGATGGATGTCAGCGCAATTGAAATGTTGCAACGGGTGAAGATATGAATGGGTGGGTGGTTGAAGTTTGGGCGATTTGACAAATGGGGTAGTCGATGTGTTCACTGGGAAATGGTTGACTTGGGATTAAATATACTGTCCCTGGAATTCCGCCGAACCGGAATTCTGAACAACTTCCCTGCCGAGATGCAGACTTCTGAAACAACGTTGCTCTTCCTCCAGATGATCATGCGCAAGCTTAAACGTCAGCCAAGGCCCGGTCGGGCCGGAGTGGTCGTCCCCAATGGGGTGCTCTTCGGCGACGGCATCTGTGGGAGAATCAAGGAACGGCTGATCAAGGATTTCAATCTGCATACCGTTGTGCGTCTGCCCAACGGCGTTTTTGCCCCGTATACCGGTATCCCCACCAACCTCCTTTTCTTCGACCGCTCCGGGCCAACGAAAGAGGTCTGGTACTATGAACAACCGTTGCCGGAAGGACGGAAGAACTACACCAAAACCTAGCCGGTCCAGTTCGAGGAGTTTGCCGATTGCCTGTCATGGTGGAATAACAGGGAGGAGACCGAGCACGCCTGGCGCGTGCCGGTAGAGCGGATCATCGAGAACGGCTACAACCTGAACATCAAGAATCCCACCGGCAAAGATGACTTCGAACATCTGCCTCCGGAGCAGCTAGTGGAGGATATTGTCCGGAAAGAGCAGCGGATACTGGAGATTATGGGTGAGATCCGGCAGGTGTTGGCGGGAGTGTAGCGGATCGAAGGTTAAAGGCGATATGAAGCGTATGCACTTTACTAAAACAACTAGCTTTACAAATAAGTAAAGTGATGGTAAAAAGTAAAGCATGAAGATTGCACACGAAAAGAGCGCGCTGCAACATGTTGTTGAACGGCTGGAGAAGCTCATTGGCGATAGTGCCAGGAAAGTTGAGTACGAGCCTCTTGCAGCGACTTCGCAAAGCGAAAGATACAGTCCGGATCTCGTTGTCGAGGCAGGTGAATTCCGGTTCATTGTGGAGTTCAAGTCATCGTCCCTGGTTGCCTCTGTTGCCGCTGGCATTGAGCATTTGATTCGTTACCCCGCTAAACCTTCCGATATTCGACTGCTGGTTACCCCATTCATGGGAGAAACCGGAATCGGCAAGTGCGCCGAAGCTGGTATTTCCTGGTTGGATCTCTCGGGCAATGCCGATGTTACCGCCCCCGGCCTCCGTCTCTTCGTCCGTGGCGAAAAGAACAAGTTCATTTCACCCGGTCGCGATGAAAACCCCTTTGCTCCGAAAAGTTCACGGATAGCCCGACACATGCTGTATCAAATAGGCAGGGTCTGGACGCAACGGGAACTCGCGGGTGAAACAGGTCTCGGAGAAGGATTTGTCAGCCGGATCGTTAAATCACTTGAAGCCCAGCAGCTTATCTCCCGTGACAATCAGGGGAAACTCATTGTTGCCAAGGCAGAGGTAATGCTGGATGCGTGGCAGCAAGGGTACGATTTCACGAAGCATGAGATTATTCGCGGCCATGTGGCCGGGCGTTCGGGGGAAGAGATTCAAGGGAAGATCAGCAGCGCCTTGAAAAATCTGTCTGTTGATCATGCCTCCACCGGCCTGGGGGCGGCATGGTTGTATTCCAGGTTTGCCGCGTTTCGCACTGTTACCTTGTATCTGAAAGAGTGGCCGGACAAGCATATCCTGGAACAGATCGGCTTCCGGGAGAATACCTCCGGAGCCAATGTGTGGCTGATCATCCCGAAAGACTCGGATCTCTTTTACGGTGTAGAACACACTTCCGACATTCCCTGTGTTCATCGCATCCAGGTCTGGCTTGATCTGAAATCCCTCCCGGAGCGGGCTGAAGAGGCCGCTACCGAGTTGCGGAAAAGTCTGAAGTTACCATGATGTTTCAAACTGCAGCCGACTATACCACCGAACAGACTGACTTGATCCGTGCCGTTACCCTTACGGCAGCGACCATACTTGGCGATTATATGGACGATCTTGTTGTTGTCGGAGGACTGGTTCCAAGCCTTCTAATCCAGGGGCTTGAAATCGCATTTAATGAGCGGATTAGAGTCAGGCTTGACGGGACAACCCTTTTTGGTGAAACCGCATCGCGTGAAATCCCCGTGTGTAATCCGGGTGCGTTTATCATCCTGAAGGCGCTGGCATTCCGGAATCGCGGAAAATTCAAGGATGCCTACGATCTTTACTATATGACGAGAAACTTTGGTAGCGGCACGGAAGACGTCGCCAGCTACCTTATCCCGTTGATCGGCACAGCACCGGGCCGACGTGCCGTCGGCATCCTGCGCGAGGATTTTCTTGACGAAAGAGCGCTCGGGCCGATGCGGGTGGCGCTCTTTGCCACCGGGGTCGAGGACTCGGAGATTCAGGCGGATGTCGTCGGTTTCGTCTCGGAACTGCTCAGGATGTCGGGCGTATGAGTGGCGCGTGGCCGAATCAACGTGATTGAGATGCCGGACGAATCTATTGTTAGACAAACTTTCCGACGCTTTAGACGATCAACAGAAGAAAAACAAAGTCAGAAATATCATCTATGCAATGGCGAATCGCGACAATACCATTGTAAATAAAGGCAGTTCTGTAAAGTCAATGTGGGTTCTGGCTAGTAAAACTTTTTAGTAAAGTTTAGTCATGTTTAGTAAAGTGAGGATTGTCTTGGGAGTCAATGAGGCAGCACATTGAAAACGCACGACAAAACACGCGCGAGCGACGGATAAAGTGTTCTTCACCTAACTAACCTTCTTGCCCCATAAAATCTTAATTCACCGGTAAACTGCTGGCTTTCCTTACGAGTGATGCAAATTTTATATCGGTTGACATATCGGCTTAAAAACCTGTAAGTATAATGGTTTGAAATGGAACAGTACGGGAGAGCAGAGCGCACCTATGGGTATCAAAACAAAAATTATTCTCCTCATCATCTGCCTTACCCTCATAGCTTATGCCGGAGTCCGTTTTTACGGCACACAAAAGAGCAATAGCACCATTATAGAGAAGGATCAGCTCAAGCTTGTCAAAGAGGTTATAGACCTGGTCAGGAAGCACTATGTCGAAGAGGTTGATCAGAAAAAACTGCTGCATGGCGCTATTGAAGGGATGCTGGCAAAGCTTGACCCGCACAGCGCTTTCATGCCGCCTGAGCCTTACAAGGAGATGAAAATCCATATGTCCGGCTCATTTGGCGGACTTGGCATTGAAATAAACATCCGGGATGACAAGCTGACCGTTGTCTCCCCTATCGAAGACACCCCGGCCTATCGAGCCGGGATCAAATCGAATGACCATATCTGGAAAATAGACTCAAGACTTACAAAAGGGCTGACCATATCGCAATCTGTGGCTTTGATGCGCGGAGCAAAAGGGACAAGCGTTACCCTCCATATTATCAGAGAGGGGCATAAGAGACCGCTGCAATTTCCACTTGTGCGCGATATCATCAAGACAAAGAGCATGAAGAGCAGAACCCTTGTTTCAGGCTACGGCTACATCAGAATAATACAGTTTCAGGAGAGAACCGGAGAAGATTTTACCAATGCCCTCAGAAATCTGCATGCTGAAAACCCTGATGGTCTGAAAGGGCTGGTAATCGACCTGCGCAATAATCCTGGAGGGCTTGTGGAAACAGCAGCCCAGGTTGCTGAAAAGTTTATCGGGGAAGGGAAGGATGATGGCACTATTGTGACCATGCAAGGGCGGGCACAGCTGTCAAAGATGAACCACTATGCAAGAGTTGGTGAAAAAGAGCCGCACTATCCGATTGTTGTTCTGATTAACGGCGGGAGCGCCAGTGCTTCGGAGATACTTGCCGGTGCTCTTCAGGATCATGGCCGGGCCATAGTCATGGGGACTCAGAGCTACGGCAAAGGCTCGGTGCAGTCAGTAATCCCGCTTCGTGAAGGATATGGCCTGAAAATAACCACTGCGCGCTACTACACTCCAAAGGGGCGCTCAATTCAGGCAAAAGGGATTACCCCTGACATAATTGTCGGCTCGCTCGACCTTTCAGCAAAGGGGAAACAGCCTGACACGCAGGCGCCAGCAGAAGAAAAACAGCTGGAGATAAGAGAAAAAGACCTTCAGAATCACTTCAAAAACGGCTCGGAAAAAGAGAGCCCCAAAGAGATGGTTGTTCCCAAGGAGACTTTCAAGGATAAAAAGAGCCCGGTAATTGTTCCCCTTGGTGATGATATTACCAGAGATAATCAGCTGTCACGTGCGCTCGAAATGCTCAAAGGACTGACGGTCTTCGATATTATGGCAAATAAGAAGACGGCTGCTCCTCTACCTCCGGCAAATGCTGGCGGAGCCGCAAAATAGGCGGAGTTTGCTATCATGTACTGCAACTATTTCGCTTTAAAGGAAAAACCGTTCAATATCACTCCGAATCCAAGATTCATCTATCTGAGCAAACATCACAAGGAAGCATTTGCACACCTGCTTTACGGCATAAACAGCCATGCCGGATTCATCACTCTTACCGGCGAAGTTGGGACAGGTAAAACTACTGTCCTTCGAACCATGCTGGAGCAACTGGATGAGGCAAACTATCGAACCGCCCTTATTCTGAACCCTTGTCTCTCGGCACTGGAGCTGCTTGGAAACATAAATCGTGAATTTGGCCTCCAACATGAAGGGCTTGGCAATGGTGCCCTGCTTGACGAACTCAACAGATTCCTCCTCCATGAGAACGGAGCCGGGCGAACCGTAGTTCTAGTGATAGATGAAGCCCAGAATCTCGACCCTAAGGTGCTTGAACAGATTCGGCTCATTTCAAACCTGGAGACAGAGACTGACAAACTGATTCAGATTGTTCTTGCCGGACAGCCCGAGCTCCAGGCTCTGCTTGAAAAAGAGGAGCTAAGACAACTGGCGCAACGAATCACTGTCAGCTTTCATCTTCTGCCGATGGATCTGACTGACACCGGTGCCTACATTCAGCACCGCCTGGTAGTTGCGCAGGGGAAGGGGAAAGTGAATTTCCCGGATGCCGCAGTGAAACAGATCTACAGCTTCTCCAAAGGATCTCCCCGGCTTATCAATATTGCTTGCGACCGGTCGCTTCTCATAGCATACGGTGACGAAACAAGAGAGATCAGCAGAAGCATAGCTACCCAGGCTGTCAGGGAGCTTCGCAGAAATGGCCGTATTTCGCTCTGGAAAATAGCTGCCTCTCTCTGTCTTGCACTTCTGTTCATTACTCTGGCAACCTTCATGATGAAACGCTCCATAGATAAACAGAGTACTCCGGAGAGTTCGGTCAAAACTCTGAAGGAACCCCTTTCATCAACCGGGAAGAGGAGCAGGCAGTGAGTTCAATCCTGAAAGCTCTCAAAAAACTGGAAGAGGAGAAGTCTCTCCGCAGGGATGAAGCGATTGATCTCCCTCGTGAAATCCTGACATCAAGAGGTGAAAAACAGCGCTTTACCCTTCTTGCCTGGGGAGGGGTTGTAGTTGCCCTCCTGCTGCTTGTAACAACTGTTACGACACTTGTAATCACCGGGAGAGGTGATCGTCTGACTGACAGCAGGGCTGACCAGACAACCGCTGTATCACCCGGCAAGGATACACCTGTAGCAAACCCTTTAAAGGAAGAGGCTACAGTTATCACAATAACCCCGGGAAAAGCGCAGAAGAGCACCCCTTTGCCAGATAGCGTCCCGTACCCCTCACCCCCTCCTCTCTCCGCACCCTCTCCGGAAAAGCCACTTCCGGTAGACCCGGTTGAGGCAAAACTGCCTGTATCACTACCTGCATCAGCCTCTTTCCCGTCCTCTCTGCCTGTGAAGAAGCCACAGCCTCTCCTGGCAGGAGATCCACCAACTGCTGCTCTTACTGTTTCCGGAATTGCCTGGAACAAGGACAGCGCCGACCGGCTGGCTATCATCAATGGCCAGCCTTCAGCAATTTCAACTTCAATAAACGGATTTCTGATTGAGGAAATCCTGCCTGACAGGGTAATATTTTCCAAAGAGGGTAAAACAATCGAAATACTTATAGGGAAATCGGGTAATTAACTGATGACAAGCAATAAATCAAACCCTGGCCTTTTACTTCTCCAGGGAGAGCGTTTGACCGCAGAAGAGTTTTCGGCTCTAGGACTGAAAGCCAAAATTGAATATCTGCACAACCTTTCGGGCAGCTCAAAACTTCGAATGATCCTTTCGGAACCAAGACCTGCCGCCCTGATCCGGTCGCTCCCCTCCGAAGATATCTATCAGATACTCCATGATGTAGGAGCGGAAAACTCACTGGAAATCTTCCAGATGGCGCGGACTGAGCAGATAAGATTCATTTTTGACTGGGAACTGTGGGATCAGTGGACCATTTCAATCGAAAAAACAGTAAAGTGGCTTGAGCTTCTCTTTTCGGCAGGAGAAGAGAGAGCTGTACAGATTCTGGAAGAGATTGACCAGGAGCTGCTTCTGATTTTTCTGAAGAAGAGCATAACAGTTGGGGGGGGGCTTGGCGACGTAGTCGGCAGTGAAGATCTTCAGGGGGAGTGGGATCACTCCTTTGACCAGATCTACTTCATAAGACTCCTTGATATTGATCACAGCCAGTTTGTACTGAGGCTGCTTGATCTGATCTATCGAGAGAACCATGCTCTCTACCAGTCACTGATGATGGGGGTGGAAAACGAATTTCTGTCTGAACTTGAAGAGCAGGCTCTCCAGTTTCGTAACAATCGCCTCGCTGACGAAGGATTCCCGCCTTTAGCCGAAAGCGCCTCGCTCTACTCCCGGATAGCAACTAAACGGTTTATTCCGGATACCGGTAAATTACCCCCTGCAATAGAGGATATTGTCTTTCAATCCCCTGCCCTGCTTGGCAAGCAACCCTCCTTTTTCAGCAGAGCCTTTGCCAGAGCAGACACTCCGGCTCTGAGGCAGGAGTTTCGCTATCTGACAAACAGCGCCGTGGTAGCAGAAGGGATTACACCTGCAGACCACGAAAAGATGGTTCCTGTTCTGGAGCGGATCTGCAATTACCTGAATATTGCTCTTGAATTTCTATGTGCAGAGTCTGATGATAAAGCTGTCGAAATCCTGAAAGGGGAGCACCTGAGGAGACTCTTCTCTCTAGGCTATTCGCTCATCATGGAGCTACAGGATCGGGCAAAACCTCTTGATAGCGATAACTATGCGACTGACAAGCTCCTTATGGGGCTGAGAATGAGGCGTCCCCGCTTCTATAGAGGGCTTGATCCGGATACAGTTGACAACTATCGAGAGTTTGCCGGAATGAATGATCTAAGGACTGTTGACATGTTTCTGAGTGAACTTGAGAGTTCAGACTGAAGGCTGAAGGCTGAAGGCTGAAGGCTGAAGGCTGAATAAACCATTAACAACTTCGAAACCCAAGCTATTATAACAGGGTGAAAATGATTGCCGATTGTCTTAGCTAATAACCTTCAGCCTTCAGCCTAATCCCCTATTGTTACTTGAAAGGAGCTTGCCATGCTTAAAGTTGCTGTTGTCGGTGCCAGCGGTTACACCGGTATCGAATTGATCCGACTGCTTCATGGCCACCCGGAGGCTGCTGTTACCTGCGTAACTTCCGAGCAGAATGCCGGTAAACGGCTCTCAACTGTATTCCCCTCTGCGCTGGGTCGATGTGATCTTCTGCTGGAGAATCTGGAGCCTGTGAGGATCGCGGAAAAAGCGGATCTGATCTTTACTGCCCTGCCGCACAAGGCTGCCATGGAGGTCGTGCCGACATTTCTTGAACTCGGGAAAAAGGTCGTTGATCTCTCTGCTGATTATCGACTGCATGATCCTTCAGTTTATGGGGAGTGGTACGAACCACATATGAATCCCCATCTCCTGGGAAAAGCGGTTTACGGTCTTCCGGAAATCAGAAGAGACGAAATCGCACCGGCCGAACTCGTCGCCAATCCGGGCTGCTACCCGACCAGCGTTATTCTGGGTCTTATGCCGCTGCTGAAAAAAGGGGTGATCGACGCTGACAGCATTATTGTTGACAGCAAATCCGGAGTCTCCGGCGCTGGCAGGAGCGCAAAGGTTGACAACCTCTACTGCGAGGTAAATGACGGTTTCAAGGCATACGGCGTCGGAGGGGTGCACCGGCATATTCCGGAGATAGACCAGGAACTGTCCCTGCTTGCGGGTAAAAAGGTAGCTGTCACTTTCACCCCCCATCTCGTGCCGATGGATCGGGGAATTCTATCCACTATCTACGCAATGCCAAAAGGGATAGTCACAACAGCCGGGCTTCTGAAGCTCTACAACGAACTATATGACGGCGAAGCCTTCGTCCGGGTGCTGCCAGAGGGATCATTCCCCTCCACAGCCTTTGTCCGTGGGAGCAACTTCTGTGATATCGGGCTTACAGTGGACAGGCGAACCGGTCGAATCATAGTTGTTACAGCCATCGACAATCTGGTCAAAGGGGCTGCCGGACAGGCGATCCAGAACATGAACATCATGGAGGGTCTGCCTGAGAATATGGGGCTGGAGCTCATGGCACTTTATCCGTAGGTAGTCATAATAGCTTTGTATATACGAAAGGGCGCTTCTTCATGAGAAGCGCCCTTTTATTACACCAAAGCTCAACCAGCCGCCCCTCGTAGAGCAGCGGCACCACCGCCCCATCCTTCCAGCAGCACATTGCCGGTCTTCCCCTGCCTCTGGGCAAGAGCCTTTTCCGGGGGGAGGTATTCGTAACCCAGGTTGATCAGAAGTTGCAGGGCGGGGATCTGGGAGAGCTGTTTTTCGTTGAAGCGGAAACCGGTCATGGTTTTCTCTTGGCCTGGGTGCGGGTGCGGTAGAGCCGCTCGGTGAAGCCCCCCTTTTTTTCAAAGGCTTCGGCCTGAGCCGCCAGCTGGCGGTCCAGCAGTGAGCAGGCGACAGCGAGGAGGGTGAGAGCAGCGTTGGCGGAAATTTCGGGGTAGGACGGTCTTGTGGACGCGGTGGACATCATGGACGACGTGGACGATGTGGACTGTCCATCAAGTCCATTACGTCCACCAAGTCCATGCTGTCCATAGATTTCCCTGCACCACCCCGCCACCTCATCCGCACTACCACACCGCCGCGCCACCAACCCCTTCCGCCGCGGGTCTTCCCGCTCCCAAATCGGCAGCTCCCGCTGCCGCAAAAAGTCTTCATAGTCCAGCTTCAGTTCTTCCAGACTGGCCCGAGCCACATTGGTCAGCTTCAGCTCAGTCTTCTTGGAAGTGCCGGAAGCTTGGCTCCCCTCGGCGATGTTCTGCACGCCACTGCGCGCCGCCTGCACCATCTGGTCGCGTGTGCGGCTGAACTTGTCAACATAGCGCTCGCAAAACCGCACCGTCACATCAAAGACCAGCTGGGCAATCTGAAAGCTCTTCAGCTTACGATAACCGCCATGCTTAGGAATCAACCCTTCCCCATCAGCCATAGAAAACCTCCATCACCAAACCAGATCCAATACGTCCACAAAGTCCACGCTATCGACCAAGTCGATCTCCGCTTTTTATAATGTGTATTTACTCTTTATCCCAACCCCCGATTCCTGAAGATCCGCATCATAATTACCCCCAGGATCGAGAAAGCCACCCCCACACAGAGCAGCAGATAACCGATGGTATGCCCTGCCCCAAGTCCCCACAAGTCCACTCCTCTTTTAAAGACAATCAGCCAGATACCACCGAAAACTCCGACACCTCCAAAAATATAGACCGCCAGGGCAGCAATGCCCAGCTTCAAACCGCTGATGTTTTTCATAATGGTTCTTCCTTATTTGATCAAGAGTTTATTATTGTACGAACAGGCGTAATCAGGTGTACAACTTAGACGACTTAACAAGCTCTTCAATTATCTCTTTTCTGTATTCACCTGGTTCCAGCAATTCAGCCTCTGCACCGAAAGAGAGTATCCATTTCTTCACATCCATCCAGCCCGATGTCTTCATCTGTATGACTATCTCTCCACCAGATTCTTCGGTAATGATCTGCTCTTTTGCCCATCGACGCTCTCTGATGTAACGTGCTACATCCGCAGAAAAGCGGATTTTTACTTCAACCGGTTCGTCGTAGACAATGCTGAAGGCATTCTCCAGCAGTACGTCAGGGGCGAAATCCTCCGGCTGTGTGAAGGTTAATTCAGTTGTCGTCAGTTTCTGAATCCGCTCCACTGCCAGCACCCGGATATGTCCGTACTTAGTGGCTCTTACGAACAGATACAAACCGCCGTCCCGCTCAAAGAATCTCAGCGGATCGATCTTGAAGCCTTTTATCTTGTCATCGTGGAAAGAGTGGTATTCTACCAGACAGGTCTGCTGCCGGAAGATGGCGTCGGTCAGGGTTTCAATGATCTCTTGCTTCTCGTTGTAGTCCTTGGCAAACTTGGTTGTCGGCACGAACAGGGTCTTGACCTTCTCCAGCTTGCTTGCAAGCCCATCCGGCATGAAAACATCCAGTTTGGCAAAGGCTGATTCAATGTTCCGCTCAATATCAGTGCCACTGAACATCCTGGCGTTACTGCGGATGAAATATAGGGCTATTAATTCGGAAAGAGACAGGTTCAGTTCCGGCAGGTTCAGATGAGGTAGTTTCTTCAGGTATGACTCTTCGAAACGGTAGCGTTTTTTGCCATCAAGGCTGGATGAATCTTCATAGAGCGGAAAACCCAGTTCCTCCAAGGTATCACGCATACGGTAGGCCGTTCTGCGATCAACTTCCAGCGCTTCGCCAAGTTCGACCATGGTCGCCCCGCCCGGTCGAGCCAAAAAATCAACAGCTCTGAGCATTGTAATAAGATGCTTTCCCCATGACATATTCCCCCTCCTGAAAAAAACATTCCGGTGTGACTGGTTTTGTCACTGTGGTATGGTAACCGGAGATTAGCAATATCCAAAGCTAGAAGCAAGCAGTCAAAAGGAGCCTGCCCTGTGGCGACCTCATATCTCAGTAAATCACTTTTTATCCGTGGCCGACAGTGTCACAAATCACTCTGGCTGCACAAGAACCGGCCCGAGTTGAAGGACACGTTGTCAGATGCCCAGCAGGCGGTCTTCCAGACTGGCACTGATGTAGGTATTCTGGCGCAACAGCTGTTTGCGGGTGGCATTGAAATCCCCTATGAAGGGCTGTCGCATCAGGAGCAGATAGACAAGACCAAATTTGGAATCGCGAACGAAACAGAAACAATCTATGAAGCGACTTTCCTCTATGACGGCGTCTTCGTCAAAGTGGATATTCTGCATCAAGGGGTACGTGGCTGGGAGATCTACGAGGTCAAAGGTTCCACCGAGGTCAAGGACGTGCATATCTTTGATGCCGCCCTGCAATACCGGGTGCTGACCGGAGCGGGACTGGACATTTCCAAGGTTGCTATCGTCCACATCAACAATCAGTACACACGTTTTGGCGACCTGGATATTCAGCAGCTCTTCGCCTGCACCGATATAACCGGGCAAGCGCAGGATCTGCAGCCAAACATAAGTGACGAACTTGCGGCTCAGAGAGCTATGCTCGCCGGTGACATGCCGACGATTGACATCGGCAGACAGTGTGACGATCCCTACCCATGCGACTTCAAGGGACACTGCTGGCAGCATATCCCGGAAGATTCAGTTTTTGATCTGCGTGGCCGTGGTGCTGACAAGTTCGCACTTTATCGGCAAGGGATTATAAGGCAAGAAGACATCCCGCTGGAGATGCTTAACAGCACTCAACGTTTTCAGGTGGAGGCGACCCTGAACCAGCGCGACCACATCAATAAGAAGAAAGTGAAAAGTTTTCTCAACGGCCTCTGGTACCCGCTCTGCTTCCTCGATTTTGAAACCTTCATGGATGCAGTCCCTCCCTTTGTCGGTTGCCGGCCATACCAGCAGATTCCGTTTCAGTATTCGTTGCACATACAGGGATCTCCTGATGCGGAATTGAGCCATTATGAATACCTGGCCGAGGCAGGTAAAGACCCGCGAGATGAGTTGCTGGCCACCCTGCTGGCGCGAATACCTGCAGGTGCCTGCATCATCGCCTGGAACCAGTCCTTCGAGATTGGCGTGTTAAAAAGACTGGCCGAGTTTTTCCCGGACAAGCGGGCACAGGTAGAGCAGCGGATAACAAACTTTCGAGATCTGATGCAGCCGTTCAAAAGCCGGGATATCTACCCCTGGCAGGCCAAAGGCTCCTACTCCATCAAGCCGATCCTGCCGCTGCTTGCGCCGGAGCTGTCTTATGAAAACCTTGATGGAGTAGCTAATGGCGGAGATGCCATGGAGGCATGGCATAAGATGAGTGCTACGGATGATCCGGCTGAAGTCGAACGGATCAGGAATGAGTTGCTGAAGTATTGCAAGCTGGATACGCTGGCTATGGTGAGGATTCTGGAGAGTGTGCGGGAGTTGGCTCTATAATTATAAACTGCGAAACTACTTTGTTGACGGAGATAGCGATGACCACAAAAGTTTTGAAGGATATTTTCAAGACGGTAGATAAAGAGCAAGATGAAACAGTGAGACAATTGAACAGCATGAGAGACAAATTCCTCTCTCGTGTATTCGGTATTTTTTCCGAGAAGATTGTTAGTATATGGTGCAAATTGCCATCTGAGAACAAATACAAAAACTATGAAAATTTAGGCCGGCCTACTATTCTATATAATGGCAAGCGTTTTACGCTTGATTTTACTCTTAAGAATCCGGAAGGCATCTATGTTGCTGAGATGAAATGTGAATTAGAGTACGATAGCTATAAGCACCTGACGTTGGAAAATAGCTGTCAGCTTGATCATCATAGTAAGGTTGCCTTCAAAGATGTGTTTTTAGGTATGGCAAATGACCCGAAAAAATTTAAGATTTCAATTTCGGGTCATAGTCACGATATAGCAGACGGAGTTATCTTAATCTGGGGAAGCCTCTCTGACGAGGGGTTAAAATCAATTCGAGCGCATGAAATATATTCAAAAATTCACGATGTACTGTCTCTTGAAGAAATGATCAAAGACCTTAATGCCGCTAACGACTTGAGCTATTTGGATTTTATTAAAAATCATCAGATCTGGAGTAATTGTTTGTTTAACGACCTTAAACAAATAAATCGGTAGCCACTTAATCTAAGCTACCAAACCTCCAAGATAATGAGATTACTCGCCGTGACCCTCGAAGGCAAGTTTACCAGCATGCTTTTTCATCGGGTTCTGAAACTTCTTTAACGCTACAATTTCTTGTAGAGCCGCGTGACCGCCGCGGTGCGGCTCTTTACGCCGAATATACTTACGGCCTCGTCAGCCAAGTGAGTATCCACTCTTATTACAGTTTTTACCGACATTGTCTTAGCCAAGTATTTCTTCCTAACCAACCTCAAGCACCAGTCTCACTGCATGCTTGATCTGCTGTAGTTCCTTCTCACTGATGCTCCCCAGCTTCTTGACAAGACGCTCTTTGGCGACAGTCAATATCTGTTCGCACTTGACGAATGATGCTTCTGTCAAGCCATTGCTGCGGCCAGGTTGGAGTGCCACGTGAAAGGGGACCGGTTTCCCTTTGCTGCTGACAGCCAGAACAATTGTGTTCGGATAACCCGGATTATTGTTGGCGGCATCGGTCTGGATGATCAGCGCTGGGCGGAAACCGGCTTGTTCAGAGCCCCGGGACGGAGACCAGTCGAGGAGCCAGATTTCACCACGTTTCGGCAGCTTACTCATGACGGTCGATTACCTCCTGCTGGGCAGACAGTGCAAACTCCACATACGCATCATCCCCAACTTGCGAGAACGCTTCATACAACGCCTTCTGTTCCTCGTTTTTCAAAACATCAGCAAGCACACCCTGAACAAAAGCGGTAAATGAGGTGTGCCGTGCCTTGGCAATTTCCTTGATACGAGTGTAGATTTCCTCTTCCAACCGAAGGGTACAAGGAACGCTTGATCTCATGATTGATGCCTCCGCAATCAAATAGTGATGTCATAATTGTATATCATAATCATACATCATCCCCTATATTTTTTCTTGTTGATCAGCAATAAAATACTCACTTCAAATTGTCTGAAAATGTCACATCCCCGGTGTAACTCTAAACTATCACCATCAGGAGGGGATTCATGTCACAATCAAAAACCGCCAGCTTTGTCGAGTGCTCGCTCAACAATATTTCGGGGATCGGCGTCGGCTGGATGACATCAGTTGTGGTGTTTCCGCTCTTTGGAGTGTCAGTTTCCACCAGTCAGAACTTCTGGCTGACGATCATCTTTACTGCGGTTTCCATGGTCAGAAGCTATTTCTGGCGGCGGCTGTTTGTGAAGATTCAAGGAGCGCTGACATGACATTACTATCGACCAGCTTTGACGGCGAACAAATAACAAAGTATCTCCAACCCGGCAATCTCATCTGCATTGCCGGTCGCCTGGGCAGCGGCAAGACTACCCTCCTGCAGCAACTCCAGCAAATGAGCGAAACAGCTGCAAAGGGCAGTACTGTTCTGATCTCACCCGAGAATCCTCATAACGATTTTGATAACGCTCCGTACATTTCCGCAGAAACCATAAGGCAGCATCTGCTGAGGATTCAAAGCAAGCGGGAGATCAAGCTGGTGTTGATTGACAACCTGGGGCTGCTGGATGATGTGGAGGGTGACAAGGGGGAGGGGTTGAAGCGGTTGGCTGTTGAATTGAAGGTGCCGGTGGTGGTTAGCTGTTTTTTTAGGCGTTCGGCTGATCCCAGCCAGGAAAGTAAGCCCGAACTGACCGATCTCTTGGACAATACAATTGAGCGCACGGCCGATGTCGTGGTACTGTTGCACGTTGGCGAAGGTGGGAGGAAAGTTCATATACTCAGGCACTAAAAGGAGATTTAACATGAGCAGATCAAGACATCACACAGGTTGGGCAGGAGCATTGGCTGTTGCAGCAGAACTTTCTCGTAGAAGTTATGACACTACTCTAACTTTAGGTAATACTCCTTCCTTCGACCTTCTTTGTTCATCGCCAAAAGAAAACCCAATGAAAGTGCAGGTGAAGAGCTTGTCCAGTAAGACGTTCATACTTATTCAGAATAAATTGCTGAGAGTAGAAAAGGGCAGTGATGACTTTTTCTTCGTTATTGTTTTTATCCCCCCAGAGAATGAAAAGCCTCTTGAATTCTTCGTGTTATCGCATCAAGAAATCATTGATATATGGAAGGATATGCCAACGACAAGAAAAGACGGCCAACCTTACAAGCCTGGAATGGATGGCGTCAATTGGGGGCGTATTACAGAACACAGAAACCGGTGGGATAAGTTGCCTGTTTAACACATTCCAAGGGATAGCCTTCTATGAGCAGTCAAAAGGAAACCCAGATGATTGAACTAATGCCCAAGCTTCGAAATCACTTTGATCCGTTACTTTCACAATTCATATGCTTCTGTAAACATGGTGTTCAGCTTGAAGGGTGGTTCAAAGGAGAGTTGCTGACAGCTCTTGAACAATTAGAGCAAAAAGGCGGATCGACTAAATTCAATAGAGAGATAAGGATCGGCGCAAAACGTATAGATATCAAAATAGTTATTGGTGACACAACTCACTGGGTTGAGCTTAAGCATTGGCTAATAGGAAAACAAGGGGGTAACAAGTATGGGCCAGCCTTTTATTTTGGAGATAAAACGACAGTCGGAATTTCCAAAGACGTAGCCGCTCTTCGTAATCTTTCTGAATCGGGTAAGCGTTGGCTCTTGATTTTGACAACTGCTCGTCCGGAAAATGCCGAATGGTTGCAGGGGATTGAAAAGCATAATGTGAAATTTAATAACCAACTTATCCCGCATACAAATCCATCCGAATTTCCTAAAGAGTATTTTCTCGGTTTGCTTGAGGTAGTATGAAGAAATGGATACAGCCGGTGCCCTCCAAAATTCAAAGCTCTTGTCGATGAGTTCAGACGGTGTTCCGGGTTGGAGGTGTACACGTACAAGCAGATAGACATGGCATTGTGGCAGTATGGCAAAGTTTATTGAATGGTGATTAACAATCAAACCAAGGAGCTTTGAGATGAACGAACTATCAGCCCTTATGATTCAAAGCTACCCATCCGCCGACAGCCCACCTACCGATCCTTTTGAAGCTCTGGTGGAACTTTACTATCAACTCAACGGCTACATCACCTCTTCAAACAAATGGTTCTGGGTAAGGGGAGATGGGAAGCAACAACGTGGCTATCAGGATATTGATGTTTTGGCTATAAATGCCCAGGAGGTCGTGATTATCAGCGTCACAGCCAATCTGAATGACAAGGTCAGGCATCATGGTGACGGTTCTGTGCATGAAGAGAAACTGGCCTCTCTGAAGAACTATTTTGACCGGGTGAAAGAGTACCTCAAGGCAGTTGAGCACTACGCTTGGCTTATGGATGGCAGCAGGAAAGTTCGCTGTGTTGTTGCGTTTTCCAGAGGGTTTGGCTTGGCTGAGAAGATAGCTCCGATGCTTAGAGACCTTGAGATCGAGATACTTTCATCCAAAGTACTTCTGAAACATCTGAAGGTGGAAGTTAAGGTTCAGGAAAAAAGAGGGCTGAGAACAAACAACCAAATCGTCAAGATGATTCAGCTTATGACAATGGATGAGACTCAGTGAAGTTGGGGAAAAGCTCATCTGGAGTAAACTATGTCTACCAATAACCATGTAATGAACGCGTTGAAGAGTGCCAATTTTATCGATGGTGTTCGCTGGGACAATGAACACTTCCAGATAAATTACAGCGAGCCGAATTACTACTGTGGACTTGTTGCTGTGATAAACAATAAGGAGGTCAAACCATGAACCGCATGGATGCCGAAAAC
>JANNRW010000061.1:0-10691 GCA_031401815.1 Geobacteraceae bacterium | reverse complement strand
CAAGTCCCCTCCCCCCTGGCGGGGGAGGGTTAGGGTGGTGGGAAGGTGCCATGATGTCAGCATGTTGCAACTTCACCCACCCCCTGACCCCCTCCCGTCGAGGGAGGGGGATAAGAGTTATTACGAGTCAATATACTTAGCAGGTACAAATAAAAGGAGGTTTAAATGAAAAAACAGTTTATCAAGTCATTTGCTATATTGGCAGCAGTCCTGTTTATGAGTATCACGGTGCTGGAACTGAGCGCACATGCGAGAGCCGGCGGGAGCCGCTCTTCAGGCAGTGGCGCTTCGCGCAGCTATTCAAGGCCAGCAAGCCCCACTTCCCAGCCGAGGCAGCAACAGGCTGCTCCTGCTCCGCTCCCTTCACAGCAGCAGGGTGGCGGTTTTATGAGAAGTATGGCCGGTGGATTGGCAGGCGGGATGCTGGGAAGCATGCTGTTCAGCAGCTTTGCCGGAGCCGGTGGCGGCATGGGCGGGGGTATGGGACATGGCGGGGGTGGTGGAGGTATTGGCCTGTTTGAAATCATCCTTCTGGCAGGTGGAGGCTACCTTATCTACCGCTACATCAAGAAAAAGCGTGCTGAAAACGAGTTGGTGCCAGCCGGACAGGGTGTCTATCAGCAGAGTGTCAATCAGAGAGAGTCGGTAATCCCCCTTTTCAGCACACCACAACTTAATGAACCGGCAGTGGATGAAGTGGCGACAGGTCTTGTCCGAATTCGTCAAATGGACTCTTCTTTTGATGAAAACCGCTTCAATGACGCAGCGATGGACAACTTCTTCAAAATTCAGGGAGCCTGGATGAATCGCGACCTGTCTCCAATAGCAGGGCTTTTGACTGAAGAGATGAAACAGACATTCCAGTCAGATCTGGATCAGTTGCTGCGTGATAAGCAGGTCAACAGGCTTGAGAATATTGCTGTCAGAAATGTGGATATTGTCGAGGCCTGGCAGGAGTCGGGACAGGATTACATAACAACTTCGATCTATGCAAATCTGCTCGATTATACAACTGACGAAGCAACCGGAGCTGTTGTATCCGGCAGTAAAGCCGAGCCGGTAAAGTTCGAGGAGTTCTGGACATTTACACGGCCAGTAGGGAATAATTCGTGGCGATTGTCAGGTATTAATCAGAAATAGAAAAACTGGTTATGCTCTTGGCTCAAGTAAAGCCTTTAAAGAATCAAAACATCCCCTCCCCCCTGGCGGGGGAGGGCTAGGGTGGGGGGGAAGGTGCCATGATATCAGTCGGCTGCAACTTCACCCACCCCCTAACCCCCTCCCGTCAAGGGAGGGGGGACATCTTCAGATTGTAACTTGAGTGAACTAGATAACCACTTAGAAATATTATCACAGGAGTTGAGCCACATGGATTGGTTGACTGACCCGCAGGTATGGATGGCGCTGGTGACACTTAGCGCCCTGGAGATAGTTCTTGGCATTGACAACATCATCTTCATTTCGATTCAGGCGAGCAAGCTCCCTCTGCATCAGCAGGAGAAGGCCAGGCTGATTGGACTAGGGTTAGCCATGTTCATCCGGGTTGCGCTGCTCTTTTCGCTTACCTGGCTGATGGGGCTCACTGCGCCGCTCTTTACTGTCATGGGGAACGAGATTTCCGGACGGGATCTGATCCTGATTTCCGGTGGGCTCTTTCTGCTCTGGAAGAGCACCATGGAGATACACGAGAAGCTTGAAGGTGATGAGGTGATATCATCTGCTCGTGTAGGTGTAACCTTTGGCTCTGTGATTGTTCAAATACTCCTTCTGGACATTGTTTTTTCCCTGGATTCAATCATAACTGCTCTTGGAATGGCCAGCCAGCTTGCTGTCATGGTTGCGGCAGTAGTTATCGCTGTCGTGTTCATGATGCTTTTTTCAGGAAAAATCAGCGCGTTTGTAGAAAAACATCCAACCATCAAAATGCTTGCGCTGAGTTTTTTGCTCCTGATCGGCGTAGCGCTTATAGGTGATGGGTTTGACATGCATATACCCAAAGGGTACATTTATTTTGCCATGGCCTTCTCGGTCATTGTTGAAATGCTCAATTTGAGACTCAGGCGTGGCACTCCGGTCAAACTTCATCAACCTCATCTGGAACAGGCAGTTGAAAAGTGAAATTAGTCAATTAGCCAGCTTCAAGACAGGAAGATACAATCAAAAAGGGGCTTCATTATGTTAATGAAAAACAGATTCACTATCATGCTTGTTTTAGCTGCCTTGATCCTCATGTTCGCTTCTACACTGATCGCGATCTATACTGATTGGCTCTTTTTTGTAGAGACCGGTTTCTCATCGGTATTTATGACCGCACTCTATGCCAAGGCAGGCGTAGGAGTCTTCTTCGGTACGACTCTGTTTGTTCTTGTGATGATAAATCTTCTGTATGCGAACAGGGTTAACTTTCCCCTCACAGGTTTTTTTGTCGTGGGTGGTGGGAACCTCCGGGTAAACAGGGATGAAGCGGCGCGTTTTATCAAGCCTCTGGCAATAGTGACCAGTCTTGTCCTCGCGCTCCTGGCGGGTAACTGGGGTGCAATGCAGTGGGACGAGGTTCTGCTTTTCACGAACAGGGTGAATGTAGGTATAGTTGATCCGGTTATTGGCAGGGATATCGGCTTCTATATGTTCAGCCTGCCGTTCTGGGAGCTGATCAAAGGTTTTGCCGGGTTCATTCTGCTGGCAAGTGCCGCCCTGGCCGCAGCAGTCTACTTTGTTCGGGGTGGCATCATCCTGACTGAGCAGGGTGTTACGGTTGATGAAAAGGTTCGTCGGCATCTGGCTGTTCTGGTCGGGATCTTCGTATGCGTAATCGCAGCCGGTTTTTACCTGGACAGTTTCAGACTGATGCTTTCAAAGAGTGGCGCATTTTCCGGCACAGGATATGTTGATGTTAACTCCCGCCTGCTTACTTACAGGGCGCTGACTTTTCTGACTCCGGTTGTCGGCATGGTGCTGGCATTCGGAATCTGGAAAGGAGCCTGGCGCATTATGCTGGTGCCCCCTGTAATTATTGTTGCGCTGTACATAATTGGTATTCGGGTCTATCCCGGCCTGCTCCAGAAGTTCAAGGTTGCGCCGAATGAACTGGCACTTGAGACGCCATATATCGAAAGTAACCTCAAATTCACCCGCTATGGCTACGATCTGGACAAGATTGAAACGATCCCCTTTGATGTAGACACAAAGCTCTCTGCTGTTGATATTGCTGCAAATGATGCAACGATCAAGAACATCCGCCTCTGGGATCATGCGCCTCTTTTAAAGACTTACAGCCAGTTGCAGCAGATAAGAACCTATTACAAGTTTTTCGATGTGGATAATGACCGCTACATGGTGAATGGCCAGTATTCGCAGGTAATGCTCTCGCCAAGAGAGCTCTCCTATGCGGATCTTCCGAGCAAAAACTGGATCAACGAAAGGCTCATATTCACTCACGGCAACGGCATTACCTTTGGCCCGGTCAGCCGGATCAGCAAGGAGGGTCTGCCGGAATTTTTCGTCAAGGATATCCCGGCTGTCAGCCTGGCTGACATAAAGGTGACCAGGCCGGAAATCTATTTTGGTGAGATGTCCAACGATTATGTTGTGGTCAAGACGAAAATTCCTGAATTCAGCTATCCGACTGCAACAGGCAACATAAACACGACCTACGCCGGAAAGGGTGGGGTGCCGATCAATTCGGTTCTCAAAAAGGCTATCTTTGCCGCCAGATTCAAGACAGAAAAAATTCTGCTCTCCACGGACATTACAAATGAAAGCCGGATCATCTACAACCGCAACATTAATCAGAGGGTAAAGGCGGTGGCTCCCTTTCTCCGCTTTGACGGCGATCCATACATGGTTGTTGATGATAAAGGGGGGCTCAAATGGATTATTGACGCCTATACCTATTCGGATCGCCTCCCTTACTCCCGGCCTGTCAAGGGAGGGATCAACTACATGCGGAACTCTGTCAAGGTGGTTGTGGATGCCTATGACGGATCACTCAATTTTTACATCAGCGACGAGAAAGACGTACTGGCAAAAGTTTACAGCAAGATGTTCCCCGGACTCTTCAAACCGCTCTCCGCAATGCCTGAAGATCTGCGGAAACATGTCCGCTACCCGCATCAGTTCCTCCAGCTTCAGGCAGCCATGTTTGCCTCCTACCACATGACAGACCCGAAGGTTTTCTACAATAAAGAGAATCTCTGGCAGATTCCGGTGCTGGGTGAAAAGCCGATGGAGCCGTATTACACGATCATGAAGCTGCCAGGTGAAAAAAAGGAAGAGTATGTCCTGCTCTTGCCGTTTACCCCATCAAACCGGGACAACCTGGCTGCCTGGCTGACTGCCCGCTGTGACGGGGAGAATTACGGAAAGATCCGCGCCTACACTTTCCCGCGAGATCGCCTGATCTATGGGCCTAAACAGATAGATGCCAGGATCAACCAGGACTCCTTCATCTCACAGCAGCTGACCCTCTGGAACCAGCGCGGCTCCGAAGTTATCCGTGGAAGTCTGCTTGTTATTCCGATTGAAAAGTCGCTGCTCTATGTTCAGCCGCTTTTTCTGGCAGCAGACAAGGCTGGTCTGCCTGAGCTCAAAAGGGTAATTGTCGCTTTCGGAGATGAGGTAGTAATGGAGGAGAACCTAGAACTGGCTCTGCAACGGCTCTTTGGAGGGAAGAAGAGTGTTTCCGTAGCGCCAAGGTCAGCTACGGCAGATGCGAAAGCATCTCCATCTGTGCTGGCCAAGGAGGCGATGGGTATTTACGAGAAGGCGATCAACCTGCAACGCCAGGGCAACTGGGCTGCCTACGGCGAGGAGCTGCGCAAGCTGGAGCAGCTTCTGAAGCAGATGGCGAAGTAATTGTCAATAGACCGCAGGCATGGTATAAGATCTCATGGCTGAAACTAAAATCATCGACCGGTCATTTGCGGTCTCACGTAAACGAGGCAACGGTACGGTCAGGTACGAGGTGTGGCAGGAAAACGGCGTCGTAACCCGCTATAATCTGGCCTACATCAACCATCTTGTTTATTCCGGCGACAATGGACGGGTGCTGGGCTACGACAACCAGCACGGACACCATCGGCATTTTATGGGAAACGTGGAGTCTGTGAATACGGCTGCTTTTGAAGAGATTGAGCAAAGGTTTGAAAGGGAATGGATAACCATTCTGGAGGAGTATTGTGCGAAACGTAACAGTTAAAACCGGAACAGTTGAAGAGTTTTTCAAGCGTGGACGTGAAATTGCTCGTTCCATAGATCATGGTGAAGCGCTACAGCCGGAGTATACCCTGACCTTCGAGGATCCGGGAGATATGTTCGCAGTGATGAGTCCGGTGCGCCTGGAACTGTTCAGGGCTGCCAAGGCGGAACCGGCATCAATAACTGCGCTTGCTCACCGCCTCCATCGTGATCGCAGCAGTGTCAAGAAGGATGTTGACATGCTTGCGGCAGCCGGACTTCTGGATATCGAAGAAACACCACTCCCAGGTCATGGTCGACAGAAATACATCAGTGCTGCTGCTGACTGTATATATTTGCAAGCGGTTGTAGTTTGATTCATCTCCACCATCTTCCAGTAATTCCGTTTTGCATTCAGGATGACACCAAGGCGGCAAGGAGGAAGCGACGCAGACGTACATTATTAGTACGTTGAGGAGCTGACGACGCAGCCAACGAAGGTGCCGCTTGAATGCGAAATGGAATCAGGTATTCCGGGTCGGTTTGGTTACCGGGCAAGCTAACACTAAAAACAACAGGGTCAGAATGGAAAGCACTATTTTCTTAAGCACCTTCGGCCTGATTTTTCTGGCGGAGCTGGGTGACAAGACCCAGCTTACTGCCATGGCTCTGGCGATTCGATATCCGTGGCAGCGGATTTTTGTCGGGATAGCAGCAGCCTTTGTTCTGCTCAATCTGGCCGCTGTACTGGTAGGGAAAGTGCTCTTTCTGCTCCTGCCGATCTTCTGGGTGACACTGGTTTCGGCGCTGCTTTTTCTCTATTTCGGCTACAGTACCCTGCGCCATGCTTGTGCAGTAGAAGATGACGAAGCGCCGCCACATACTGCTGCTACAGCTTTTCGCACCGCCTTTATCATGATTTTCATGGCCGAACTCGGTGACAAGACCCAGCTTGTGACCGCCAGCCAGGCGGCCAGGCACTCGGACAGCCTGATGGGGATAAGTATGGTTTTTGCCTCCTCCACTCTGGCCTTATGGCTGGTGTCGCTTTTGGGGATATTTGCAGGGAAACAGCTGGTTCGTTTCATTCCGCTATGCTGGATACATCGGACTGCCGGCTTCATGTTTCTGGTGTTTGGTGTATTGGCGCTCTGGAAACTCAAGGGGATCTAGGCAATTTTACTCATGATTAATACAGTTCAAAAAAATCTCATGTTAATGCTTCTCCTTGTTGCGCTTCTTTTGCTGCCGCTCAACGCTTTTGCCCATGACCTGAAATCTGAGGCAGGGCAGAAGCCGGCCGTATGTCAGATGGCACCGACAGACGGCTTTAGTGATCTGCCGCAAGACCGGTCAGACCATTGTCCGGATAATACTGCCGATAATAGCTGTGAAAGTGAGGAGTGTTGTCCTGACTCGACAGAGCCTCCACCCTGCTCCGGTTTGCGAGTTAATATTTCTGCAACAGAGCTTTTCCATCCAGGCAGATACGTACATATCCCCGAGGTTTATCTCACCATTTTTGTCCCTCCACAAAGCTGCTCCTGATTTGTAACTATTTCTGACTAAAGGCTGAAGGTTGATGGCTACAGTTGAAGGAATCACCCTTCATGGTGATTAATAATCACCATGCTTCTTCGATTTTCTTGGCGAATTCAGGGGTCTTTGCGGTTACATCCGATTCTTCAGCTTCTCTGGCGGGTTACTACAGAAATATGCAGGTAATTACAGACAAGGAGCACTACTTTGGAAATAAAAGATTCATCAATATTCAGAGGTATTACGGACTTTTTCTCTTCGCTCAGACTGACCATGTTTCTCCTCATTACTCTGGCGATTATCTCAATCATCGGTACGATTATACCGCAAGGAACGTTACCTCCGGAGTATCTTCAAACCGTCAGCCAGAAGAGACTTGATTTTTACCATGCGATGGGCTTTTTCGACATGTACCATTCCTGGTGGTTCATTCTGCTGCTTATCCTGCTGTCAATAAATCTGATTGTCTGCTCATTTAAAAGGCTTCCCGGTATCTGGAAAACAATCACTCAGCCGGTATTGATAATGGACGAGGGACTTGAGAAAACGTTGCCAAATCGGGCGATAATCAGGTCGCGAGCAGATTCGGTTAATCTCAAGGAACAGGTTGTTGCGTTCCTTAAGGCGGAATTTGCTGCACCGGTAATTACTGAAGAAGATGGGGTTTACCACCTGTTTGCCCAGAAGAGTAGTTGGTCAAGATTGGCTGTGTATGCAGTGCACCTGAGCGTGCTGGTCATATTTATCGGTGCGATCATCGGCTCAGTATTCGGCTACAAGGGGTTTGTCAACATCCCAGAAGGCAATAGTATCGATAAAATCATGTCTCGCTCTGACAAGGAGATCAATCTTGGCTTTGCCGTGCATTGTGAAAAATTCAGTGTTGCCTATTATCCCAACGGTGCACCCAGGGAATTTAAAAGCATTCTTACTGTACTTGAAAACGGCAACCCCGTGCCCGGCTACAACCGGGTGCCGGTCATTGTCAACGATCCTTTGCATTATAAGGGGATCACCTTCTATCAGTCGAGTTACGGCAAGTTTGGGGAGCATGAGTTCATCATCAGTAATCCGGACGGAAGTAACCCGCAACCGATAAAAGTCAGTAGTGGAGGATCGGTAAAGCTTCCCGACGGCAGCAGTGTAACTCTCCAGGAGACAACTCCGGACATATCCCGGTTTCAACCCGATCAGAGCGGGCCGGCCGCCCAGATGAATGTTCATTTGGCAAACGGTGAACACAAAACGTTCATCGTTTATTCCAATAATCCGGTCATGAACAGGATGAATATCTCTTATACGGGTGGAAGGCTTCTGGAATACAAGGGCGGAGAGGAGTTTATGTACACCGGACTACAGGTGGCAAAAGATCCTGGTGTCTGGATAGTCTGGTTCGGCTGTACCTTGATGATCGCAGGGATCTATGTTGCCTTCTTTATGTCGCATCGGCGCATCTGGATTCGCGTCGAGAACAGTACCGTGACTATTGGTGGTAATGCCAGCAAGAATCAGGGGGCCTTTCAGATTTTCATGGATCATCTGCAAACAAAGCTCAACAACCAACTTTCTGCGGGGGATAACAAATGACCAGTTCATTGCTGTTTAATATAACCACCATTGCCTATCTTATTTCCATGCTCTGTTTCTTCTCACATCTGGCTACTCGCAATGAACAGGCCGGGGCTGTGGGAAGCTATACCGCCTATGGTGGTCTGCTTGTTCAAACTGTCGCAATTCTGCTCAGATGGAAGGAGTCCTACGATCTGGGTATGGGTCATGTCCCATTATCAAATCTTTATGAATCAGTAGTCTTCTTTGCCTGGACTATTATTCTCATCTTTATGTTCGTTGATCTCAAGTATCGATACCGAATAATTGGCGCTTTTGTAGTCCCTTTTGCACTATTTGGCATGGCCTGGGCACAGCTCGGCATGAACAGCGGAATTGAGCCGCTGGTGCCTGCACTTCAGAGTAACTGGCTTTTATATCATGTAGTTACCTGTTTCCTGGGGTATGCCGCTTTTGCCGTGGCTTGCGGGGTCTCAATCATGTATCTGATTGCCACCCGCACCGGCCTTGCTGAAGAAGGAAAACGCGGAGCGATTCTGGATATGTTCCCACCCGCCCGATTGCTTGATGACATCAACTACAAGTCGATCATGATAGGCTTTCCTCTTCTTACACTCGGGATTGTAACCGGCGCAGCCTGGGCCAACTACGCCTGGGGAACTTACTGGAGCTGGGATCCAAAGGAGACCTGGTCTCTGATCGTCTGGTTTGTTTATGCTGCATTTCTGCATGCCCGTCTTACACGCGGATGGGTGGGGCGCAGGGCTGCATGGCTCTCTATAATAGGTTTCGTTGCAACTATCTTCTGCTACCTGGGGGTAAATCTGCTTCTATCAGGTCTGCATAGCTATGGAGGGAAATAATGAACCCATGTAAAGAGCAGAATAATTTAAAGTTCACTCCAACTGATCCGTTTCTGTTTGCCGGGTATTCAGAGCTGAATCTTCTGAGGCGAGGGAAGGTCAAGGATATATACGATCTGGGTGATATGCTCCTGATGGTTTCAACCGATCGTCTCACCGCTTCTGGGAAAAGTCTGGAACAGGAGGTGAAAGGGAAAGGTAAAATCGTCAACCAGCTTTCAGCCTACTGGTTCCGGAAATTGCGAAAAATAATCCCCAATCATCTTGTCTCTGCCGATAGCAGATGCTTTCCGGAATCGATCAGAAACTGTACGGAATTACACGACGGCTGTTCAATGCTTGTATGGGAGGCGACCCCTCTGCCGGTGCGCTGCGTCGTGAGAGGCTATCTGACAGGGGAGGGGTGGAAGGAGTATCAGCAAAAGGGCGAGATTTGTGGTGTAAAACTTCCTGCCGGTCTTGTGGAGTACCAGCGGCTCCCTTTTCCGATATTTACGCCAACAACAAAGGGGTTGCCCGGAGGGGTGAACGTAAATATTCAATTTGACGAGCTACAGGATCTTTTCGGGAAATCTATGGCGGAGCACCTGCGGGAGGCATCGCTGAGGCTTTACTTCACAGCCTGGATGATCGCACGCGAGAAAGGCGTACTGATTGCAGAGACAAAATTTGAATTCGGTCTTCATGATGGGAAGCTGATGTTGATAGACGAATGTCTGACACCGGATAACAGCAGATTCTGGGTGCTTGAAAATTATCGGCATGGAGGGGCTGTGCCAAGTATGGACAAGCAGATTCTCATTGATTACCTGGAGTCTCCGGTTGATCATTCAGAAGATCCTCTTATTCCGGAAGAGTTGCTCCAGAGGATAGGCGAAAAATACCGCGAGGCATACGAATGCATTATAGGCAGGAGAGCACCCGGATGAGTATCGGGATATACGGTTTTTTAGAGACGTAATTTTACTATCCGGGTGAAACATGAAGCATTTTGTGTTCAAGACAGTCAAACAGGTCAAGCGTCTTGTAGTCATATTCGCCGGATTCACGGCGCTGGCCGTCGGGATAGCCATGATTGTGCTGCCAGGGCCTGCGATTCTGGTTATTCCGGTTGGATTGACAATTCTTGCCACAGAATTTATCTGGGCGAAAAAACTTATTATCAAAGTAAGAGAACGGGTTGAGCGTATGAAGAGCGGGTTTTGATGTCTGCAAAATCGCTATTAACAGTTTCGCTGGCAGTAATCATCGTAACGCTGATCATTGCCGTCCTCACTTAGGTAATGTTCGGCAAAAGCCAGCGTCAAGAGGCGCTGGAAAATATTTAAAAAGGAGATATAATTATGAACTGTCCGGTATGCATTACCATTAATCTCGTCATGTCAGAACGCCAAGGGGTGGAGATAGACTACTGCCCGCAATGTCGTGGCGTCTGGCTTGATCGCGGCGAACTCGATAAAATTATTGCAAGAGCAGATGTTCAGCCGGAATCGCGCTCTCAGCAAGCTGTTGTTCCACCTGAAGTGGTTGCGCTTTCTGAGACAT
>JANNRW010000060.1:0-3793 GCA_031401815.1 Geobacteraceae bacterium | reverse complement strand
CTTTGGTGATTCTTACCTTTTGTGGAGCTTCACTTTTTGCAATCCGAAGAAAAAAGCTAACTATTCAGCGTCCAAGTCTAACCCCTCCTGTCCTCCCCTTACTTTAGGGGAGGGACGCTCGAAGTGGCGTTGGAGGCATTGTAGACTACCTTCCTGAAGCGTCCCCCCGCTTGAGTCAAGAGGGGGACAGGGGGAGTTATGACTATGCTGAATAAATACGAAAAAAAGTCGCTTAATCAGAGTATAAGATGTTCATATGACAGAAATAATATCGCTTTTGCATAATTTTTATTGAAATAATAATCCCCATCAGATATAAAACAAAATTCCATTTTCAGTAGTTATCAGGAAATCCCCTTATGCCAAAAATTGTAATTGATGAAGTGCGCTGCAAAGGGTGCGGTCTCTGTATTTCAGCCTGTCCCCACAAGCTTGTTACTATGTCGGAGACTCCCAACAGCCTTGGTTACACAATTGCCCTGTTTACAAATCTGGACAAGTGCACTGGTTGCGCTCTTTGCGCCGAGATGTGTCCGGATGTTGCCATCATGGTCTTCAAGGAGTCCAAACCATGAGTGATAGACAGTTTGTAAAAGGTAACGAAGCTGTGGCCATGGGTGCCATCATGGCTGGTGTCCGCTGTTATTTCGGTTATCCCATAACCCCCCAGAGTGATATTCCGGAATACCTATCTCGTGAGCTACCAAAGACCGGTGGGACTTTTATCCAGGCAGAGAGTGAAATAGGTGCCATAAATATGGTTCTCGGCGCGTCAGCTGCCGGAGTAAGAGCCATGACCTCCTCTTCAGGGCCAGGGATCTCTCTCAAGCAGGAGGGGATCTCCTATATGGCCGGTTCAGAGCTGCCTGGGGTAATTGTTGACATCATGCGCCAGGGGCCGGGTCTTGGCGGAATTGATGCCTCACAGGCTGACTATTTCCAGGCAACAAGGGGGGGCGGACACGGAGGCTACCGTATCATTGTACTGGCTCCTGGTTCTGTGCAGGAGATGTACGACTTGACCATGCTGGCTTTTGATCTGTCTGATCTTTATCGTATTCCGGCCATGGTTCTGGCCGATTCGGTGTTGGGGCAGATGAAAGAGTCTATCACACCTAACCCTCGCCCACAGTGTGAACTGCCTTCCAAAGAGTGGGCTGTGCGTGGCTGGGCGGAGGGTACTCCCCAGAACGTGGTGAAATCCCTGAAGCTGGGGGACGGTGAAATGGAGAAGTTTCACTGGCAGATGCATGCCCGTTACCAGCAGGTTGCTGACAAGGAGAGTCGCTGGGAAGAGTATCGAACTGAAGACGCTTCTCTGATTGTTACAGCGTTCGGCTCAACAGCGCGTATTTCCAGAACAGCGGTAGAGATGGCTCGCGATGCAGGGATGAAGGTGGGTTTGCTCAGGCCGATAACCCTCTCCCCGTTTCCAAAAAAGATTTACGCCGATCTCTCCAGCAGGTGCAAGCTGTTCCTTGATATTGAACTCAGTACCGGTCAGATGATTGATGATGTAAGGCTCTCTGTTGCGCGGGATACAGAGGTTGCATTTTACGGACGACCGCCCGGAGCCGGGTCCCTGCCGACTCCCGAGGAGATTTTCGAACAGATCAAAAGATATGCAGGTTGAGTAGTTGAGCAGGTATGCAGTTAACTCAACAACTCAACGATTCAACGACTCAACAGTAATTTGAGAGGTTTTCATGAAGCAGGTTTTTGGCAGATCGCCAAGTTTGAAGGATGTGCAGACCCATTTCTGCCCGGGTTGTCATCACGGCTCGGTTCATCGTCTTGTGGCTGAAGCACTAGACGAATTCGGCATTCGTGAGAAGACAATCGGATGCGCTTCGGTCGGCTGTTCCGTGTTTCTGTATGGCTATTTCAATATTGACGTGGTTGAATCGCCCCACGGTAGAGCTCCTGCGGTTGCTACAGGCATCAAGCGAGCACGGCCTGACAGGATTGTCTTCACTTATCAGGGTGATGGAGACCTTGCTGCAATCGGTATGTCTGAAATAATTCACTCTGCTAACCGGGGTGAAGACATCACTGTGATTTTCGTAAACAATACCACTTATGGTATGACCGGCGGACAGATGGCACCAACCACCTTGCCGGGGCAAAAGACCTCTACCTCCCCTTATGGCCGTGATATCAATAATGATGGCGCTCCGTTCAAAATGGCAGAGCTTCTCTCCAATCTGGATGGTGTTGCTTTTTCCGCCAGAGTTGCAGTCAACAACCCGAAAAATGTTCTTTCCGCAAAGAAGCTTATAAAGACAGCTTTCCGTTATCAGGTGGAAGGGAGAGGGTTTTCTTTCATAGAAGCTCTGGCTGCCTGTCCTACCAATTGGGGGATGCAGCCTTTGCCAGCAAATGAGAGGATAGGGGATGAAATGATCCCCTACTTCCCTCTCGGCGTCTATAAAAACAGTGACAATCTTTAGGAGCAGGATCAATGAGACATGATCTCTTTATAGCAGGATACGGTGGTCAGGGGGTTCTCCTGGCAGGCAACCTGCTTTCCTATGCAGCAATACATGAAGGGCGCAACGTCTCCTTTTTTCCGGCATACGGTGTGGAAAAAAGAGGAGGCTCGGCAATGTGCACTGTGGTAATTGCAGATGGAGATACCGGTTCACCGGTTGTTGGTCACCCCTCTGTCTCCATCATGCTCAACCAGTTATCTTTTGACAAATATGCTGCCAAAGTAAAACCTGGCGGGTTTTGTGTTGTCAACTCCAGCCTGGTTGAGGCAGATGAAAATGCTCTTCCCGGAATTACTCTGATCAGGATACCTATGAATCAGATTGCAATTGAGCTGGGTGACGCTCGCATGGTCAATATGGTGGCGTGTGGGGCTTACGCTACAGTCAGTGGTGCTCTAGCCCTGTCGTCTCTTTATGAGGGGTTGAAGAAGACCTTGCCGGAACGCAACCACCAGTTTATTCCGGCAAATATAAGTGCCATTGAAGCGGGTGCTGACAGAGCAAGAGCAGCTATGGGGCTTTAAGAGCGGTTTTCACCATTGACATGTTTCCCCGGAAAAGGTATAAAAACAGCTCCTCTCAATCGACAATAGTTTCGGCGACGTCGCCAAGTGGTAAGGCAAAGCTCTGCAAAAGCTTTATTCGGCGGTTCAAATCCGCCCGTCGCCTCCAAAATAAAAAAGGGACAGCCAACCGGCTGCCCCTTTTTTTTGTTATGTATGCAAATTTCATTACTAACTACGACAGGCAATAATGTATCTGAAGCCTGATTCCATGACCGTTTCTCCACGTTGATTTCTTAACGAAAAGCGCAAAGTTGCCAACCCTTGTGAGGGTTTACTTGCGGATCGGCGCAAATCATACCAGTGTGCGCTGACAGAGAGGAGATCATCCGGGTAGACAGCATTCGGCAGTTTTACTTCAAGGATGCCAAGACCAATAATGATTTCCAGGCCGCTCAGGGCATCAACTATCACCTTGGTGCTTGCTGACAGGGTATGCAATGATGATGCGATAATGCAGCCAAAGCGTGAAGAGGCTGCAACTTCCTGATCAATATGAAACAGTTGGGGGTCATATTTGTGATTTTTCAAGACCATTCCCCCACTTTTTGACCTGATTTTTCAGAAGCATTCCCCCACCCAATTTTCAAGAGCATTCCCCACCCACGGCAGGATTCTCACCCGGCGCTCTGTACAACCTGTAGCATCGTTACTTCATAAATTCATGGAGGAAGCGATGGCACACAAGGAGTATGGCGTGACGGATATTTTAGACATTTTACGAAGAGCACAGGCAGG
>JANNRW010000059.1:0-7322 GCA_031401815.1 Geobacteraceae bacterium | reverse complement strand
GCTCAGGGCTGAGGGCTTGGGGTTCGGGGCGCAGGGCTCGGGGCTGAGGGCTCGGGGCGCAGAAAGGCAGAGGCGGGAACTGGATGGTGGATGGTGAAAAACCGTTGAGTGGTTGAAGAGTTGAGTTGTTGAGAAGAGCGGAGCCGAAGGGTGAAAGCTGTTGAATTGTTGAATTGTTGAGTTGTTGAGGAAAAGCGGAAGGCGGTGGTTGGTGGATGGTGGATAGTGGATGGTGAAAAACCGTTGAGCTGTTGAATTGTTGAGTTGTTGAGAATATGGGAAAGCGGGAACAGGGATCAGGCTCGGGGCTCAGGGCGGTGAGGCGGTGAGGCAGAAAAGAATTATGAATTTCGGAATTTTTAGTGAAAGGCGGTAGAGGCAGTACAGTTTTGAATTATGAATTATGAATGAACGGCGGAGAGGCAGGATCTGGGCTCTTGGGAAAAGGGTAAAAAGTGAAACGTGAATGGTGAATATGGGAAAACGTTGAGTGGTTGACTTGTTGAGTAAGGGCGAAAAGGCGGGAACTGGGAAAGCGATAAAAACAGTCGTCACGACTTAGATTCGGCAGCATACTCTTCAGCGCACTCTGCAACCATTGCAGCTTCATAAATGGTCTCAGGGGCTATATCCACTCCATCCGGCCAGCAGAGTACGCCGAGTTCCCGGTTTATTTCTACGCTATTAAAGTAATCCATGTCTGCAAAACGCCTGAATACGCCGCCACGATCAATATAAGATGCAAGATCTACAACTCCTTTGCGTCCGTTGTCAAATTTAAGTTCAAGACGATAATTATCAAGTTTTTTAAGCTCTATAACGTCGTGCCACATAATTTATAACTCCTATTTCAATGGTTCAACCGGTTCCAGAGGTTTGTAGTTTATAGCCCTGTTCCAGTTGAGCATGAGCTCTTCCTGGTGAATGGATGCCCATTCCATAACGATCCCAAGTGCCCTGGGTGGCAGAGAGCCGACGATTATGGAAAGGTCGTTGATTCTTATTGAAATTCTGGCATCACCGTAACGGGCATGAAAATGAGGTGGATTATGTTCATCATGAAACATTGCGATTATAATGCCGTAAAATCTTGATATTTCAGGCATTAATCAACTCCTTATCCGGGCAGATTCGCTTTTATTGTCTGTACGTTAGATTATATCGACGCTCAAGCCTAGGTCAACTGGTTTCTGAGAGTCTGTGGCTGTAATCTGCGGGAGGAATTCTGGGGCGAAAAGGCGGGAACCGGGAAGACGTGAAGGGTGATTGACTCATCAATCCCGTGACGGCATCAGTATCTTATCCACAAGGAGAGGCTCTGCAATCAGTTTCTGGAAACGTTTTGACGCAGGTTTATGGGCAGTTGGAGGTAGCGACACCCTGACAATAGCATGTTCCGGCAAATTAACCGGAGCCTGGGGAACAAAAACCCCATGTTCAAAGACCGCTGTTATGGATAGTGACATGATCAGTCTCCTTTGCATTTGCAGTTGATGTGAAATTGTAGCCCATGACCAGGGTAAAGGCAACGGTGAATAAGGTGAATGTCGCGGTAAAAATTGCTGCGAAGATTTGTTGTCATATCAAGGAAATCATTCCGATTAACTCAGCTGGAGGAAATAAAATGAGAGAGACATCTTTATTACGTCGCGTTTGTATTGATTCCGGGGTCATGCTTGGCAAGCCTGTGATTAAAGGCACGCGACTTACAATTGAACATTCCTCTCTGGTTTTGACTCCATTTAATAGTGAATAGTGAATAGTGAATGTAGGAAAAACGTTGAGTGGTTGAAGAGTTGAGTTGTTGAGTAAGAGCGGAGCCGAAGGGTGAAAAGCTGTTGAAATGTTGAATTGTTGAGATGTTGAGTAAAAATGAAAGGCGGTAGCTGGGGCGGTGATTGGTGAATAGTGAATGGGGAATGGTTCGCTGTTACAGGAGTCGGTCGATATTCAGGGCGCCGTGGAAAACACCGAGAATGACTATTTGGTTGTCGAGTTGAAGTTGATAGGCGATACGGTAATGGCCATAAAGCAGGATTTTAATATCTCCACTCGTCTCTGGCCGGTGCAGTTGCCCTGATTGCGGAAATGCTGCTAATTGCTGAACACGCAGGTAGATCCCTTGAACTACCTTTGCAGCAGCTTCCGGGTTGTCCTGGGCTATATAGTCGTAAATATCCCTGAGCCAGGTTTCAGCTTCAGCAGTCCAGACTATCTCTGCCATATCCTGATCCTTCTGGCCATTTCGTCATTGGTAATGACTTTACCGGAGCGCAAATCTTCCATACCACGGTCTATCATGCGATTAAAAGCGAACTCCCGCATAATCTCCTCGTAGGTTGCATCCTCGGGTTGTTCCTGAATTATTTCGGCCAACTGACTTTTGATTGAAGCCATAACATTGCCCTCCATATGGTACATATTCTTTAGCCCAAATTATATTAGTGGCAGCATTGAAAAGCAACCGGGAATTCAGTGCGAATGGTGGATGGTGAATGTAGGAAAAACGTTGAGTGGTTGAAGGGTTGAGTTGTTGAGTAAGAGCGGAGTCGAAGGGTGAAGGGTGTCGTCCTGAAACCCGCTATCAGCTCGAAATGATTGCTTGCATTTCTTCAAGTAAAGGCGCGACATCTTCGACTACTGATCGCCATACCAGCGATATGTCTACACCGAAATACTGATGAATGAGTTTGTCACGAAACCCGGCCAGATCTTTCCAGGGAATAGAGCTGTAGCGGTCGCGAAACTCTTGTGAAAGATTCTTCGTGGCTTCGCCAACTATTTCAAATTGTCTGATAACGGCATCTTGAACAATTCGCGTTGCCCTGAATTTGTCAAAATCCATATTCTCAGTGTATTCATTGATTTGCAGAAGCGCATCAACAATGTGTGCCAGATACACCCTGTCATCGCGAATCATGGGGCAATTACCTTGAGTTCAGCCTTGATCCTGTCAATCAGATATGGGCTGATAGCCTGTTCAGTCAGCAGGTCGATTTTGATGCCAAGTAATTCTGATAACTCCCGCTCGAGGCGAATTATCCCCAGGAGACTTTTCTCTTCCGAGAAGCGTATCAGCAGATCCAGATCACTGTCCGGACCTGCTTCTCCACGAGCATACGAACCGAACACTGCAATTTGGGATACCCCATGGTTGGACATGAAATTGATGATAGTCTTATCATACGGTGTGACTTGTGCCATATCAGTTTCTCCATGAGGATTTTCGCTATTATATAACATGTTGTGCCTTATTTGATAAGGCTTTATTGCTGCCGCGATGAAATGCGTTGGGCTTGATGCTGAATGGAGAAAGCTGTTGAATTGTTGAGGTGTTGAGTAGTTGAGTAAAAACGGAAGGCGAGAGTCGGAATGGTGGCTGGTGAATGGTGAATGGTGGATGGAGAAAGCTGTTGAAATGTTGAATTGTTGAGATGTTGAGTAAAAATGAAAGGCGGTAGCTGGGATCTGGAGAAACGTTGTGGATAAATAGTGAATTGATGCAATGAGAGTATGATTCGGCTTGTAAATATATAGTACTTAGTGTTACAGTGGTACTGTGAAGCGGAGGTGAATTGAGAGTATTCAAGACAAAGTGGTTTGCGAGGTATGCAAGCAGAGAGGGCATTGAGGACTTAAGCCTTGTAGAAGTTGTCCGAGAGATTGAAAGTGGATTGGTCGATGTCGATTATGGCGGTGGGCTGCTTAAAAAACGAATTGCCCGCTCTGGAGGCGGCAAGAGCGGAGGCTACAGAAGTATTATTGCCTATAAGTCGGAAACTAGATGTGTGTTTATTTATTGTTTTACCAAAAGTGACAAAGAGAATCTTGACAGGAATGAAGTGAGCGAATATAAGGAGGCGGCTTCCGTATTTCTGGGGCTAACCATTGAAGAGATCGTATCCGCACTGGAAAACAGGAAATTGGAGGAGGTAAAATACAGTGACAAAAAGATACAAAAGCAATGCACTTGCAGCACTTCATGAGACAATGCAAGACTTGCATGAGATCGGTCTCGTTGACAAAAAAACTATGCGTAAGTTTGATAGCTCTTGCCTCAGTGCAGTCGCAGATATGGATCCAGACGAAATAGTGGCAGTTCGGAATAACTCAGGAGTGAGTCAGGCTGTATTCGCACGGTACCTCAATGTGTCTGTAGGAATAGTCAGCAAGTGGGAGCGCGGTGAAAAACACCCTCGGGGAACTGCGCTCAAACTACTGACGTTAGTCAAGAAAAAGGGACTTGAGGCTATTGCGGTGTAGTTTGGAGCAGAATGGCAGAGGCAGGAACTGAATAGTGAATAGTGAATGGTGAATTGAATTGTTGAGTAAGGGGAGAAAGGCGGGAACCGGTTTCATTGTCTGGTTTTGAAAACATCACTTTACATCTGACAGTTGTATTGCATTTCTGGTTTACCGGTGGTAGCCTATGCTAAGGCATATGCTACAGTGTGGGGGTTACTATGAATATTGAACGACATGTACGACTATTCAGAAACGGAAGAAATCAGGCGATTCGTATTCCGCGGGATTTGGAGTTGCCTGGTAACGAAGCTATAATCAGGAAGGAGGGGGGACATCTTGTTATTGAGTCGGTGTCACCTGTGTCGCTTCTTGCGCTGCTTGCCGGATGGGAACCTCTTACAGAAGAGTTCCCGGACGTTGATGAAAAGATGCCACCTCTGGACGATGTAACCATCTGATATGCAAGAATATCGCTACCTGCTTGATACAAACATACTTTCCGACCTGGTCAGATCTCCCGCCGGTATTGTGGCGCATCACCTGGTTAATGTAGGAGAGAGCCTGGTCTGCACGAGCATTGTTGTGGCGTGCGAACTTCGTTTCGGTGCTGAGAAAAATGGTTCTTCACTGCTTTCCGCAAGAATCGGCCTGCTGCTTAAATCTCTGTCCGTTTTGCCTCTTTCCGAAGAGGCTGACAGGCATTATGCCGATATACGGTACTTTCTGGAAAGAAGCGGAACAATAATCGGCCCCAATGACTTGCTTATTGCCGCCCAAGCTCGTTCACTCGGACTGGTGGTTGTGACAGATAATGAAAGTGAGTTCTCCCGCGTGCCAGGGTTAATGGTTGAAAACTGGCTTAGGGCCTGAGAAACGGACTATATTCGTCACCATCTGGCTCATCTTAATCTGTGCTGCAGGGAAATGAAGGCAAAATGGGAAAAACAGTTTACTCCATAAATCCTGGCTTTATAAGAGGGCTCTTGCCGGTTTCTGTTGTATTGATATTTCTGCTGCTATTGCCATTGACAACATCTGCTGTTGAACCGCTGCGAGTCGGTTTTTTCCCGAATATGACCCATGCCCAGGCACTGGTGGGGAAGGAGCGGAAAATCTTTGAGCAGAAAACAGGGGGGGTCATTGCCTGGAAGGCGTTCAATGCCGGGCCGTCGGCCATGGAGGCTCTGCTGGCAGGGCAGCTCGACCTTGCTTTTGTGGGGCCTAATCCTGCGGTAAATGCATTCATGAGGTCGAAGGGGAAGGCTCTGCGGATTATTGCCGGGGCAGCCAGTGGTGGTGCTGCTCTGGTGGTGCCGCAAGAGTCAGGTATCTCTTCTGCCATGGATCTGAAAGGGAAGAAGGTGGCAGCTCCGGAGCGGGGTAATACCCAGGATGTGGCGCTCCGTTACTGGCTGAAAGAGAAGGGGCTGGTGATTGGCCGGGATGTTCAGGTTGTGTCGACCAAAAACCCGGATATTTTCATGTTTTTTCAGCAACGTCAGATTGCGGCAGCCTGGGTGCCTGAGCCGTGGGTGACTCGACTGGTGCAGGAGGCCAAAGGGCGAATTCTGCTGGATGAGCGGTCGCTCTGGCCAGCGGCCAGGTTTCCGACTACAGTGCTGGTGGCTCGGGCTGATTTCTTGCGTTCAAACAGGGAGCTGGTTCGCAGTTTCCTGGCAGCGCATATTGAAGTTGGCGACTGGATCGCCAGAAATCCGGCTGCGGCAAAGGCAGCTATCAATGCGCAGTTGCTGGCTCTGACCGGTAAAGGATTGCCCGGCAAGCTGCTGGATGAGGCTTTTGCCAGAGTATTGCTGACCTCTGATCCGTTGTCGGCTGAACTGCTGGTTTCAGCCGGTCGTGCCGGCGAGCTCGGTTATCTGCCGAAGGAGTCTGTTTTTCCAAAGGCGCGACTGAGGGAGATTTTCGATCTGACGTTGTTGAATGAGCTGCTGAAGTGAGAGGCGTTTGGGGTTCGGGGCTATTGGAAAGGCGCTCGGGGTTCGGGGCTGGGGGCTCGGGGCATGAAGCTGCAAGGTCAGTCATGAGCGACTTCTCCTGAAGCATTCACAGCTATGCCCTGCGGCAGATCAGCAATTATCAAGGCAACTACTTTACTCATAGTCGGCAGGTGCTCTTTGCAGACAGAATAAATAGTCTCACTGTCAATATCAAAATAATGGTGGGTTATAATGTCACGTAATCCTTTTGCTCGTTTCCAGTCAACACCTGAATATCGAGCAAGAAGTTTTGATCCCGTCAGTTTGTCCAGATGTTTCAGAGTTTCGCCTATTGCTATAAGTTGCAGGCAGATGCTGTCCAACTTCTCCAGACCGGCATCATCCTTCATAAAATCATCAACTGTAGTTATACTGCTGAACCGTTTCTCAATCTGCTCCAATGACCACGCTATATGACGCAAATCTTCCAGGACCAGTTCCTGATCATACATAGATCACATCCTTTTCGATGCGTTTTTTAAGTACCTTGTTCATGTCATTACGGAGCCTTACAACATCAGCCTTTATGCCAAGGGCATCTTCAACCGTCTGCTTAATCCCTATCAATGAAAACAGGTCTGGCTTCGCCAATTCAACTACAATATCTATATCACTCCCTAGGGTCTCTTCGCCACGGGCATAGGAACCAAAAAGCCCCATCTTTTGTACGCTGAACTCAGCAGCAAATAAACTTTTTTGACTTTTCAGAAAATCAATTATTGCTTCTTTTGAGCTGTTCATAGAACCTCCTTCACTTCACCTTAAACCCGCCAGCCAAAGACACTCCCTTTCGCCCGCTCAAACCCTTAGTTCTGCAGCAAACAACACACACAATAACCTCAATCAGCATTTCTTAAACCTTGATATTCTTTCATTTGATTTTATATTGTGCAAGAAGAAATCTGATTTTTTGGCGCACGTTGACAAATAACCCTCTATTAACTACCCTTGCCAGATACGATGCTCATGCTTATACTGTAACAGAGGTGCCTGAATCATGCCACGTAACTGCCTAATTCTATTGACTGTCTTACTCTCACTCACCCTCGGCTCCTGCGGCAGGGACAAGGAAAAGAA
>JANNRW010000058.1:0-3370 GCA_031401815.1 Geobacteraceae bacterium | reverse complement strand
TGAGGCTGAGCTGGCGCGTCGGATTGCCATACCGGAAGTGGCAGGGGACCTTACGTCCGTCAAGATGGGGAGTGCAGTGGATTTCCTGAGTTATTTTCTGATGGGGGATGAAGGGCTGAAGCGTTACAGTCAGGGTGGTACAATCAATACCGATAACAATGTGTATCTGGAATTTTCTGCGCCATTATCTGTTGGAAAAACCACTCTGGTGGCTGAGAATATCGCAAATCTGACACAATTCCGGGAAAGTATTATCCCGTATCTGGCGATCCCGTCGCAGCCGGCAGAAAAAGCCCGGCAGGCCAGAATCTGGCAGGAGAATGAGCGGGCTGCGGTGCTGGCCGATCGTCTGCACTCAATCTACTATATGATGGATAAGGAATTTGAATATGTAACATTGATGCAGCGGCTGAAGAATGACTATCCTAACTACGCACCCTATAAAATCATGTACGACAACTACAAGCTGACGTATAAGAACTGAGGCTGCGGTGTCTGCCGAATAACCTAATCCCTCGGCAGAGGTGTCTCTTTGACCTCTGCTTTCTGATGATCTCTCCGCAGTAATGACCTGTGATCCTCAAAAACATCTGTCCACGAAATGCACTGAACATACGGACATATAATTGGCTATGTCAGATTGTATTCCTGACATGGATTGCTATCTAGTATCGAAAAAATTCCACAAAAAAAAGGCAGCCCGAAGGCTGCCCAGAAAAACTCAGTGAAGAAGTTGATAAACTAGAATTTGTAACCTAGTTTCAGGAAGCCGACATGCGCTTCATAGTTCGGGTTGGCATACGCACCGGTAAGGTTTGTGCCGGCTGTCGGAGTATAGGTGTAGTTGACCCAATGGTCGTCACTGTATTCAAGCTTCTCAAACAGGTAACTTACATCAAACTTGAGGTTTTTGGTGATGTTGTAGCCCAGTTTGGCGGTGATTATCTGTTTTTTCTGATTGTCAACCTGGGTGTTTTTGGCTAATTGCGGAGTCAGAGTTGTAGGATTTACCGATGAGCCGAAGTCTTCGGTTCCATCAACGCTTTCGTAACGGTAACCGGCACCGGCGGTCAGACGGTCTTTGATGACATCCACGTCGGCATTGACACCGATTGCGTAATTGTAATCACGCCGTGATGAGGCCCAGTTGAAGTCATTAACGCCATTAACTGCTGAGAACGGGCTACCGGCTCCGGCGGTCTGGAAGCGGCGGCTGTTGGTGCCGACATTGAGGAATTCAACATCAAAGAAGGTGTTCAGCTTGACGATGCCAGCGGTGAGAGTGGCATCGATGTACAGCTCGTGACGCAGATCTTTTTTGACGCCCAAGATCGTTTTGTCGAAGTCGCTGTTCTTGAAGCTGTACTCGGCAGCCAGGGCCAGGTTGTGCATTGGCTCAACTTCTACGCCGACCTTGATGGCATCCTGGGTTCTGTCAGCGGTATCAGCATAGCGCCAGTATGCCAGCACCAGTGATGCGTCAGTGGCCGTTGAGTACAAGCCGGGATCCTGATTGTCACTGCTGCGCTCGAGACGCTGGTAGCGGACCTTGGCGCTCATCCAGTTGAAGAATTCGTTCTTGACCTGGGCAAACAGGATATGATCGCTTGTTGAAGTGGCATCGGTTCTGATGGCGCGCATGACTTTCAGGTATTCGTAACCTGCAGAAACCTTTGTCTTGCCAGGCAGCTTATAGCCTGCATCCAGACCGGCATTGATCTTGTGGTAGTCGAATCTCTCTGTCGTGGCATTCCCGTACACAAAGTCCTGGGTTGACTCGTTCTGCTTGTCAAGGAAATTGAGGAATATTCGTGTATCCAGATTTGTGATCGGATTGCTGGCTACAGAGGCGGCAGCGGTTGTGTAGGTTATTTTGCCGGCAAAATCCTTAGTAATTCCTTCCGTGAGCGCAATCGTATTCTCGCTCTGGGAATGGCTGCCGCGTGCCATGAGTACAGTGTTGAGGAATGGCAGCTTGTAGCGTACCGAACCGCCGACCTTGTAGTTCTTACTTTCGGGAGCCAGGTAAATGGTGTATTTCGAAGCAGCTGACGGATAATTAAGCGTCATGCTGGAGTTCGGATTGGTAAACGTGCTGACGGTGCCGTCGATCGTTGCAGTCAGTGCTTTCGAGCGATAGCCGGTTTCCAGCATGACGCTTTGGGTTCGATAATCAACCGGAGCCGGGAATTCCTTGATAGTGCCGGAGTTGGCGCCAGTCGGCAGTGTGCCCTTGACTTCGATGACTTCGCCGCGTGCGGAGAAGAAGAGTGGGGTTTTGGCAGAGATTTCTATCTCACCACCAAGATTCTTGCGGTCACGAATGTAGTCAAAGGTAGTTGGCGGGTTTTGTGCCGTAGCATTTGGAAGTGCGGCGTTATTTGCTATCGGTGACGTCAGGGTTGTTGTGCCGATTCCACTGAAAAAGGTCTTGGCGCCAAAGGTGTGGTTATGGGGGATCTCGTTGTAGAACAGGCCGAGCTTGATGTTCTCGTAGTTGCCGAACTGTAGGCTGAATTCCTGGTCACGATAGCGCTTGCCGCTATCGAAGTTCAAACCGAAATTTTTACCCAGCAGATCAAGATAATAGGCTTCGTGGGACAGGTTGAGGTTGAATCCACCGGTAACGCCATCGCCGAGATCGCGATATTCGTTAAACTTGGATGGATTGCCTTTGATGCCGACAAGCTGGCCGCCAAGTTCAACCGTTCCGGTCGTGTCGGCCATGGCGGAGGCCGAACAGGCGCAGACAAGTGCAAGTGAAATAAGTAGTGATCGTTTCATATGGTCTCCTCTCCTTTATCGGGCAAACATTTTGCAGTTAGTACCGGGTGCATTGCTGCCATGGATGGAGCTGTGGCAGTTGTTGCAGCTACGGTCAAGTCCACCTCTGCCGGGGGTGCCGGTGAAATCGGCATTGCCGCCATACGGGGTGCCGGGGTGGCGCGACCAGTCGTGGCACTGCTGGCAAAGATTCGGCTGTTTGTCTTTCAACAGCTTGAGTGTCTTGGAGCCGTGTGGAGTGTGGCATTTTGTACAATCTTCCTCAACCGGAGGGTGCTCCCATACATAGGGACCGCGCTTTTCAGCATGGCATTTGTAGCAGAGCTGATTGATGTTCTCGGCCTTGATGCTGCCATGGCCCAGAGCGCCGTGGGGATTGTGGCAATCGGAACACTTGACTTTGCCTTCAATAATCGGGTGGTGTGAGTACTTATTGGCCTGCGATTTAACATCTTTGTGACATTCAAAACACTTGTCCGGCTGCTGTGCGGTTGGTTTTGCAGTTTTGTGGACTGAGTGGCAGGAGACGCAGCTTACGCCGTCCTGTTTGTGTTTTGAGTTGTCCCAGAACATCAGCTTCTGGTCG
>JANNRW010000057.1:0-8185 GCA_031401815.1 Geobacteraceae bacterium | reverse complement strand
CGAAATATCAGATATTGATACATTCGCAAAAAATCTTTTCCCCCTCCCTTGACAGGAGGGGGTCAGAGGGTGGGTGAAGCTGCAATAAGCTGATATCATGGCAACTCCCCCCCCACCCTAACCCTCCCCCGCCAGGGGGGAGGGGACTCGTATAGAAATTTTGCGAGTGCATCAAACATATCTCAACCCCGAAAAGAGTGTTGCTAACCCTCTTCGTCCTTTCCTTTTTTCTTTCGAGAAACCCGCTTTGGCTTTGGTTTTTCAGCGGGCAGTTCCGGCTCAACCTGAAAAACTTCAGGAGGAGCTTCAACGACCGGTTCAGCGGAATTTGAATCCTTTTTTACAGCAGGTCTGCCCCGTCGCCTGGCCGGTTTTTCTTCAGAAGGAGCATGAGACTCCATTTCAATTGTTACATCTGGTGTATCAGCCAGAGCTGTCCCGATAACAGCAGGTTTTTTCCTCTCTCTAGACCTTTTTTTACTGGAGGATGGTTCCTCAGGTAAAACTGAAGCACTGTCTGCATCCACAATCCCGGCTTCAGGCTGAGAGGCGATGATCTCCTGCGACATTGCCTCAGCCGGTGGCTTTGTACTGCCACGCTTGCGGCGACGGCGCTTTTTCTTCTTTGTTACTGATACTTCAGCATCGGCAGAAGTCAGCTCATCCTCATGCGGCACTTCTTCAGTGGCAATCTCTTCAGAAGCGCTTGCTTCGCCGTCCGGGAGAACCAAAGCATCAGCTGGCTTTGCCTTTTTCCGGCGACGGCGCTTACGCTTCTTCTTTCCAGCGTCCGCCTGCTCTTCAGCAGCAGGCTCTTCCGGGAGTGGTTCGGATGGAATTGAAGGATGTGACTCCTCAGGTTCATCCGGTTCGGCAAGCAAGAGCTCGACAGGTTCCGGCTCAAGCTTCTTTTTCTTGCTACGAGACTTTTTCTTCCTGGCTGAAGTCTCTTCAGGGGGTGCAACCACCAGATCATCAACTTTAACTTCACTATCCGGCTCAGAAGGAGAAGTCGTTTCAATGAAGACAGGCTTCCCTTTGGCGCTCTTTTCATCAGGCTGATGCGTTTCAGTGACCTTCTCCCTTTTTATGAGCTCCAGTTCAAGCTGGTTCATCAGGAAAGATGGCTTCCCCTTGATAGTAACTTCTATGTCGTAGTCGTTTTCTATCTGCGCAAGCTCCCGCTTCTTGCGGTTAAGCAGATAATAGGCGACTTCAAGCGGCAGGGCTCCATGAACTTCGGCGGCATTCCCCTTGGCTGCCGCAGCATGAACTTTTCGCAGGAAGGAGATAGCCATATTCTCAACCCCCTTGACCTTGCCACGACCGCTACAGTGAGGACAGTCGAGAACACTCCCCTGCTCCAGGGTCTGCTTGATCCTCTGGCGTGACATCTCAAGCATGCCAAACTGGGATATTCTCCCTACCGTTACCCTTGCCTTGTCACTTTTAAGAGCTGACTTCAGTGCCTTTTCGACCTCCTTGACATGTTTCAACTCTCGCATGTCGATCAGGTCAAGGACGATGAGACCGCCAAGGTCTCGCAAACGGAGTTGTCTTGCAGCCTCTTCAACTGCTTCCAGATTGGTTCGAAAAGCTGTATCTTCAACTCCTCGCTCGCCGGTTGATTTGCCTGAGTTGACATCAATCGAGACCAGAGCCTCGGTCGGCTCGATTACCAGAGATCCGCCGGACTTCAGAGGCACCTTTTTTTCATAGATCTGATCTATCTGCTCCTCTATCTGATAGCGGGAAAAGATGGGGCGCTTCTCCTGGTGCATTTTTACACGCTTCTCCAGAGCAGGCATGGTCTCCTTGAAAAAAGCCTTTGCCTCCTTGTAGACCTCCTTGCTGTCAACCAGGACTTCATCGATATCAGCAGAAAAATAATCACGTATTGTACGGATGACAACAGCGTACTCCTTGTAAATTATATCCGGGCCTTTGATCTGTTTCCCCTTTTCAACTATTTCATTGTAGTTGGCAATAAGTGAGTCCAGATCCTTTTGCAGCTCCTCCAGAGTCCGGCCTACAGCCTCGGTGCGGATGATGTAACCAACCCCCTCAGGTATGGTCATCTCCTTGACCATATCCTTCAGCTTCTTCCGTTCACCCTCACCTTCAACCTTGCGCGAGATCCCGGAAGAGTCGCTGCCCGGCATGATCACCATGTAGCGACCGGGAATAGAGATATACGAGGTAACAGCCGCCCCCTTCATCTCCCGCTCATCTTTTTCCACCTGTACCAGAAGCTCCTGCCCGCGACGAAGCACCTCCTGAATGCGAGGTCTTTTCTTGCGCTGATCTTCCGGCAGATCATCACGCCACTGCCAGTTGTCAGGGTGAAGTTCGCCAAGTTGCAGGAAGCCCGGTTTTTTCAGCCCGATGTCAATGAAAGCGGCCTGTAGCGCAGGCTCAACCCTGAGTACGACCCCTTTATAGATGTTGCCGCGCTGCTGTTCACTTCCGGTTATCTCGATATCGAGATCAACCAGCTGCCCGTTTTCATCGACAATCGCAACCCGCGCCTCTTCCGGATGGAGGGCATTTATAAGCATTTTTTTTGGCATATTGTTTGATCCTTTTCCTTCGCAACATGCAGTTTGATTGCACATTACATAAGCTTTTTATTTTGACCAACGCTCGCATTTATCATCTGGAAGCGCCCGCTACTGGTGATTTTTAGCCTGTTAATCGATCCTTTGTCTATAAGCATTGAGTAATCTTGCATCTTCAGCATACGTTGCAGGATAAATAAGTGGCACTTTTTGCGGTTTCATGTCGTCATCTACATTCCTGAACGTGAACAGGCATGAATTTGACAGTGCTTTTTCGCCTGCGCCTCGATTGAATCGCTCAATATCCGACTGTACGGAGATTGTTGTCTTACCGGTATAAACGACCCTGGCGCTGAATTTCAGCTGGTCTCCCAAAAGGACAGGCTGATTGAAATTTATCCGGTTTACCCTGCAGGGAATTACTCTGCCTGGAGCAATCATTTCTGCAGCCAGTGCAGCTACTTCATAGGCTTTTCTTATCAGGTAGCCTCCGAAAATAGTCCGTGGAACGTTCTCCTGCTCGGGGTATGCCCTGCAACTCGAATCAATGAGCAGATCCTTTACAAGTATTCCCTTGAAATCAGGAGATTCCTGTTCCTTGTGCAAATTTTTCAGGAAAAGATACTCATCAAGAGACGGCATCTCCTCAGCCTTTACCAGACTCTCTCGATACTCCTGTCTGCGAATATTCGCCTTGTTGTATCTTGCTTTTTCATGATCAGTTTTATAATTGAGCGGCGGCAAAACCAGGCTCCTTGCCTCGTTGCTGTCCGTAGAGCGTGCAACCATGGTGAAATAACAGCTGGCAACATGACAAGATCTTGCGCCGAGATGTTCTACCCTTATTCCAACCTCAAGAGAAGATTTACCGACATGATTGATCTGGGAAGAGAATACTAGATCGTGAATAGTGTCGGCCGGGTTCCTGACTATGACGCTGTCAATGGCCGCAGTCACAACCCTGGCAGCAGGATAGAACCTGTGCACATAGGCCAGCGCGGTGTTTTCGGCCACCTTGTCCAGATTTTCAAGAAGTTTGCCGAAGCGAATATTACCGACTATGTCGCGCTCGCTGACAAGAAAATGTCTTGCCAGTTCACGGTCTGTAGAGAATGGAAGCACAAAGAGATAGCGTGTGTCATGAGGGGTTATGGCGGGAACAGGTTTTTCTTCAGGCTCTTGTTTCAACATGTAAACACCCCCTGGAAGCTTCAACTTATGGATTTAGTCGATCAATAAATATTCGTCAACTGTAAATCTCTGGAACTATAACAGGTTTCTCATCTTTTGAAAAATTAAAAGAGCTCTCTTCCCATTCTGACTGACGGGAAAATTGACTTTACCCGGACAAATTCAATAGAATGCGTGAACAGGCAAATCTGGTAATCATCTACCCCGCACGAATACCGGCATTTTTCATCTACCTGAAACTGTATCGAGAAGATCACGGGTCATCATGCTTCATCTGAAAAACATTACTAAAGATTTCGCCGGCACCCCCCTTTTCACCAATATCTCCTGGCATCTGAAAAAGGGAGAGCGGGTCGGTCTTGTCGGAGAAAACGGTGCCGGTAAATCTACCCTGATGAAGATTATTGCCGGGCAGATCGAACTCTCCAGAGGCGAGCTGCAGTTTGCCAAAGGGGCGACTGTCGGGTATCTCCCCCAGGACGGCATCGTCACAAGAGGAAGAGCTCTCTTTCAGGAGGTGCTCAGCGCACTGGACGAGTTGCAGCTCATGGAAAAGGAGCTGCATGATATTACTCTTCGTCTTGAACAGCTGTCCCATGACAATCCGGCTGATGCTGAACTGCTGCATCGCTATGGGGAGTTGCAGGAGGAGTTTCGGGTAAAAGGGGGGTATGCCAAAGAGGCGGAAGTCGGAGTCGTTCTGACCGGTCTGGGGTTTCTTCCGAGCGACTGGGGAAAAGAGTGCGGTACTTTTTCCGGCGGCTGGCAGATGCGGATTGCTCTTGCAAAACTGCTCCTGCAGAAACCGAACATACTTCTTCTTGACGAACCGACCAATCATCTTGATATCGAGGCTCGCAACTGGCTCGAAGAGTACCTCTGCTCCTACCCGTACTCTGTCATGCTGGTTTCGCACGACCGCTTCTTCCTGGACATGGTCTGCCAGAGGATAGTCGAGGTATGGAATCATGCCATGACCGATTATCACTGCAACTACAGTAACTATCTGTTGCAGCGCGAAGCCCGGGTGGATGCTTTGCGAATGGCAAAGCGGCGACAAGATGAAGAGATTGAAAAGCTCGATGATTTCATCAGGCGCTTCCGCTTTAAGGCTGACAAGGCATCTTTGGTGCAGTCACGCATCAAGCAGCTTGAAAAGATCGACCGGATCATAATCCCGCCGGAGCGAAAGAAAATCAGATTTCATTTTCCGGAGCCCCCGAAAAGTGGCAGGGTGATGATGGAGTTGTCAAGCCTGACCAGAGCATATGGTCAGAAAAAAGTACTGGAGAGAATTGATCTGGTTGTTGAAAAAGGGGAGAAGATAGCTCTGGTTGGCCATAACGGAGCCGGGAAATCGACCTTGATGCAGGTGCTGGCTGGTGGAGATTTCCAAGGTGGCGAGCGGCTTTACGGGCATAACGTGATTGTCGACTATTTTGCCCAGGATCAGGCCGATGCTCTTGATGTAAGCCGGAGTGCCTATGAGGAGCTATACGCCGATGCCCCCTACGACATGGTGCCGCGCCTGCGTGACCTTCTTGGGGCGTTTCTCTTTTCAGGCGATGATATTCATAAGAGAACAGCTGTCCTTTCCGGTGGAGAGCGTAACCGGCTCGCTCTGGCCAAAATGCTGCTCAAGCCCGCCAACCTCCTTCTGATGGACGAACCTACCAACCATCTTGATCTTTTCAGCAAGGAGATGCTGCTCGATGCTCTCTGTTCCTTCCCCGGCACTGTTGTCTTTGTCTCCCACGACCGCCACTTCATCGACGGCCTGGCCACCCGTGTCGTCGAGGTGGAGAGCGGGGGGCTTACCTCCTATCATGGCGATTACGAGTACTACCTGTCGAAAAAGAGCAACATGGAAGCCGATCCTTTTCGCGTCAGCGCCTCATCTCGCCCGGAACCCAATCCCTCGAACCCTGAGCCCGCCTCAAAAGAAGAGCGCCTTCGGGGGAGGGAGGAGGAGAAGCAACGACAGCGGGAGGAGCGTGCCCGGCAGAAGCGGCTGGGAGAGGTCGAGGCTGCAATCGAAAAGCATGAGAAATCCATTGCAAGGGTCGAAGGGGAGATGGCTGATCCTGTATCTGCCAGCGACTACGAAGCCATGGCTGCGCTTGGCATCGAGCATTCGACCCTGGAAGCGGAACTCACCGGGCTGTACGAGGAGTGGGAGCGGGTGCAGACACTTTCAGGAGGATTAAGTCATGAACAATAACGATCTGCTTCGCAGGCTTCGTTACGCCTTGAAGCTGAATGGACAGACCATTGCAGAGATATGCAAGCTGTCAGGGCTAGATATAGGGCCGATAGATGTGCTGAAACTTCTGAAAAAAGAGGATGAGCAAGGCTTTGTTCTCTGTGATAACATGGTCATGAATGCTTTTCTGGACGGGTTGATAACATTCAAAAGAGGTGAGCGGAAATCAGGATCACCACCGGTGCCGGAATCCGGAGCATTGACGAACAATCTCATTCTGCGAAAACTCAGAATCGCACTTGAATTAAATGATGAAAAGATGATCGCCATCTTCAGCCAGGCCGGAGTAACTGTTTCAAAACCCGAACTTTCTGCTTTTTTTCGTGCTGTTGACCATAGAAATTACAAGATCTGCGGCGACCAGCTGCTCCGTAACTTTGTCCAGGGGCTGACCTTTGGTCAGGCAGGCTCACAGGCAAGAGTGATTGATCCTGAATTGTAATGTTTCAGCTGCATTCTGTTTGAGAACCCACCACAGAGGCGCGGAGACACGGAGAGAATCTGAGAAAACCTTTTAATTGTAATAATAACCCCCGTGATTTATCAGTATTTTCATAGCAGATGATGACTCGCTCCGACTATCTCCGTGCCTCCGTGTCTCCGTGGTGGATTTGTGTTATTATGGTATCTGACTAAACTTTAAGGAGCACCGATGAATCCTGAACTTTGTTGCATACATACCCTGACAGTCGATCATATAGACTCCAGGGGAATCTGGCTGAAGGCTGGCGACCAACTGGCGCACATGCCCCGGAAAGAGGCGCCTCTTGCTATTGCAGGTGAGGCATTGGAGCTGTTTCTTTATCTTGATCTGAGGGGCAAACTCCAGGCCACCAGCCGTCGCCCGCTGGTTCAGTCGGGTGAATTCGCCCTTTTGACAGTCAGTTCGGTAGATCAGCATGGCGCGTTTCTCGACTGGGGGATGGCAAAGGATCTGCTGGCACCCTTTTCCCTGCAACCTGAAAGGATGCAGGTCGGGCAGCGCTATCTCGTAAAAGTAGCTCTGGATTCCCAGGGAAGACCCTTTGCCAATGCCCGGATTGAGGAGTGCCTTGAACGAGGGCGGCCTGAACTGGCCGACGGCGAAGCTGTCTCCCTCATCTTCTGGCAGTACAACGATCTTGGCGCCAGGATGATAGTAAACTCCCGCTTCCCTGGGCTCCTTTACCGGGAAGAGCTGACACCCGGCCTTGCTCCGGGGATGAAACTTTCCGGGTACGTGAAGCATCTGCGCGAAGATGGCAAACTTGATGTGACTCTAAGGAGAGTAGGAGCCGAAGGGGTTGCTGATGCCAGAGAAGCAATACTGAAGGCGCTGGCTGCTTCAGGGGGAACTCTGTTGCTTCACGACCAGAGCCCCCCTGAGCTTATTCTGCAAACACTCGGTATCAGCAAAAAGAGTTTCAAAAAGGGGGTTGGCGGACTTTACAAGGATGGTCTGCTGATACTGGGCAATGAGGGGATAAGACTCAAAAAACATGATTAGCGCTAGTCTTCCGCTAGCTTCACCAAACGACATTTATTGGATGTTCTGTTATTCATAATGTGTCCACATCCGTATAACCTTTACTGTCTTGATATTGTCTAAGACCTCATAAACCAGTCGATGTTGAATATTGATCCTGCGGGAATATGCACATGACCCGCCGACTTTTGGTTTTGGTTCTGGTTGGAATCTTCCCTTTTTATCAGACTCTACACTTTTCAAGGTCTAATAATCATATAAAAGGCACTTTTCTAGCATTGGTCCGTTTAATATTTGTTGTAACGTCATTAGTTGACTTTCGGCAATTTTGTTGTTACAAATACAGCTATGATGATTGAATTCGATCAGATCAAGTCAGACAAAAACTTAGCCGAGCGTGGCTTGCCGTTTGATAGAGCCTCTGATTTCGGATGGGGTTCCGCTGAAATCGCTGTTGATATCCGTAATGATTATCCTGAAACCAGATATATTGCTGTCGGATATCTTGACCACCGTCTTCATATCCTTTGTTTTACCCCGGTTGCCAATGCTGTCCGAGTAATCAGTTTTCGCAAAGCAAACAGAAGGGAAGGTGATAAATATGGCAAACCGCTTACCATTGACTGACAAAGATGGAGAAGTACGAGAACTGACGAAAGAAGATTTCAAACATTTCCGACCAGCTTCCGAGGTTCTTCCACAATTGTT
>JANNRW010000056.1:0-20914 GCA_031401815.1 Geobacteraceae bacterium | reverse complement strand
TTTGAAATAGCGAGGTTCATTGCTTACACACATGTCTCAGAAAGCGCAACCACTTCATGGTGAGTTCGCAAGATTCCGGCTCAAAAAATTCTTTTGTGATATTGAGCTTGAACTGAACAATCAGTTTCAGGAGCTTGAGCGTGAAGAAAAAACTGGAATTGCGAAAAAATTACCTCAAATGATGGTAAAACTGCGCGAGCGGAATACACACAATCCATTCATTGATCTATATATTGCCTCTTCAGAATGGTGCGTTTCTGATTGGGAAGATAACGACCAAGATGAGATTGAAGAAGAGCTTTCGATGACAGATGGAGATGCTCAGTTAGAGATTATTTTTCAGAAACTAGCAAGTCTGGCCATAGAAATTAGAGAAACAGTCGAAAAACTTGCTGTCGGAGTTGCTATTGATATTGATGAACTTATTGAGCGAATTCATCATTCATTTGATATGGGTGCTGATCTTCGCCAAAAGACACAAATGGCGGCTTCATCTGTGGGTATCCAATTCAATTCGTGGTGTACTGAAGAGGAGTTTATCGAAACAGTTGCTTTAATAAGAGATCGTATGGAGACACAAACATCGGCTCAACTGCTTGAATTCTATAATGGTCTTGAGCAACTCCTTGCCACCATCCAAATAGATCATAGGTCAAAGGCTACTCGTTTGAAATGGGAAGATCAGAAGGGGGCTGCTCATGCTCAACTAAAAGAGGTCATTTCCTCGAATTTGATCGATGACTTGCCTCGGTGCACTGAACTGGATAGCAAAGAATGGTTCGAATGGGTAATGTCTCTTAACGATGCACCTCTTGAAGAGGTTATCGAAAAAATAAATAAAGTACTGCCTAGCCTTGGGCAATTGCTAAGCGAAATTGAGCCACACCATATTGAGTTTAAGGTTATGGATAAGGAGACTGATGCAACTGACAGTGAGTCGGGTGAATCCATTCAAGAGGTGACTCCGGCAAGTGCATCGGAGACTGCGGTTGAAGTTGAACGGGAAGAAGCTGTTGCCGTTCCAGAAGAAGAGATAGTCGATCAGGCGGAAACTGTCGCCGAAGAAATCGAATGTGTGCCCGATATAAAGGCAACCATAGACGAACCACAGTTGGAACCTGCGATGGTCGCGAGCGCAGAGCCTGAAATCGTCGAGGCTGACTTTGAACCCCTCCCCGAGGAAGAGGCAATCGACGACCCCGTCGACGAAAGCGCAACTGTCGAGTCTTTGGCAGAGGCTATCGAGGTTGTGGAAGACAAAGTACCAACCAACTGGGCTACACACCCTGTCGAACTCAGAGGAATGTACCCTTCAGCAGATCTCGCGTACAAGATCCTTAAAGAAAAAACATTTGACGGTCCCCTTGCTGTCAATCTCGTATCGGCGCTAATCGCGGAGAAAAACTATTCAGCGGCGTGGAACGCCTCGTGCCTACTCAAACTCAACGGCGGACAGCCACCAGTCCACGAGATACTTCTTAAAGCACTTACATTGGCATCATACGTCAATTACAGCGATGGGGAAATGGCCAGTGCCATCAGTGAGTTGATAAGCAAGGAGGAGAATAGCCTTTACTTTATCCCTCTTGAGGACCTTGCAATAGACCATCATGTTGCAAGCTTTCTTTTGATTGCTACATGTTTGCGGCCGGCACTCATAGCTCCGCAGACAGATGCAGCTGCAATGCTACAGCAGTTGCGCCTGATTGGAGATACGGACGGACTGTACAATTTAATACAGTCGGTGAGTGAGTTCGGCAGCCAACACAGGCCGCTTGACATGCATACGCTTAAAAAATCAATGTCTCAGGCCGTATGGCAAGAAGAGTTGAAAAATGCTAAAGAAAATGCCACTCGCTGGCTCGAAGATGCGTATGACTACAAGATAAAGTACATTCCTGCAAAAAAAGTCTGGCGTAACTGGCTTGAAACAAACGGTTTCATCCAACGTGCAGTTGCCCTTGTTTCCGCAGGTGATATCTCAAGGCTTGACCAAATAAATTCTGAACTCAAACGTCTGTCTGATTCATCAAAGATTGACAATGAGATCGACAGAACTGACGACAGCCTTCGCACTGCCCGTAATTCCTCTTCTACTAACATTGACTTCCAAGCTCGGCAAGCAATTCACAACTTCACGGCAGAAGCTTGTGCTCTGCTCAGGAGATTTATTACCGTTTCAGAAAACAAGCCGGGCGCTGATCGGAACAATTTCAACACCCAGCTGGTAGATAAACTTCGTGATGGCTTCAAGCAGTATCTTGAGCCGGCACGTTCTTGCCTTGGAAACATCATTAAACGAGACCGTGGACTACTGGGTATTGCGGCACAAGCATGCTTGGATGCCATTAACGACGTTGCGCTTTTCTTCGACCCTGAAACCCCAGGGTCATTCACCGAACCTTCACCTAAACATATTCTTTATCGCCAGTCACTGTTCACTCTTGATTGGGAAACCTACGACAACTGGCAGCCCAAATTCTCTAACATAAAGGAGGGCATAGATCCGCTTAAGGCAATAGAGGCCTTTCTTAATTCTCTGATAAATGGTCAAGTTACACTGGATCAGTGTTTTGAAATTGCTACCGAGCGAAAGAACCACACCGCAACTGAACGAATAATCGAGGTACTGGACGCAGAAGGGGAAACAGAAAAGGGAGATCAAATGCGGTTGTCCAGAACCTCTAAGCTGACTGACTGCCGCAAGGGATTACGGGTGAGCATTGACGACATCGTCAAGCATGTTGGCGAATCGTTCAATTACGGGTGCATTGACGAGCCTCTCTACAATCAGATCATGGCTCGCATGAGCTCGATGCAGGGGGCTATCGAGAGCATCACAGATTTTGCCACATGTGAAAGCGAAATAAACCAGGTACGAGAAAAAATAGCCGAGCTTGCTAAGGCTGAAAGTACTAGCATAGCTGCTCGCTTCGAGGCTCTGGACCTTTCTCCTGGCAGTAATATGTTTAAGCTCATCACGAAAAAAATGGTTGAGCGTGATTATGCCATGGCAAGCGAGCTTATTCAGCGGGCAGCGGAAGGGGAGGAAATCCCGTCGGAAGAGACGAAATTCGATGTGTTTCGTGACTTCTCCACACGACGGTTCCAACTGATTGAGAAGTATCTGGAAAATAACAAGGCAATGGCGCCGTTAGTGGCATCTTTGAAATCAGGGATTCTTCAGGAGGATTTGGGCCGTAGAATTGCTGATGGCGACCGGGCGGCCAAAATCTTTGAGGCATATCAGTATGCAGGCAGGAAAGGACAGTTCACAAGCATTGATGATGTAAAGAATGCTCTCACTGTTCTCGGTTTTGAGATCATTTCTTTCAACAAAACCACCGACACCAAGGTTTATAACTTGAAGGTTTCTCCAATAGCTGACCGTTCGGTTTGTCCGATAGCCATGTATGGGTCCAAAGCGAACGGTAGCTATAAGGTGATCTTGCTCTACGGGACGGTATTTGAAGACCAGATCCTTGCAGAAGTGACAAAGTCTAAGGATGGACCTATCATCGTCCTTATTTTCGGTACTCTGGTTGAAGCAAGAAGGAGAAAACTTGCAAAAATTTGCCGCGAACGAGCAAAAACTTTTCTTGTATTGGACAATATTCTGGTCTACGCAGCGGCAACATCTGAAATCCCTCCTCTTGCAGCCATGTTTCGACTAGCCATCCCCTGGACGTTCTATAAGCCATATTCCGAAGGAGGGGGTGCGATACCTGTTGAAACATTCTACGGACGGGAATCCGAAATTTCTTCCATCGTTGGAAATGGTGAGAACAGCACAGCTTTTATCTACGGTGGTCGCCAACTCGGTAAGACAGCGCTGCTGAATATGGTGGCGAAACAGTTCCATAACGGCCTCAACAATATAGCTGTTTACATTGACCTTGTGGCACTAGGCATCGGCAGGGCGCTTTCGCTTGACCATTTGTGGGTAATTTTGTCCAGAGAGTTTAAGAAACATGGTGTACTGCGTGAAAACGACACAGTCGGCAGAGAGGGCAAGGAACTTCACTTCATCGAGCAGTGGTTGGACGACGATCAGTCACGTCGAATACTCCTTTTCCTTGACGAGGCTGATTGGTTTCTGAATGAGGACGGCAAAGATCATTTCCGGATCACCGGAAAGCTGAAAGAGCTTAAGGAAAAAACGCACGGTCGATTTAGGATCGTATTTTCCGGTCTTCACAATGTCAAACGGACCACTCACGCCAAAAACGACCCGCTCTTGCAACTAGGCAAAGCGACCTGCATTGGTCCAATGCTTTCGACGGGTGACCGGCGGGACGCAACCAGGCTCATAGAGGAACCAATGGCTGCCTGTGGGTATCTCTTTGAATCGCGAGAACTTGTCTGGCGTGTCATGGCTCTCAGCCTGTATTCGCCATCACTAATACAGATTTTCTGTAGCAAGATCATGAATCATATAAATGCTAATCTTCCGGCGTACGACAGACAGCCGCAGTCAGCGCCACCGTACATAATCAGCGAGCGTGATGTTAATGACGCCTACCGCTTCCAGGAAATCCGTGACGACATTATATACCGATTCAACAAGACTATAACCCTTGACGACCGCTACGAAGTTATTGCTTGTATTATCGCCCTCGACATGTTGGACAACCAAGGCAAAAAGAGCATCTATGACGCTACATGGCTCCGAGGCCAGTCACAAAAAGCCTGGGCTAAGGGTTTCGATCAGTATCACGGATCTCTTGACGCGTTTACTGTCCTTCTAAAGGAAATGGAGGGTCTCGGTGTTCTGCTGTGCAAGGATAACCAGTATTCCTTCCGAACAAGCAGCATCGCCACAATGCTAGGCACCATGGAAGAGATAATGGATCGTCTTTGGAAGGACAGGCCTGAACCGGTGCCGTACACGCCAGATATTTTCAGACCAGTCGTGGACAGGAATAATACGGTAAAGTGCGCACCTCTCTCGGTCATCGAGCTTGGCGGCATCTGTAATGCAGAAAATGGTGTAATTGTAATTCTTGGTACTCCCGCCAGTGGCATAGATTCACTTGCCAAAAGTATAGAGGCATTTGGACAGACTTACATCATCCGCTTTTCCGAAATAACCAAACACAGTGACTTTGAAACGAGGCTGACTGAAGAACTCAAGAAGAAACCGCGGTCAGGAACCACAATTATCTATGTTGAGTCAACTAACCGTTGGGATGACAATTGGATACTCTCTGCACGCAAAAAGGTGAAGAATAAAACTTCCGACACGTCATTTCTCAAGGTGCTATTTGAGGGGAAACCTACAAACATTGACTATCTAGTAAAGCACGAACAGACATTGCCATTAAACAGCCAAACCGACAGTCTCTTACGTTGCCTTCCCTGGCATCGGGACATGGTAGGCACTTGGGCTGAGACTAACAGTAATGGACCCAATCATGGGCCCAGACAAGAAAACCTGAATTTGTTGATGGAAACCAGCGGCGGCTGGCCGGAGCTTCTCTATGAGTTCCATGAAGCGGATGACATGTATCCGGGTCAATGGAAAGAAAAACTCAAGGAGATATGCTCCTTCAAGACCCCAGCGCAAAGAACGAAGATGATGACTGCATTTGGGATGACCAAGAGTCCTTTTGATCTTCGCTACTACGCAGTTCTGGCTGAGTTCGAGAAGGCAACCGCTGATGAAATCTGTGCGCTGGTGGATGACAGTTCCAAGGATGAGGTTGCCCTAGCGTTGCGATGGGCCTATCTAGCGGGCTTAGCGGCTGTTGACCCTGGTGGTATTTACATCATCGATCCTGTGGTGGGGCGCCTGTTGAGGGAGTCAGTCAAAACGGATGGGCAATGAGTTCGGTATTTTGGAGATTACCCGGCCCAGCTGGATATATCGAGAGAATCCATAACGATCTTGTGGACAATCGGAACGTTATAGTGCTCCTCACGGGCATTACGCCGGATGGAATGTTATACGAGCTTCAAAATGCAGTGGAACAAAGCGGCATTGCTTGGAGGCGGCTATACGAGCCGCCTGGACATACGCCACCAGCCAACTGGCTTGCAGAGCAATGCGGCGAGCCATTGCCTCCGTCTGCTACAGCTATTGACTTCCATTCACTGCAGTCAGCCGCTGGCACAACTTTTATCCTCAAAAATTTGCCTGACGATGCCCGTCTGCTGCAAACTTGGTCCGAGTTCGTGGAGAGGTATTCACAGGCGAGTCGAGCAAGCGAAAATATTTGGGCACCTCGGCTCTTGATTTTTTGGCCAAGTGATGGCAAGCACCTCCCCACATCTGATCTTCGCCTGACTGTCCATCCGTGGGAAGGGGCTGTCGACAGCGTTGACTTGCAGTTATATGCAGCGCTCCTCATCAGGAGGACGAATCAGAGCCCATATATCCGGAATCTCATAGCAGCGCTCACTGCAAAACTGTCAGGCGGCGACCCTGTACTTTGTAAGTATTTGTGCTCTTGCTCTTTTCAGGAGCTTATGGCGCCTAAGGAGATTCTAATAAAATATGCCTTAGAACGAGGCTGGGACGGCAGCACTGTGCTATCTAAGGGCGACGGTTCGCTGATACTAATAGACGGTGTTAAAAAAGAACATCCAGCTATCATGGCCGCACAAGGGAAAGACCGAGAACTTATCTCCCTAATCTGGAGTGCCCAGGTCAGTGTGCTCATGCCTCTTCTCGAAGAGCGCCGACAGGAGATTGTTGGAAGAATGAGCGATCGTCTTCATCTGCCTCAAAACGTCCCATCATGGCAAGCTGTGAAAGATGTCCGTGACCTTGAAATTGGCATCATATGGTATCAACTGCATAACTTTCCGGCGCACATGCCGCGGAACCTGAAAGAGCAGATTAATAATTTAAAAAAAGTCCGAGATGACCTGTCCCACCGAAAAGTGCTTTCGGCTGAATTTCTACTAGAAGAAGGCACAATTCGAGCCCTTACCAAAACTGTCTAAAGGGTCTTATATGTATCGCTTCCTCTTCGATTTTCCGTGCATGCGAACCAGTGATCCAACGTCGCAGCTCCCGCCGGGTGCGGCGGTCAGAACTCTACTGGGGGCTTTTGTCGAGTGCATCGTTTCTGGGAATTCGAAGCTGGTCACTGCATGGCCACGCAGCATTGATGCCCCAGCAATCCTGCACCAGATGGCTGTTCTGTGGCATGTAGTTGGTGACGATGATGAGGGACAGGTTGGCGCAAGGACAGAAGATTTTACCCGGCTTGCCACGCTGGTCTGGCCGTTCACGAATGATTCCCTGCGAAAGATGGGTGGGATGATTGCCCACCGCAATATAATCTTGCCTCGCAACAAGCTCCACATCAACAGAAAAGAGCAGTGTTGCTACTCCTACCACATCCAGCTCCGGCGGATTGGCGACCTGAACCCCGATAAGGAGATCAAGCGCACCGGCCGTCTATTAACTCTTCAGGAACATGACGAGCTCCAACATCCGTCGTTCGCCGAGATATCGCCGATACTTGTAATGGACACTGACGGAACGCCGCTCCATGAAGATTGTCGCAACAGGTTTATGGGGCGGGTGCGCAAATATACCCTTATAAAGGTCGATAAGACACCGTCCGGGCTGTTCGACCTCCCTACCACACCCTATATACTTTTGTGCCTGCAACCTGGCACCGATATGAAAAAGACCTTGTCAAGAGCGATCCAGGCCCGGCGACCGGACGTGCTCCTGCTTGATCTCCACGCCGCAGCCAATATCCACGGCGACGAATGGCCTGACAAGGCTTGCGAGCTGCTCCGATGGACGCGCATATACGCTGCCAAACTGAATCAGCCATTTCCTCCAGTTTTTGCCATCGCAGACACTCCCTGGCTGGCTTACCAGTTTTCTAGGGACGTCATGCCTTCTTATGACAAGAACGCCCGCCTTCCCGAGCAGGGGGTCCTGAATATATCAAGGGACGTGCTTTCGCAAGCGGTTTACATGACGTCAGGTAGCCGCAATCCAACTATGGTTGTCACCTGCCTTGCCCGCTACCTCACTCCGTTCCTTGTGGAAGCTGACGGGCTGCAAAAAGCGCTTGAACCTTTGGATGTGCATATGTCCAACTTAGTGCGGGAGATGATGCATTTCATTCGTAGGATGATCTGTCTCCCTGGAGGAATAGATGCCTATAACGAATTCGTCGAGCAGTGCGGGAGGAAACGTTTTGTGCCTGGACAACCTCTTGCGATGGCGGCGGACCTCCTGAGCTTAGAGCAAAATGGCCGGGCGGGGAAAGAGAGTGGCCGGGTCAAAGATTTCGTTCAGCAGTTTCTGTCCACGCTTGAATCGCTCAAGGAGATAACTCCGGGCAGTGACCTTTTCCGCCGACTTCGCACCACGGAAGTTTTCACAGAGCGAGGCAATACCCTTCTGGTACTCCCTGATCGTACCACGGAGTCGTTCACGAACTGGATTATCGACACTGAGGGAGCATCTCGGGACAATCTAGATACTACTGACGGAAAGCACGGCATCGACCATAAGATGTCGTTACTTCGCAGATACCAGAAGGCTTATATGTTACTGCCGCGCTGGGATACAGTCGCTCGAATCCTGGTGAGCCACCATGCCCCGGAGGTGTTGCATCTGGTCTGTGATGAGGCAACAGTCTCGTCGATTCGGCACCAAGCTGCCATCTTGATGGAAAAACCAGCGTTTCGCCCAGTACATGAACGGCTGGACAGGCTCCTGAATGCTTTGGACGAAGCACTTGAGGGTGGGCAATTGCCTATTCCTAACATTGAAGAAGTGAGGCTAACGTCATCCGCAGTCTCCAGCTACGAGGGGGGCGGAAAGCCGATGGCCCTAAGGCTATGGGATGGCCGGATTGTGCCTCTGTTCGAGGGGAGCAGTGTTGTTAAGTATCGGAATGAGGCGGAACCTAGGCCATTTGTAACTTGTCAGGCATCCATGCTCTCTCCCGGCGACCAAGTCTTCCTAGTAGATGACGACTTTTTTGCTATGGCAGAGCAGTATTTTACGATGAAATGTGATGCAAATGCCATGCTTGACTCATATCATAGGCAGGTGCTTGAACTACGAGAAGCCGTTCCCGGTGATGGGCTTCGTGAAAAGGCGCGCCATGTAAGGAAGATGATGGCTGCGGGCAACCTCAAAAGTCTCCCCGACGAAAGCACCGTAGTGACTTGGCTGGACGTTGAACGTCTCATTGGCGCGCCGCTGGATGAGGTGCGTCCACAAGCGCCTCACAGCGAGGAGTGGTTCATGTCATTTACCGGTGCAATCGGCATGTTGCCTTTGCTTGCACCGTCGTTCTGGCGCTTTGGCGTTTTCGATACCAGGAGCAGGAGAATTTCGGCCGGATTCAACGCTAACCGGTTCTGTACCGCATTGCTGACAGATCCTGACAGTGTGATGCCTTTGTTCAGTGGGGATAATGACGACTTGCAGCGCCTAGAGATCTGTGCGCGCAACGAGATTGCGGAAATTGTAGAGATACTGAAAGAAGAAAAAGATTGATCTTAGTAGTGGTTTAGCTCGGGAGAAAAAATGAGCATTAGTGAGATAAAAGGAGATCAGTACACCGAGGCTAAAGAGGCTCTGGCAGCAGCGCTTCTAACGCGGGTCTACCGTGAGATGTCGGGGGAAAGAGAACACGGGGAATTCGTTCTTGGAGAAAAACCGTCGAAGCGCTTCTCAACCGGCTTCCTGATGCCAATGCGCGATGTTCACGGTAACGAGAACTTGACGGAGAATCTGCGAATATCCGTACATGGTATGGATCTCCAGACCCACAAGGATATGCCTGGAGTGATCGAGATAGGAGCCGCCTACTCGATCTATATTCGTGTTCTGCCGACGTGGGACGATCTGTGCGACACTCGTTACGACATGGCACCAAGATTCATGTTGCGACCCGACCTTAAGTCTACGATAGACAACCAAGTTGCACAGGAGCTTGTAGTCGCGTGGAATGAAATCAAGAGTAAGCCAGTGACTCAGCGAGTCTCAAAGCGTGCCCTTCGGGAAATAATTTTCCGTGAAGTACGGGTAAGGATGGGACTGCCTGAACTTGGTATTTCCATGCCTGAGGGGGAGGAAGAAGAGGAGGTGATCGAAGGAGAGGAAGAGAGTGCCTCGCTTCCCTATAATGTTTCCGGTGGTGATATCCCAGATGACCTAGTGACCAGCATAGCGCCTCCCCAGAAATGGAAGCGGTTTGCCACCGATCAGGCCATAAGGGTGAAGATAGGGTCGGATACCTCGCAGGAACATCTTGACACTGTTGCAGGGGAATTCTCCGAGAACTTGCGCCGTTCGATCCTCAATCAGATAGACGCATGGCTGGAAACTGAAGAAGGTCTGTCGTCCGTCTACCGGTCGGTGCGAGTGCTGCCGAGTGACATCATTAATCGCAAAGCATGGGAGAACTTTCTTGCTAGAACGAGAGGCACGGCACCTGAAATAGACTCTCTCATTCCGCCTGGGATTGGCGATGTTCGTGTGCTGATAACGCGCCATACGGACTTCGGTAAGCCTAGTGTTCACAACTTCAGGATAGTTCTCGAAAATTATGCTACGACGCTGAATAACATTGCGTCCAAAATCTGCGAGGCATGCATCCACCAGGTCGAGGTAGTCGTATCTCTTCCGGAGGCGCTCCACCACCGTCTTCGCCTTGAACGAATCAAGCCGACATACCGCTTCCGACACTTCTTTAATTATGCAGCCCTCGGGATCAACTGCGGGGTCAGCGAGACAAAAGAGGACGTTGTGCGTCTTCGCACCACTTGGATTCCAACCTATCAGCAGCCCAGAATGGAAGCAAGGTCTATCCCCGGACTCAATACTGGATTCGATTTCTTGGCAAATCCGACGCACGATTTGTCTTTCTTGCAGCTGGTGCCCAATGAGTACAGCAAGTGGGTAGAGGTTCAGATTGCCATCGACCCAGCAGGCCATCTGAGCAACCCTGCGCATGTCGCCGCAGAACGGGCGGTTTTCAATGCGGATATAGCCTCTTATCGGCGTGAGATTTGCCAGATCGAGCGGGGGATCAAACTACTTCAGGCATCTCGGGCCGAGTGGGTAAGGAATTCTGCTTGCCTTCAGGCTGCCCCGTATCGCGCGTGGCTGTACCTGAACACGACCATGGCAGACGCTTGGGGTAAGAATGCCATGTGGCATCTGTTCCAGCTCACCTTCATTCTTAGCCACATACCGGCGATTGTCTCTCGCATGAAAGAGTTCGAATCGTTTTACGATCAGGATCAGGACGAGAATACGGCAACGCTTCTCTATTATTCTACGGGAGGCGGGAAAAGTGAGGCCTTCTACGGACTGCTAATCTACAATCTTTTCCTCGACCGACTCCGTGGTAAAAATATTGGTGTTACCGCACTAATCCGGTACCCGCTCCGTCTGCTCACCATCCAACAGGCCCAACGTCTATTCAAACTATTGGCCAAGGCCGAGATGGTCAAGCTGAAAAACTCTATCGGAGGAGACGAGTTTGTAATCGGCTTCTGGGTCGGCAGCGGCAACACTCCAAACCGGAACAGCGATCCGGAACTAAAAGGGGTAAAAAAGAGCGTAGGTGAGGCTGACCCTGCTCCCTCCGATGAAGACTATAACAACTATCGCTTAGCCAACCAGTCATACAACAAGGTGCAGACCTGCCCTCACTGCGAAGGGGCTACAGGGCTGAGGCGCGGTAATGACGAAAACCGGAAGGTGCTAATAGTTTGTCGCAACGGGAAGTGTCAATGGAACGTTGCCCACGGCGGATTTCATCCGCTGCCGTTCCTAATCACAGACGATGATATCTACGGTTATGCGCCTGCCGTTGTCCTTGGCACCATAGACAAACTGGCACTGATCGGCCAGCACGATTCGACCATCAACAAGATCGCCGGCATGCTGGGACTGGCCCGGTTCAGGGATGCCTCAGGGCGCCTGTTAATGCCCCGGCGCGGCAAAGCACTCGACGGCGCATCTGCGTCAACTGCTATAGCTCCTGCCTATAAGGACGGAGCTGAGATCTTCCATGATCCGTTTCCATCCTTATTGATCCAAGATGAAGCCCACCTTTTGGAGGAGAGTCTCGGAACTTTCGCCGGGCTGTTTGAGACCTCTTTTGATCAGTTGCTCGAGGGTCTTGCGCCCATTCTTGGTGATAGAGTGGCACGACGGCCGGACGGCAAGCCCCGGCTCCCGAAGGTCATCGCTGCCACAGCGACCATATCATCACCCGAGCGACAGATGGAGACCCTATACCAGCGAAGGGCTGTCAGGTTCCCTCATCCGGGGACTTCGCTTTATGAGAGCTTTTATTCGATCCCAAAAGCCCCGCAGTCCCTGGCCCGTGACGCAATCTTGCCGGACAGCGACCCTCGCAAACCGGAAATCGTGTCTCCGCTCATGCGCATATACGTTTCCCTTGTTACCAATGGCCGAGTGTACGCAGTCGCTACCGCAACGACCCTATCGACTTACCATGCTGTTGTTTGCCGGTTCTGGCGCATGGCTAATAAGTCAGATTCTGCACTCGTAATGGAACTGATAAGTTCCCTTCCAGAAAACCCTCTCAGACCCTTCTGGCGCGATGCTCTTCTGGCGCTTGACAGCAACGAACTGCACAGTCTGCTGGACCTCTTCCGGATAGCCTTGGTCTACGTCAATAGCAAGCGTGGTGGTGACCAGGTCATCGAGGCGATTGCCGAAGAGTCTGCACGCGGGCACAGGCAACTTGGAGAACCGTTTCGGCAGCTGCGAACCGAATTGATCTCGGGCGGTGTAGATATCGCAGCAATACAGCGCGTCATGGCGCTTGCTCAAGAGTCGGTGGTAGGAGACGATCTCGACGGGGCACTGCGAGAAATAGTAGCCACTTCTGCCATTTCTCATGGAGTTGACGAGGCAAAATTCAATGCGATGTTCTTCGTAGGAGCCCCTAACGACATCAGTGAGCTGATACAGGCTTCTTCCCGTGTGGGTCGTACCCATGTTGGTTTCAGCATGCTACTTCCCACACCGCACAGTCGACGCGACCGATATATTGTTGAAGTACATGACATCTTTAATAGGTTCTTAGAGTTGATGATTTCTCCTGCCGCTATTGAGAGATGGGCTGCCAATGCCATCAGGCGCGTCATGCCGAGCATTTTTCAACTCTGGTTGAACGGGGTTAAGGAGCAGGAACTCTTTGCCATGGCAGAGGACAAAGCCGAGACACATGCGCTTGACATGCTTAAGGCGGTCAGAGATTTGATGACAGCCATGGGGCCTCGATTCATCGCCGAACTCACCGATTTCGCTAAAAGGGCCATCTCCACCCAGGGCCGTGGTGTCGAGGGGCTTGGCCGACCGGGGAGCTCAATTTATTACGACGGACTGGTCGACCAAATGGTGCGCGAAATCTGCAATGACATCGCAGTACGCACTGGAGTCAGCGACACCCTGAGCGACTACTGGAATACATCTGCGGTGCAGAGGAGGCCTATGACATCCCTGCGTGATATTGACGAAGTGGGAATGATTGTCCCTGGTGCATATATTCCTGGCAGCGGTTTCCGGCGTCCTTCTGTCGAAAATGCCATACTGATCGCTACCAAGGTAGTACGGAGCCAAGCAACCGATTCCAGCGACGTGGATTGCGAATAACAGGAGAAACAAGATGAGTAATGGCCCAGTAATGCAACGGTCGCGCACACAATTGGCGACCAGTTATGCACCGGGAAGCTATTTCACCTTCGAGGGGGGCAAGGGGTGTTTCCTTTCCGTTCCAAGCGGCCTCAGTCCGTCGCCACTAGACAATATACCTGCAGTAAGGCAACAGATCGCCGAGCAACTGCGAGAATTTGTCAATTCTTGGCATGAGCGGGGAATGGGATGCCGATTCGAAAGTCCGGAACTGCCGCCGATCCATCTTGAGCAGATACTAGACAGATCTTTGATCTCTAGGGACGGACCCAGAATCGATATTGATATTTTCAGATTGGTCGAACCCTCGCGGGTCGGATATGTTCCTGCACCGCTCAATTTCCACTGTTCAAGGTGCGGCCTGCTCCATTTCTATCAAAGCGTAGACGACTTCGCTCGTTATCATGTGTCTATTGAGTCAAAGACCGACTGTAAGGATGGAGCTCAACACAGGTGGCGACAGCTCGACGTATTTTTCTACCACTGGAGCGGAAGCGTAGAGCCCCTGCACCCCGCTCACAACTGTTTATGCGGCGGGAAGGAATACCGTTTGCACAAATCCATGACGGGGGTGTTCTCCGACTGGAAATTTGAGTGCACCAGCTGTGGGTCGTTCACCAACCTGATTCGGCGGGACACAGTCACCCGTGACATTTTCAGTCAGTATTCCGGCGTTGTCCACACGGGTGATGAAACCACCATGCTCCCGGTGTCGTATCGCTCCTCAGCTGTTCATTACCCCCAGATTGAGCGCTTTATCCCGCACAACGACCTGGATATGGTCTCGAAACTCCAGCCCGGACAGGAGGAGGGACTCACCTTGCTGTTAATGTCAATATACGGCTACCCCAACAAACCCCTCGATGATGCGATGATAAAGGCAGCCCTTGATAGCAAGGGAAAGGGTTCGCTCTTTATGCCGTATGCAACCATGAAAATGGAGGCCGAAGGGTGCAGGGTCAATGGAAACATCGACGCTGCCGAGGCCTACGATTCTTCCGCGAAGTCGCTTCTTGAAGGATTTGTCTCTATGGGGCTCGTTGAGAGCGCTGCAGAACCCGACCCTTTCCTGAACTCTCAATGTTTTGCCAGACGCGAATATGCCAGAAGGTACGATCCGATAAGGCTCAGTTTAGAACACGCAATGATCGAAAAAAAACATCTCTCCGCAGTAGACCCAAGGAGCCATGCCGACCTCAATTCTCCGCCAGATGACATCCGGCCGGAATGGGCTGTCGGACCCAATGTGCTGGCAGCCTATAAAGCCGAAATGGAAGCGACATGCGGAATACTGGGGATCAAAAAGATATGCCTAATCCGTGAGTTGGACATTGTGCAATACTCTTTCGGGTTTTCAAGGGTTAAGCATGTGCCGGCTTTTGACTTCAAAAACAAGCCAATGCCAGTCAGGCTCAACCTGTACCCGCATATCGAGCAGGGCAGGCGGCCGATCTACACCCTCAACAAAAAGAATGAGGCGATTTATGTAAAACTCGACCAAGAGCAGGTCATTCGGTGGCTAGAGGCGAATAATGTAACCATAGGTGAACCGCTGGAGCCTGGGCAGAAGCTCGGGACGCGCTATATCAGGCAATACCGTGACTTTGGTTATTACCTCGACGCTTACAGAAAGAAAAACTCGACACACCGTAACCTGTGTAACATGGTTTACCTTCTTTTGCATACGATGGCGCATCAATTGATTCATGTAACGGCTGAGTTCTCTGGCCTAGAACAAGGTTCCCTCGGTGAGTGTGTCTACCCTGCCGATCTTTCCTTCGTTGTCTACCGGAGTGCTCTCACTCCTGACCTCGGGAATATCTCCTCCATGTGGCGGAACTTCGGTATCTCGATCCTGCGTCAAATCCACTATCCACAGATGCTCCAGTGCGGATCAGGGACATTGTGCGACCAGCGGGGAGGCGCATGTCCGGGGTGCATTATGGTGCCGGAGGTCGTCTGCCTCGCCTGGAACGACCTCCTGTCAAGATCGGCTCTTGCCGGGGGGAGTAAGGCGCATTGGGACAGTTCACCATTTAAGAAACTGGTAGGGTTCTTCGAAGTGACGACCGGTACGGCAGGTACACCTTGATCGACAGTGGCAACTTCGTTAGAGCGATAATCGAATCGCCCGGACTGGCCGGCAGGATGCTTACGGCTATATCAAATGTCGGCGACTGCGCCATAAGTTTCTCCCACTTCGAACAGGTGGCTATGTTTCGACTCCATGACCGGGCAGCTATTATGCGGTTGCTGGATAGTCTCTGCTCTGTTGGAGTATTGGTTTATGAGGGAAATGGTTGGCGAACAATCTTGCCTCTTGGTGAACTACAGCGCCTTGCTTTGTTGGCTGAAGGCGCGGAGGCGGCCGTTGATTGCCACGAAGACCGCGACACAGTTCAACTTGTGGTCACTTTCCCATGGCAGGGATGCTTCATGGAGGCATTGCGAGAAACAGGCCCATATTACGCCAGTATTGCCCTTACAGCAGAGGCCTTCGTGAAGGCGGCAGCGCAAGCACAGTCAAGGCTGGTAATCATGACCCCCTTCCTCGACAGGGATGGGCTGGAAATAGTTAAGAAAATGTTTGCTGAAGTAGGCCCTAGCGTAGAGAAGATCTTTTTGTTGCGAGATATCCCGAAACTTATGACTCTCGATATAGCCGCAGACCTTGCTAGGATGAACACTTTCGGAGTGAAGCTGCTCGACTATATGGTCGGAACACCAGGCGGGCCAGCACGGTACGAGACTTTCCACTCGAAGATCATCTTATGTGACTATAGCATGGCATATATTGGTTCGGCGAACTTGCTTGAATCATCTCTGTCATTAGCTTTTGAAGTGGGGGTTATGATAAAAGGAAAAACTGTGGGGGCGCTTGGCCGTTTGATCGACTCGATACTTGAGGCACTTGCTACAAAGAAGGCTGGGAGCATACAATAGGGAAAAGCGGGGTCAGCCCCGGTCATGAGACATGGGGGGCGTCGGGAGCGTTGTTGACTTGTTGACTAAAGCGCCATAACGCACTGAATTTACAATTGATTTGGTCTAGATACTGAAGAGGTCAGAGGCCCCCCGCATGAACACAAAAAAGCGAATCTTCATAAGCTCCATGCTGAATGAACTGGAACTGGAACTGTCCGCCGAGGCTGGCCTTATTTCGACCGACCCATTCTAACCAAAGGATGTGCAACATGACCGAATCCCAAATCATACTCTACACCACTCCCGACGGTGACATTAAAGTTGACACCGTACTGCAGAATGAAACCATCTGGCTAACCCAGACGGCAATGGCTGAACTTTTTGGTGTGCAACGCCCGGCAATCACCAAGCACCTGCAAAACATTTTTGACAGCGCTGAGCTGGATGAGCAAGTGGTAAGTTCCATTTTGGAACATACCACGGTCCACGGCGCGATAACGGGTAAAACGCAGACCAGGACGGTCAAGTATTACAATCTCGACGCCATCATCGCCGTAGGTTATCGGGTCAACTCCAAGCGTGCCACCCAGTTTCGCATCTGGGCTACCAGCATCCTGAAAGAATACATCATCAAAGGCTTTGCCATGGATGATGAGCGGTTGAAAAAGGCCGATACCTGGGACTATTTTGACGAGTGGTTGGCCCGCATTCGGGATATCCGGGCGTCAGAAAAGCGTTTTTACCAGAAAATCCGCGATATCTATACCACCGCCATCGATTATGACAAAAGCTCCGAACAGGCCCAGTTGTTTTTCAAGAAAGTCCAGAACAAGATGCTCTGGGCCATTACAGGCAAGACCGCCGCAGAATTGATCGAAACGCGCAGTAATCCGGAGCTGCCCAACATGGGGCTGACCTCTTGGCAGGGCTCCATTGTCCGCAAGCCGGATGTGGCCACTGCCAAGAACTATCTGCAGGCCGATGAAATAAAAGACCTAAACGAGATTGTCACCATGTATCTGGACTATGCTGAACGGCAAGCCCGACAGCGCAAGACCGTTACCATGGAACAGTGGGCCGAAAAACTCGACGCCTTTCTGTCGTTCAATGAGCATGAGCTCTTGACCCATGCCGGAAAAGTAAAAGCCGAGGTGGCCAAGGAAATCGCCGAACAGCGGTATGAAGAATTTGACCAAAAACGCAAAACCGAAGAAGCCTTGGCCGCTGATAAAGAGGATCTGCAAGTTCTGGAAGAGCTGGAGAAACGATTGTTGGAGCAAAAGAAACCATGACCAGCAAAAGGGCAGCGTTGTCGATTTGTTGACTAACGCGCTATAACTCACCGATTTGGATTTGACTTTGACCAAACGCTGAATAAGTCAGGAGCAGAGGCTCCGCGCATGGCCACAAAAAGCGAATCTTCATAAGCTCCGCAGAGTAGAGAGGCGGGGTCAATAGAGAGGCGGGGTCAGTCCTTGAAAGTGGAAATATAGAGATGGATGGGGGGAGCGGGACATTGTTGAATTGTTGACTTACTCGCTATAGCTCACTGAATTTACAAATGACTGTATCCAAATATTAAAAGGCGTGGGGGTATAATTGGCAATCACATTGGGTTTATGGCTCAATGCCGTAAGGCGTGAGAGTTAGAGTCTCCCCACTCGCACCAAATTTTAAATCAGGAGGTAGTATGCAATTTAAAATTACAGGTGATACTACTGAAAAAGCAGTATATCTTCGCAAGTTTATTTACTGGCTGCAACAGAACTACCCTGTAATTGGAAATGACGTTACACTCGATGTTAAACTTTCAAGAAAGAATCTACTTAAATTTGAACTTGGAATTGGTGGGTTTACGGACGCATTTGCTATCACAACTGTAACAATGCCTAAAGCAGTAGTTACAATAGCCACAGGATTCATTTACTATTACCCGATTAGATTAATAGAAGATATGGCTCACGAGTGGAAACACTTACAACAGAAGTTCAATGAAGGTAAACATTTTACTGTTATGGCGCATGAGCAGCAACACCAAACAGATGCTTTGGAGATAGAAGCTAGAGCATTTTCAGAAGAAATAACCAAGAAGTACCTTAAGTTAGTTGGAAATAAGCTTTGATATTGATTAAATAATGCTGAATTTACAATTAACTGTGTCCAAATACTGAAAAGGTCAGGAACCAGAGACAGTCCGCACGAACACAAAAAAGCGAATCTTCATAAGATCCGTTCAGAAGGAACTTGAGCGGATACCTTAGTTGGTCTCATCTCGACCGATCCCCTTACCCTTCTCAATACATCTCATATTTCAGCAGACGACACTCAATCGGCCCGTTCCAGACCGGAATCCGTCGCGTAGCTTTCAGCCCCACATGCTTTGCGAGTTCGCTGTTTCCGCAGATGATGAATGCAGTTGAACCGGCACAGCGCTGTTTGAGGATATCTCCCACTGTCCGGTAAAGCGGGATCAGCTCTTCGATCTCACCCATTCTGTCGCCGTAAGGGGGGTTGAAGATGATCATTGCGGGTGACTCGGGTGGGAAAGGCGGGGTCAGCCCCAGGTGGGAAAGGCGGGGTCAGCCCCGGACATGAGACATTGAACTGGTCGGACTCCTGTCCGCAATTATCAGCTCCACAATAAGAGAAAACACGATGAATTCCCTATTCCCTCTTCAAAAAGGGGCATTGAAACTATGAACGTGACCGACCTGAAGATATCCGTGGCGCTCGGTGAAGTCAGTTCCCGCCAGTTCAAGGCTGATGTGCGCAAAAGTGACTCCCTGGCTTCCGAGATGGCTGCCTTTGCCAATTCCAATGGGAGAGACTTAGTAGGGTCGCGTCTCCAAATATCAAAGTTTTGCGGTTGGGAGAGATGATAACAGTTTGGGAACTATCTGAAAACTGGAGGGCTGGAACTTTATGAAAATCATGCGTATATATTTTGATACCTCGACTACCCGCTTGCATGGATAATATAACTTATTCCTTGACTGTAGGTTGTAAAAGGTTATGATAAATATATAATGGAAGTCATCTGGCAGCCAAAAGCGCTAAAGCAACTCAAGAAAATCGGAGATCGCTCTATTCAGGAGCGTATTCTGATAGTTGCGCGCGGTTTGTCGGAATTCCCGTCATGTCCTAACGTCAAGCGGTTGACCAATCACGAGTATACGCACCGGCTACGAGTCGGCGACTGGCGGTTGCTTTTCAATGTATTTGAGGAAATCAGCATTGCCAGTATTGAAGAGGTGAAAAAGCGCGATGAAAGCACATATTGATTACCAGACCATAGACTATGATGGCAAACATGCCTTCGTGCTGGTGCCGTGGGAAGAATTCAGACGCGTACAGCCAATGCTGGAAGGGGATAAGGCCCGAGCCACCGGCATACCGCAAGCGGTTGTCGAAGCGCATCTGCTGCGCGATGTCTCCATGATCCGTGCATGGCGAGAGCACATCGGCATCACTCAGTCTGAACTGGCCACCCGCTTGGGCGTCAGCCAGGCAGCCGTAGCCAAGCTGGAAAAGTTCGAAGCTAAACCACGCGGCGCCACTCTCAAAAGGATAGCTGAGGCACTGAAAATATCAGTGGCGCAACTTGACTTGTAGGGAAGGTCATGCAAGTCGGAGGGGATATTATATTTGTTGACTAACGTGCCGTGAGCCTGAAGCGCTCTCACCAACTGATTGGTATAACAATCTTTGATGCTCTTGAGATTTGCTCCTGGGTCACTTTCATAACTCGTCCAACCGAGGAGGATAACAAACTTCAATCTGTTTCACTTTAACACCCTCTCGTTACCCTCCGAGCCATCAATCATTGACAAACCTCTACTGCAATCATTATATTAAAAAGTCAGTTTCAAAAATCAAGTCTGTGAGGTTTCAGAAATGCCCGTATATGAGTACAAGTGTAAATCGTGTGAAAACCAGTTTGAACTTCGCCAGAAATTTTCCGATCCGCCAGCAACTGAATGCCCGACTTGCAGTGGGGAGGTGACAAAACTTATCTCCACTGTCTCTTTCGCTCTTAAAGGCGGAGGCTGGCACAATGAGGGGTACGGCAATGCAGCAAAAAGCGATCCACCCCCCGCCTGCTCCGCTGCTTCAGGAGGCGGGTGCGCAGGATGTCCATCAGCCGCAGCAGCCTGATTTCAGCCAATACAATCCAGGAGAAGATATGGCCAGCATAATCGATGGGAAGGCAATAGCAGCAAAAGTCCGCGCTGAACTGGCTACCAGAGTTGCCGCTCTGAAAGCCAAAGGAATCACACCTGGTCTTGCAGTCGTGCTCGTGGGGGAAGACCCGGCCAGCAAGGT
>JANNRW010000055.1:0-4555 GCA_031401815.1 Geobacteraceae bacterium | reverse complement strand
AAGTAACGATGCTACAGGTTGTACAGAGCGCCGGGTGAGAATCCTGCCGTGGGTGGGGGAATGCTCTTGAAAATTGGGTGGGGGAATGCTTCTGAAAAATCAGGTCAAAAAGTGGGGGAATGGTCTTGAAAAATCACACATCGGAATCAGCCTATTCCCTGATCATGGCGATGATATTGATGCTCTTATCAAGAAAGCTGACATAGCCATGTATGAGGCAAAAGGGCAGGGGGGCGATCGATTCATACTTTATGCCCCCTCAATGGATGAGAATTCCCATAAACGCCTCATGCTTGAAAACAGCCTCCGCAAAGCCCTTTCAAAAAATGAGCTCCGTCTTGTTTATCAGCCAAAAGTAGACATTCTTACCGGGAACATTACAGCCATGGAGGCACTATTACGCTGGGATCACCCTGAACTTGGGCTGATTGCACCTGATGATTTCATCCCTCTTGCAGAAGAGACCGGACTCATTGTGGCAATAGGTGAGTGGGTGCTGGAGAAGGCTTGCAGGCAGAATCTTCTATGGCAGGAGCAGGGGCTTCCATTGATGCGGATTGCGGTCAACATTTCGGGGTATCAGCTGCAGCAGGCCGATTTTCTGGAGCGTCTGGAACAGATAGTTTCAGGGACTGGGATGAGTTTCGATCTTCTGGAGCTGGAGATTACGGAGAGTGTTATCATGCAGAATCCGGAATTTACTATCCAGATCCTTAATGAGGTTCAGGTCAATGGGATCCATATCTCAATAGACGATTTTGGAACAGGATACTCTTCTCTGGCGCATCTCAAGCGATTTTCAGTGAATACACTGAAGATAGATAAATCTTTTGTTCGTGATGTAGAGTCAAGTCAGACAGACGCAGCAATTACTACTGCGATCATTGCTATGGGTAACAGCTTGAATCTGAAGGTAATTGCAGAAGGGGTCGAGACTGTGGGGCAGTACTCATTTTTGCAGGAAGCTATGTGTGACGAGATTCAGGGGTATCTGGTTAGCAAACCGATACCCGCTGAAAAAGTTGCTGATTTCATCAGATCACGAGGGTTGAAGGGTCGGCGAACTTCCGACTGATCATGAATGCCCTGTAACCCTGAATTCAGTCCCTGAATAAAAAAAAGGGAGAGCAATGCTCTCCCTTTTTTCATCTGTTTGATCGGAGTTATTTTTTCTTGGCGACAGCTTTTTTGGAAGCTTTGAGTGGATTGACCTTGAGGTCTTCTGTTTTTATCTCTATCTTTACATGGGTAGCAAAATTACAGATCCCGTTCAGCCACTTCTTGTCAGGAGCCGGGTAGGAGGAGCATACCTTGCCGATTGTCCCTTCAATGATACGTTCACAGCCTTCACAATTATCTACTATCACCTGACAAGAACCGTCAGAAAATACACATCCCTGTTTCCCCCAGAAAGTACACTCGCTGCCGGGAAGAACTGTTTGACACTGCATGAAGAAAGCCTCCTGTTTATTCCTATTGTTTTCCGTAAGGGTAACTCTATCAATTTTATTGAAAAAAAGTCAACAGGAAAATCCCTTTAAGGATTTTCCTGCCCACTGAAAGAGGTTGACTAATTAAAAGCTGATTGCGTACAATCAAAAATTCAGATCAAAATTACGGATGGAGTTTGATGAAACAGAAACGGGTGCATATCCTGACCTATGGCTGTCAGATGAACGTGAGCGATTCGGAGAAGATAGAAGCTGCTCTTTTATCAGTCGGATATACAGCTACAAAAAGCATCAAAAATGCCGACATGGTAATATTAAACACCTGTAGCGTCAGAGCAAAGGCTGAAGAGAGAATTTATAGCGTGCTGCATACCATGAAGGGAGAGCTGAAAAAAAATCCTCGACTTCTCATCGGAGTAGGGGGATGTGTTGCTCAACAGGAGGGGGAGCGGCTGCTTCAAAAAGTGCCGCATCTCGGTTTTGTTTTCGGTACACATAATCTCCATCTACTGCCTCAGCTGGTTACGGGGGCTGAAAGCGGTCGTCGTCTGGTCGAAACAAGCTTCATGGATGATGACAGCCGCCTTGATCTCTTTCCTGCCCAACAAGCCGGAGGGGTGACCAGTTATGTGACAATCATGCAGGGGTGTGACAATTTCTGCTCATACTGCATAGTTCCTTTCGTGAGGGGTCGAGAGGTCAGCAGAAGAGCAGAAGATATACTTGACGAGATAACGAGACTGGTTGAAAGTGGGACTAGAGAGATCACTCTTTTAGGGCAGAATGTTAATTCGTATGGATTAAAAGATGAAGGGGGGACTGATTTTGCGGCTCTTTTGAGGAAGGTTGCGGCAATTCCGGGTCTGGAACGAATTCGCTTTATGACCTCCCATCCCAAGGATATCTCAACTCCGCTCATAGAGTGCTACGCCGACCTTGAAAAGCTCTGCTCGCATATTCATCTCCCGATCCAGTCGGGGAGCGACAGGGTGCTACAGATGATGAACAGGGGTTACACCCGCAGTGAGTATCTGCATAAAATTGAACTCCTTAGGAGAGCCAGACCCGGCATTCTCTTTACCAGTGACCTGATCGTAGGTTTTCCAGGTGAGACAGAGGATGATTTCTCTCAAACACTTTCACTGATGGAAGAAGTCGCGTTTTCCGACAGTTATTCATTTGTCTTTTCACCTCGTCCTGAAACAGTTGCAGCCGGACTGCCTGACGAGGTATCTAAAAATGAAAAGAGGGTGCGTCTTGACCGGCTTCTTGAGCTGCAAAGGAAGATGACAGCCGACCTGCACATCTCTTTTCTGGGGAGCAGCCAGACTGTTCTTGTTGAAGGGGTAGGCAAGAGAGCCGGGCAGATTTTTGGCCGCAGCTCCGGTAACCGGATTGTGAATTTCCAGGGCGAGCCTGAAATGATCGGCCAACTGCTGGATGTATTAATCGTACGGGATTTTCAGAATTCATTGCTAGGGAAGCTTATTTAAGGTGCAATAATGTCTTGTGAAGAAACAGAATTCAGGCAATTGAACATTGTTGGGTTTACGATTGATGCAATCCAGCCTCTTGCACTTTTTACCGAGGAGGGAGGCGAGAATACTTTTCCTCTCTGGCTGGAGATGAGTGATATCCTGGCCATTACCGCTGATCTTGTCGCCAATCGCTTGTCAGGCAAAGCCGAGAGAAATGATCTCCTGGATTCGCTTCTCACTACAATGAATCTGAAAATCAGTGAAGTCATTATTGATGGTACTGCGCTAAACGGTTATCTTGCAGATGTATGTTTCTCCGGAGACACCAAGGTTGTGAAAGTGAGGGTGGATATTGTCACTGCTTTGCTGACGGCAATAAAAACCAGACTTCCGGTCAGTATTTCAGAGAAGGCTCTTACCAGCTCTGCCCTGGTTGATCAGCGTCCTGTCGAACCGATCGATATCAATGATGAGCAGCGATTTCTTGAGATTCTGGAAAACATGACAGCAGAAGAGATGGGTAAGTATCCCATGTAGCCAGTCAAGTGGAGGAATTATGCGTAAAGAATCATTCAAGTTTTTGAGTCAACTTGTTGCCGCTCCAAGCCCCTCAGGATATGAACAGCCTGCGCAGCGCCTTTTCAGAAGCTACATAGAACCATTTTCCACGGTAACAACTGATGTTATCGGCAATGTTTACGGCTGCATACCAGGGGTCGGAGATGATCTGCCGAGGGTCATGCTGGTCGGGCACTCCGATGAAATTGGCCTTCAGATAAAATATATCGATGACAAGGGTTTTATCTGGTTCAGTGCTATTGGTGGTGTTGATCCACATCTTACCCCTGGCCTCAGAGTAAATATTCATTCACGTCAGGGGGTGGTTCCCGGCGTCATAGGGCGCAAACCGATTCATCTTTTAGAGTCAAAGGATCGCGAAACAGTCATGAAGCTTGAAGCCCAGTATATCGACATAGGCGCTTCAGACCGCAAAGAGGTGGAGGCTCTGGTAACGGTTGGTGATCCTGTAACTTTTGATGCAGCAATACAAAGGCTACAGGGGGACAGAATAACCGCCCGGGGTTTTGATGACAAGGCTGGAAGCTTTATTGTAGCCGAGGTACTCCGTCATGTTGCAGCCAGCAGGGAGAAGCTTGCAGTTGATCTTTACGGAGTCTCTTCGGTGCAGGAGGAGATCGGTCTGCGTGGAGGCACAACCAGTAGTTACAATGTTCAGCCTGATATTGGAATCTGTGTTGAGGTAGATTTTGCGACAGACCAGCCTGACGTAGAGAAGAAGCATAATGGTGAAGTATCAGTCGGCAAGGGGCCGATTCTCCCCAGGGGTGCGAATATCAATCCGGTACTGTTTGATCTTCTTGCCGCAAGCGCTGCAACAGAAAATATTCCGGTACAGTTTACCGGGATACCGAGGGCAACAGGAACAGATGCAAATGTGATGCAGATTTCTCGTGGTGGTGTTGCTACCGCACTGGTAAAGATACCGCTACGCTACATGCATTCGCCGGTTGAGCTTCTCTCTCTGTCTGATCTTGATAACGCGATCAAGCTGATTCTGGCGACTCTGAAGAGGATCAAGGGGAAAGAGGTGTTCAGGCCTGTATG
>JANNRW010000054.1:0-6210 GCA_031401815.1 Geobacteraceae bacterium | reverse complement strand
GTCCCCCCTCCCCTTGCGGGAGGGGGTTAGGGGGTGGGGTAATTTGCCATGCTTTACGATGACGGCACCTTCACCCACCCCTCAATCCCCTCCCGTCAAGGGAGGGGAGGCTAAATGCAAAGACCAAACCGGAAGTTGCTGCTTTTTATTCCGTTCGTGCTGAGTTTGTCGAAGCACATCAAGTTACTCCTTGATAAAGGGTCGCCAACGGCGGCTTGAAACGCTGAATGCAGACTACTGTTTTTTTGTATTGCAACCGCCACCGGGACCACACCCACCGCAGCCACCAGCAGATGAAGCGTTCTTGCCAATATCCCTGCCAACGATCTGCCTGAACTGCTCCGGGGTCAACGTAGCCTGAACCTTGTTCTCAAAGCCTATCCGTTTTATTCTCCCTGACAATACTTCCGGTTTTACACTCTTCGAGTCATAGCCAACGACAACCCATCCACCCGGAACATCCACTTCTGTAACCGCAACACCTTTCTCGCGTGAAAGCCCCTTGGTTATCTTGTCCGAGCAACTGCTACAGGTCATGCCGATAGTGCGGAATACGGCTACAGTATCGACTGTGGCACCTGCCCTTACAAGGAACGCAAGGGTAACAAGTATGGTGGCGACCAGAAGAACAAGAACTATGTTTATGATATTTTTTCTGCTCATAGGATCCTCCAGAATCTGATCCTTAATATATCAAGTGTCGTGCCAAACTTTGCAAACCTCATAAGCACCCGTAATCATGTGGTTGATATTTATTGTATTGAAGCAGAAGGATTAATTCGTTTCGCATTGGTGAAGAATATTCGGTAAAGTTGCAGAATATTCCTCAACACAACAGGGGTAAGTTAAAGAGAATTATTGTTGCGCAGTAGAGAAGTCGCGTGTAATAATTTTCTAAATTTGTCCGGTTAAGGAGTAATCATGTTTTCGCTGCACAAACGATCCGAAATACTTATTCTTCTGATGTTGTTTCTTTCCATAATTTTTTACGGCCTTGAATACATTATATTCGGTCAGTTACGCGAAATCGGTTTCAGCTTTCTTGGCAATCTTGCCTTTCTCCCCATTTATGTACTGTTCGTGACGTTCATGATTGAACGAATTCTTAAAGAGCGCGATAAGGATGCTCTGCGTCAAAAGATGAATATGGTCATAGGTGTCTTTTTCAGCGAGGTAGGAACAGAGTTTCTTAAAGACGGTTTCAGCTTTCTGGTCGACAAGGAGGGTTTGACATCTAAAGTCAAGATCACTCCACACTGGAGTGATACTGATTTCAGAGAGCTCGCCAGTTTTCTGGGCAGCGGTGAGATAAAGATGGAGAGCAGGCTCTGTAGTATGGAGTGTCTCAAAAGTTTTCTGACAGCAAGGCGAAACTTCATGCTGGGACTGCTGGAAAATCCCAATCTGCTGGAACATGACGGCTTCACTGAGCTTCTCTGGGCAGTGTTCCATCTTCTTGAAGAGCTACAGGCACGAAAGAGCTTGACAGGGCTCTCCGAAGCAGACCTGGATCACCTTTCCGGAGACATTCGCCGTGCCTACACCAGCCTGTTGAAACAGTGGGTTGTGTATCTCCAGCACCTGAAAAGCGATTATCCCTATCTCTACTCCCTCGCTGTAAGAAACAATCCGCTAAACCCTGATTCAAAAGTAGAATTTGGTTGAAAGATGAATGCCGCTACAGTATGGCATGATCACTTCCTGCCGAAGTCCCGATATATCCTCTTAATAAAACCAAAGCCCCTCCGGAATCCGGAGAGGCTTTGGTTAAACGGAATAACGTGCCATCTTGTTACGAGTTGGCAGCTACTTGCCCAGGCTTGCGATATCAGGCAGAGATGGCGTTGACCGGACATGTATCAACACATGCGCCGCAGTCAATGCAGGTATCTGCGTCGATAACACGCTTGTCACCCTGCTCGCTGATGGAGTTTACCGGACAGGAATCATCACATGCGCCGCAGTTAATGCATTCGTCAGAAATAGTGTGAGCCAAACTGTTCACCTCCCTTTTCCTTGATTAATCTCAATCTGTAAGAATTGGATTCAACATCTTCATTTTTTTAGCATGTGCCATACTAAATGTCCAGAAGAAACCTGATGGTATATGTCCGCTTCTAATAGCTTAAGATACTCTGGTGCTACAAAATACTTGAATTGACACACTTCCTCTTGTATTATAAAAAACAGTTTTATTATCCCTTAATTTGCTGTCCAGTATATTTAATATGGCCGTAATTTTTTGAAATAATAAAAACTTTAACCTGATTTCAAAAGAATAAAAGGGGAGTCTAAATGCAGATACTTGCACTAAATTGTGGTAGTTCATCTGTCAAATATCAACTTTTTGACTGGAACCGTATGGAAGTGGTGGCAAAAGGGATGGTTGAGCGAGTTATAATCGGAGATTCATATATTATTCATGAAGTGCCGGGCAGAGACGCCTATAGGCAGGAGTCAGACTGTCCTGACCATCAGGTTGCAATTGCACTTATAATAAAGATTTTAACAGACAAGCTTCACGGAGTGTTGACTGAGATAGAGGAAATTTCCGCAGTAGGTCACAGGGTTGTTCATGGTGGCGAAAAGTTCACCTGTTCGGTCACTATAGATGAGACAGTTCTTGATGCAGTAAAAGATGTGCAGCATCTCGCTCCTCTTCATAATCCTCCAAATATCTCCGGCATCGAAGCAGCTCAGGCCGTACTTCCGAAAGTACCGCACATTGCAATTTTTGATACTGCCTTTCATCAGACCATGCCAGAACATGCCTTTTTATATCCGGTTCCTTACGAATGGTACGAATCTCACGGAGTACGTCGATACGGTTTCCACGGGACTTCGCATCTTTATGTCTCAAAAAGGGCCGCCGCAATTCTTGGCAAGAAATCTTCTGAAACCAACATAATAACCATGCATATTGGTAACGGCGTTTCACACTGCGCTATTAAAAATGGTATTTCAATTGACACCTCAATGGGTCTTACTCCACTTGAAGGTGCCATGATGGGTACCCGTTGCGGTGATATTGACCCTGCAATTCCTGCATTCATGATGCAAAAAGAGAATCTTTCAGCCAAGGAGATCGACAGTATTCTCAACAAAAAAAGCGGCGTACTTGGTATCACAGGACGATTTACAGATCGACGTGATGTTATTGAATACGCCAATAACGGCGATAAAAGATGCAGGCTTTCTCTCGATATTGAAGCATACAGACTGAAGAAATACATCGGCTCATATCTCGCAATTATCGGTAGGCTTGACGCAGTAGTTTTCACAGCCGGTGTCGGTGAGATGGGCTGGCCAATTCGTGAGGCCGCCATAGATGGTCTGGAGCATATCGGGATCTATCTGGACAAGGAACGGAATAAAGGGGCAATGACACGCAAAAGGGAGAGCCTTATTACAACCGATGACTCTCCGATCAAGGTCTATGTAATTCCAACTGATGAGGAGCTGGTCTTTACTGAAGATGTCGCTGCGATTATTGAAGGCTCCTATACTGACCACATGAATTTTGAATATACTTTTTCACGACCTGATTTCGTAAGAAATTGAACTGATCTGACAAGAATGGCAAAAAGGCCGATGGGAGATATCCCATCGGCCTTTTTGCATCAACTTCATGCTAAAGGAATTATCCCTGAGCCTGAACTGCGGTGATTGCAACTACATTGACAATATCTTCTACGGAACATCCGCGCGAGAGATCATTCACAGGCTTTGCCAGTCCCTGGATTACGGGGCCTATAGCTTCAGCACCTGCTACTCTCTCTACCAGTTTATATGCTATATTTCCTGCATCAAGATCAGGGAAAATCAGGACATTGGCTTTACCCGCTACGGGGCTTCCCGGTGCCTTCTTTTCCCCAACCTTTGCAAGCAGGGCGGCATCAGCCTGAAGTTCACCATCTATCTGCAGGGAGGGATCAATCTTTCTTGCTATTTCAATGGCTGCAAGAACCTTGTCAACATCGGCATGTGCGGCGCTCCCTTTTGTTGAGAATGAAAGCATTGCTACCCGGGCATCCACATCAAGGAACGATTTACAGTTTCGAGCTGTAGCAACTGCAATCTCGGCAAGAGCCTGTGCATCAGGATTAGGATTGACCGCGCAATCGGCAAAGAGCAGAATTCCATTCTCACCAAAAGATGGTGTCTTTGTGACCATAAAGAAATATGATGATACAGTCTTGATGCCAGGTGCCGTACCTACTGTCTGAAAAGCTGCTTTAAGAACATTGCCAGTTGTGCTTGTGGCTCCGGCGACCTGGCCACCGGCATCCCCCTGCCTTACCATCATACCTGCAAAATAGAGGTTGTCTTTTGCAGTTAGGATTTTTTCTGCGTCTTCCCTGGAAAGACCCTTGCTTTTACGGAGCTCAACAAGAGCATCAATATATGCTGGAAGTCTGGCAGAGGTAGCAGGGTTTTCAAGGGTGACCCCCTTCAAGTTAACCCCTTTTGCATCGGCTTCAGCCTGAATATCGGCAGGAACTCCCAGGATAACTATCTTGGCCAGACCCTGTTCCACTACCTGCTGTGCGGCAAAAAGCATTCTCTCATCGTAACTTTCCGGCAATACAACAGTCTGTAGATTTTTTTTCGCCTTTTCCCTGATAGTTTCCATTAAATGCATTATGTTTAACCTCCGTGATATTCATTCAACCTGTTAAGGATATAGCGTAAATAGAGAAGCAGGGTCAAGTAAAAGCTGACAGATTATAAACAGAATGAAGAAGTTCACGCGTGAAACTGAGTGAAAACTCGGTGAAATGACCGCCAGAAGGGGCTGTTGCTGTTTCAAATATTAACTTTTCTCCAGACCGCAGCCACAATTCCAAGAACATTTGTTGTAGAATCGGGTTTAAATGGTGAATATGCAGAATTATCAGCAGTGAAAAAGATTTCACCGTTCCTTGATCTGTATCTGCGAAGAAAAGGTTCGCCCCACTGCCCCATGATCAGCACAATCTTTCCGGGTGTCAGCGATCTGTCAGGTGTTATCACAATGATGTCTCCATCCCTGATTGTAGGAGACATGAAATCACCCGAATACTCTATGGCAAAAGAGTTGTCCGGCATATCTGGCAAAGAGATAAACCCGATAATTTCATCTTCATGAACATCTCCGGAATTAGCTTTAGCAAGGTTTTTAAGTAAAGGAATCCTTGTTAACCCACCAGACTCATAAATCTTTTCCAGTGAATACATTTCACCAGTTCCAGAATACAGCCAGGAGCTGTTGATCCTGTATAGGTACTGCATGGCAATCAGCAGAGTATCAGAAGGCATTTTTTTCCCCCGCTCAATTGAACAGAGAAATCCTTGAACTATTCCAAGTGATTCTGAGAAAATTTTCTGGGTCATCTGCTTCGATTGACGAATCTGCCTGATTCTGGCACCAATATCAGTCGCATTGCTTTGTATTAACATAGAAATATTACCTTATGCTTTTATTGCCGTCATCCCGGCATAGATATTGCTGTGATTAACAGTTAAATCGTGAATGCATTTAACATGCTGATTAAATGTAACTTAAATTGATGCTGCTTGCAACACAAATATCTCTGTGAAATATGTAGTCACTTAATTTGAAATGGTGAGAACTCAGTCGGGGGCTCGAAATGAAACCGGATATTTTGCTTGTAGAAGACAACTGTGACGATGCTGCACTAGCCTTGCGTGTACTCAAGCAGGACAACCCGCGTGTAAGGGTGAAAATCCTCAGGGATGGGGTGGAATTACTGGAATACCTCTTTGACAAACAGGATTCAGTAACCATAAAGAATTTACCCAAAGTCATTTTTCTTGACATAAAGCTCCCCCGCCTGACAGGCCCCGAAGCACTTAAGGAGATAAGAGACAACGAAGAAACCAGGCATATTCCAGTCGTTATCATGACCTCCTCAAATCAACCAAGTGACATATCGAAATGCTACAAACTAGGAGCCAACAGCTATCTGGTCAAGCCTATAGATTTTTCCAGCTTTTACTTGATGATGGTTAACTCTTCAAGATACTGGCTTAATTACAATACCCCCTCCTCTCCCTGATCTTTCAACCCTCTTTTTTATGGCTCCCCTATATATAACTTCAATTGTCAACCAACAATATGCGGATGGTTGACGAGCCACTTTCCCTGTGCTACAACTCAATCAACTATTTTTTTGCGGAAGAGGTCAAAAGCTGATGTCCTTTATCACC
>JANNRW010000053.1:0-1703 GCA_031401815.1 Geobacteraceae bacterium | reverse complement strand
CGGTTTTGTGGCAGTTGAACAAATAATTGAGTATAAGAGAGAGTTATTATTATTTTGTCCGATTGGAATATTTGGTACAATTAGATCAGTAGAGGGAAAAATACTGGAAGTATTTCATGAAATATTTGATCAACGTACGAACAATCTTGCCGTTACGATAGTGCACAGGTCGATATGCATGGATTTGGATACACGTCGGGCATGCGAGATACCGGATGTCATACGGGATCAGATTACACGAGGTACTAAACGGATCGCAGAGAATGGATAGGCAGGCAATCGGCGGCGCGACGGCTATCGTTGATGATCATGAAACGCTCATGCAATGGCGGCGAAGAATACATGCCCACCCGGAGCTGGGTTTCGAGGAGCATGAAACAGGACGGTTCGTCACCGAAAAACTTGAGGAAGTCGGTGTCGAGGTTTTCTCCGGCATTGGTAAGACCGGAATTGTTGGGCGTCTGACAAGGGGGAAGGGTGGGTCGGGCATTGGTTTGAGAGCGGACTTGGACGCGCTATCAATGTCGGAAGAAAATGAGTTCCCTCATAAATCGATACATGCCGGAAAATTTCACGGATGTGGCCATGATGGTCATACCGTGATGCTTCTCGCTGCTGCGCGGCAACTCGCATTATATGGCAAATTCAACGGTACAGTCCACTTCATCTTTCAACCCGCCGAGGAAGGTCTGGGTGGTGCCCGTTCCATGATCAACGACGGCTTGTTCGAAAAATTTCGGATGGATTCGGTTTATGCGATGCACAATATGCCCAGCATGGCTGCCGGGAGCTTCGCGATGCGGTCTGGTCCGTTCATGGCGGCCTTCGAGAAATTCGACATTTTGGTTACAGGTGTAGGGGCCCATGGCGCACTGCCGCATTTCGGGATCGATCCAATGCCAATCGCGGCACAGATATTGCTTGCGCTGCAGACGATTGTGAGCCGGAACATTGATCCTCTCCAAGCTGCTGTGTTGAGCATTACACAGATTCATGCCGGAGACGCTTACAATGTTATTCCGTCTGGTGTGGTGATGAAAGGCTCGATTCGCTATTTTGACGACCAAATTGGCAAAATTATGAAAGAGAAAATTCGGAAAATAGTGTCAGGCATTGCCAAAGCAAATTCTGGAAAGGGAAACATTTCGTACAGCAAAACATACTATCCGCCGCTTGTGAACGATGATCATTGCACCAATGAGGCCTACAATGTTGCCGTAGGTGTTGCTGGCTTTGAGAACGTATCAAAAAATATTGAATGCGTAATGGGTTCCGATGATTTTTCTCATATGTTGCTCGAAAAACCTGGGTGCTACGTTGCGATCGGGAACGGGGTCGGTAGCGTCGGAGGATGTATGGTTCATCACCCCGAATACGACTTTAACGATGAAATCCTGGAGACAGGCGCAAGATTTTGGGTAAATTTGGTCCAGGATCAACTAAAATAGCGGCAGGCTCTCAGAAGCCTGCCGATCAACAGATCGCAAAAAACTCGCAATGATTGCTGAGGCTAGCTCTCGGCTGCTGGACACCTTGAAACATGCTGCAAACAGGAGATAATTTTTGGCGGAGACCGCAGATATTGTAATCGTCGGAGCTGGTATCATCGGGCTGTCATGTGCCTTTCAGCTTGCCAGACGTACGCAGGCCAAGATCATTGTTTTGGAAAAAGGGGCTAGCCTAGGTGAAGGCTCGACCGGTGC
>JANNRW010000052.1:0-23937 GCA_031401815.1 Geobacteraceae bacterium | reverse complement strand
GAGATCAGTATGTTGCAACTTCACCCACCCCCCGACCCCCTCCCGTCAAGGGAGGGGGGGTTTGCGAGGTTTGAAGTGTTATAGACTCTAGTTTCAATATAATTTTTTTAACAATTGTTTTATCGGGAGACTTACCTTATGAAAATTCTTGTAATCGGCAGCGGTGGTCGTGAGCATGCCCTGGTCTGGAAAATCGCCCAGTCACCGCTGGTGGAGAAAGTTTACTGCGCCCCCGGAAATCCCGGTATCGGCTCTATAGCGGAAAATGTTCCGCTTAGTATAGATGATCTCCCCGGCCTTCTGGCATTTGCAAAAAATGAGGGGATCGATCTTACAGTCGTGGGGCCCGAGTTGCCGCTCTCTCTTGGAATAGTAGATCTGTTCGAGGAGCACGGGATGAAGATTTTCGGAGCCCGGCGCAATGCGGCTCTGATTGAGGCGAGCAAGGCTTTTTCAAAGGATCTCATGAAAAAACATGGTGTCCCTACAGCCTTCTATGAAGTTTTTACCGAAATTGAGCCGGCAATTGCATATATCGAGAAGCATGGCGCTCCGATAGTGGTCAAGGCTGATGGACTTGCCGCAGGCAAGGGGGTCATTGTTGCGCAGAGCTGTGACGAGGCTATCGCGGCAGTGAAGGAGATGCTCTCCGGAAACGCATTCGGCACGGCAGGTTCGCGAGTTGTCATTGAGGAGTTCCTGCGGGGTGAAGAGGCTTCTTTTCTTGCTTTTACCGACGGGAAAAACATTATTCCGCTCGCATCGGCACAGGATCACAAGGCAGTCTTTGATGGTGACAAGGGGCCTAATACCGGCGGGATGGGTGCCTATTCGCCAGCTCCGGTAGTAACAGCTGCTATTCATGAAAAGGCGATGCAGGAGGTAATGCGACGAACTGTTGACGGCATGGCCGCTGAAGGTCGCCCTTACCGTGGTGTTCTTTATGCAGGGCTGATGATAGATGGAGACTCGGTCAAAACCCTTGAATTCAATGCCCGTTTCGGTGATCCGGAGTGCCAGCCGCTACTGATGAGAATGAAGTCGGATATCATCCCGATCCTGATGGCAGTTGCTGAAGGTGATATCTCCGGCATAGAGATCGAGTGGCACGACATGGCGGCAGTATGTGTCGTTATGGCTTCAGGCGGATATCCTGGCGACTACCGCAGGGGGGATGAAATCAGCGGACTGGAAGTAGCTGCCGCAATAGAGGATCTTTTCGTTTTTCATGCCGGAACAGGTAAAAAAGGAGACAGATATATCACGAATGGCGGCAGGGTTCTCGGGGTGACTGGCCGGGGAGCTACTGTTGCTACAGCCATTGCCAAAGCTTACGAAGGGGTTGCAGCAATTAACTGGGACAAAGTTCACTATCGCTCTGACATAGGGATGAAGGCAATCGGGCGCTGACTTCCGGATCCTCTGACTGAAAAGTATACTCCATGAAACTTTCTACACCTGTCTATCTGACTACTCTTGGCGAACTTCTCCTTAACTGGGTAGCGGTGACCGGCATCATTCTGTCAGGCGTTGCCTTTTATGCAGCAATACCCTGGTATCGGGAGTTTTTCAGCTTCAGCTATTCAGCAGGCTACATCCGGTTTGATCATCTTGATTTTTTCTCTGCATTCATCGCAGCCTATCTTCTGCTTCTTATCCCTTATTATGCAACCCTGCCATCAGGAACCATCACAAAATCTGTCTGCCTCTGGCGCTGGCTCCTGCGCGGCAGATGGCGAACCATTGAGAATCATGAAAGAGTCGCCCTGCTGGCTACCGCACTCAAAGGGTATTATATTCCGCTGATGGCAGTTGCCTTTTTGTTCCACTGTACGCAGATGACGGAAAACGGGAGCGCCTGGTGGCACTCCGGGGTTTTCTTCCCTGATGGCTACTGGTTCTGCTTTCGTCTTATTCTGCTCTTTGATGTTCTCTTTTTTACTATTGGCTACCTCATAGAACATCCGAAACTGGGGAACGAAATAAGCTCGGTTGACAGCACGCTTCTTGGCTGGGCTGTAACACTTTTGTGTTATCCTCCGGCAAATGAGCTTACCACCAGAATATTGGGAAACTATACTACCAACTACCCGCTTTGGTCGCTTGGAACAGAGTATGCCTTCTTTAGCGCAGCCGCCATACTGCTCCTCCATATTGTCTATGCATCATCGGCAGTTGTCCTTAACCTTCGCGCCAGCAACCTCACCTACAGGGGGTTGGTCACATCCGGCCCTTACAGATATATTCGTCACCCGGCTTACTCCGCCAAGGTACTGGCCTGGTGGGCAGGCTCTCTTCCGTTACTCTGGATACAGTTCAGCCATGCCGGTTTATGGGGTGGTCTGCAAGGTGTCATCGGGATAGGCGGCTGGACCGGAATATATATTTTAAGAGCTATTACGGAAGAGCGCCATCTGATGAAGCAGTCGCAAGAGTACCAGCTATACTGCAGCAAGGTTCCATACAGATTCATACCGGGTATGATCTGACTTTTGAATGGTTACTCAACAACTCAACGATTCAACAACTCAACATATTTCGTAAACAAAGGAATATTAGATGCTTAACGGGAAAAAAATTGTGGTAGTTCTTCCGGCTTACAATGCTTCGAAAACATTGGAGATGACCTACAGGGAGATACCTTTCGAATTTGTCGATGATGTTGTGCTGGTAGATGACGCCAGCCGCGATGCAACTGCCGAACTTGGGCGCAAGCTTGGCATCCACACCATTGTTCATGAACAGAACAAGGGGTATGGAGGTAACCAGAAAACCTGCTACCGCACAGCGTTAGACCTTGGAGCTGATATCGTCATCATGCTTCACCCTGATTATCAGTATACGCCACGTCTGATTACAGCCATGGCAGCAATGATCGCCTATGGTGAATTCGATGCAGTACTGGCATCCAGAATTCTCGGGATTGGCGCACTAAAAGGGGGCATGCCGCTTTACAAGTATATTGCCAACCGTTTCCTGACTCTCACTGAAAACCTGCTTCTGGGGCACAAGCTGTCAGAGTACCATACAGGCTATCGCGCCTTTTCACGGGAGGTTCTGGAGAGACTTCCGCTTGATGCAAATTCTGATGATTTTGTATTTGACAACCAGATGCTGGCTCAGATCGTCTGGGCTGATTTCCGGATTGGCGAGGTAAGTTGTCCTACAAAATATTTCGATGATGCGTCTTCTATCAACTTCAGCAGAAGCGTCACCTACGGGTTTGGCGTACTTGGCACTGCCTGCATGTTCAGAATGGCGAAAATGGGGGTTGTTAACCCTTTGATTTTCAACTTCAAATGAGGTCAATTATTGAGCCGGAATGAGGTTTTTTCTTGACATCTGCAAGCCAGTTGTAATAGTTTCCTCGAACAATTAATCAACAGTAACAAGGGGGAAGTTTAAATGAAAAAAGCGATAGTAGCACTATTTGTCGTTGCCTTTGCCGGAACTGCTTTTGGGGCAGATGTAATCGAAATGAAAAGAAATGTAAAGTTTGACCACAAAGCACATAAGGCCACAGTAGGCGACTGCAAGAAGTGTCACGAAAAAGGGCCTGGCAAGATTGAAGGTTTCGGCAAGGAACTTGCCCATGGCACACTCTGCAAAGGTTGCCATACTGAAATGAAGAAGGGACCAACAGCCTGTAAAGAGTGCCATAAGTAGGACTTTCTACTCTATCTTTACTTCGGGAGGGGTGACAATTCATTTGTCATCCCTCTTTTTGTTTGCAGCATGATAAAAACTGCTTTTTTAAATTCAGATCTTTATATATACTTTGAAACTTAATGCGGGCTTTTGACATCCAATCAAGGAGAATCTACTTGTCTACCAAAAAACGCACCTTAACCGAATCCCTCTGGGATTTTTTCTGCTCTCTGAAACTCTCAATTTCCCTGCTGATCGGGCTGGCTGTTACTTCAATAATCGGAACTGTAATCCCTCAAGGGAACATTCCTCCGGAGTATCTCCAGACTATCAGTGAGGCAAAATTCCGGCTTTACCAGAGCCTAAGTTTTTTTGACATGTACCATTCTTGGTGGTTCATGCTGCTCCTCTACCTGCTTACGGTCAATCTGGTCGCCTGTTCAATAAAACGACTGCCGCATGTCTGGAAAATGGTCACCGAACCTGCCCTTGTACTTGATGAGAGCCTGGAAAAATCGCTCTCTCTTACTTACGATTTCAAAGCATCTTCATCTGAGCTTGACAAGCTCAAAGGGTTTCTCAAGGCAGAGATAGGTGAACCCGTACTCTCTGAAAGAGATGGCGTATTTCACCTCTTTGCCCAGAAAAACCCCTGGTGCCGACTTGGTGTATATGTAGTTCATCTAAGCGTTATTGTTATCTTTATCGGTGCACTGATCGGCTCTTTTTTCGGTTACAAGGCTTTTGTGAATATTGTAGAGGGAACCTACATAGATACTGTCTTCACTGCCAAGGATAGTCCGATAAAGCTTGATTTTGGTGTTCACTGTGAAAAGTTCTCTGTTGAATATTACAAGACAGGAGCGCCAAAAGAGTTCAAAAGCATTCTTACCATCCTCGAAAACGGACAGCCGGTAAAGGGCTTCACCAGAATCCCTGTCATAGTGAACGATCCCCTTACCTACAAGGGGATCACCTTTTATCAGTCCAGCTACGGGCAGTCTGGGGATGGCGCTGTTTATCACTTTAATGTAGCTCTCCGCATTGGAGGGGGTTCCACAAATTTTAATATCAAAAAGGGTGAGCGCGTGACTTTAAGCGGCGGCGCCACTCTTGAGTTGCTGGAATCTACCCAGGATGTTCGTCAGTATATGCCGGAGTTTTCCGGGCCTGCTGCCAAGGTGAGCCTTGTGATGCCGGGCAAGTCACCGGAATCTTTCATTGTATTCAAGAATCACCCTGAAATAGAAGAGCAGCGAAGGGGTGAACTTGTCATTCAGTATGCAGGAGCTGATGAAAAACTCTACACAGGGTTACAGGTGGCCAAGGATCCCGGAGTCTGGGTCGTCTGGTTCGGTTGCACACTCATGGTTATAGGGATTGGGATGGCTTTCTTCATGTCGCATCAAAGAACCTGGATTCGCCTTGGAAACGGACGTGCGACACTTGCCGGTACAGCAAACAAAAACCCTGCTGCCTTTGAGCGCAAATTCGAAGAGATGGTCGAGAAACTCAAAACCCTGTGAACCTTGGGCAGGTTGCTGTACCAATTAACTATTCACCATTCACTATTCACCCTTTTTTGGAGGCTTTATAATGTCCAGTTCTCTGTTATTTAACGTTACTACTTTCCTGTTTCTGATCTCGACCATTCTGTTTTTTGCCTACATGGCCTCAAAAAACAGCTCTCTTGGTCTGGGTGCCAGCCTTGCTGCCTTTATCGGCTGGGGTGTTGAAACTCTCGCAATTATTCTTCGCTGGAAAGAGTCCTACGACATGGGACATGGCCATGCCCCGCTCTCGAATCTGTATGAGTCTGTGGTCTTTTTTGCATGGACGATCATCCTCATTTACGGAATCATTGAACTCAAGTACAAGCACCGTATTATCGGCGCTTTTGTTCTTCCATTTGCCCTGCTCGGCATGGCATGGGCGCAACTTGGTCTAAACAGCGGCATAGAGCCTTTAGTCCCTGCCCTGCAAAGCAACTGGCTGCTGTATCACGTTATCACCTGCTTTCTCGGTTATGCGGCCTTTGCTGTTGCATGTGCCATCTCCATCATGTACCTGATAAAGGCAAGATCTGAAGGCGAAAACTCAACTTCCCAGGCAGGTGGAATGATCTCCATGTTTCCGGCCATTCGTGTGCTGGATGATCTGAATTACAAGTCGATCATGATCGGTTTTCCTCTGCTTACACTCGGCATCGTAACAGGCGCAGCATGGGCCAACTATGCATGGGGAACTTACTGGAGCTGGGATCCAAAGGAGACATGGTCACTTATTGTCTGGTTTGTCTATGCAGCTTTTCTGCACGCCAGAATAACACGCGGCTGGGTTGGCAAGCGCGCTGCATGGCTCTCTATAATCGGCTTTGCCGCAACCATTTTCTGCTATATCGGTGTTAATCTTTTTCTTTCCGGCCTGCACAGTTACGGAGGCGGCAGATAATAAATCCGGTGAGACAAATATCTGGTTTATCAAAGGCACTTTGCAGCCAACACCTATTTAAAAGAGCGCTTGCAGTTGTTTTACTAATCATTTCCGCTGCGAGCTATGCTTTTGCAGGTATTGTCATGATCTATCCCGAACCAGGCTCATCAGTCCGGGAATCCCGACATCTTGTTCTGAAGTTGGGAAGAACCGATCTTACCGGGGTTATTATTACAGTTAACGGCGTTTCAACTGATTCACTCCCGGTAGGCACAACTGAGTATAAACGCGCTTTCAGGGATTTTCTGATTTTGCAGCCTTTATGGGACAAGGGGAACAATCAGGTAACAGTTGATACATATGCCGGAGAGAAAAAACTGGAGAGCCTGAAAGCAGATATTTTTTTTGCTCCAAAGGGGGAGGAGATGACGATCCCCAAGGGTTTTCAGCAAGCTGTCATGCACCAGCCGCAATCTGAAACACACTGCACCCCATGCCACAATATGCGCCCTACCGTCAAGCAGATGAACAGCGCTCAGGACAAGGACAACCCCTGCTTCTCCTGCCATAAGAGAATGGCTAACATGAAGTATGTTCACGGCCCTGTAGGAACCTACTCCTGCTCATACTGCCACTCCCTCCAGGGGGTGCCTCTCTACTCAACTCCGAAACGTGAAACAAAGCTCTGCTTTGATTGCCATACAGAAAAAGAAAAGGAGCTAAAAGGATTTAAATTTCTCCATGGGCCATTAGCCGGAGGGATGTGTGAAATCTGTCACGATTCGCATGGCAGTGAAAACCCCTTTCAACTTCACAAGCCGATAAACAGCCTCTGCCTCTCCTGTCATGAGCTTGTCGGGAAGGGGATTCACGTGACTGCCCTGGGGGATGGATCCGGTCATCCAGTATCCGGAAAGGTTGACCTTTCTGAACGTGGCAAGGGGAAGGAGCTTACATGTGTCTCATGCCATAATCCGCATGGCGGGAAAGCCCGCTACTACTACCAGACCGGCAGTGACAACAAAATGGAGCTCTGTCAGATGTGCCATAATAAGTAATACAGAGCTCTGTTTCTTTTGTTTCAGAGCTCATTTACAGTTAAGCGAGAAATGTTATGATCAATGTAACCCGAATTATTAATACCTTCCTGCCGGAGGCACTTACAATGAAACTTGTGCGGTTTACTTTTGCTCTTATCTGGATCACTCTGATGCTTGTAGCCGGATGCGCTACCGATACCCCGCAGACAACCAGACGCTATGTCTGGCCACGGCCTCCTGATCCTCCGAAAATTGAGTGGATAAAATCGTACTACAGTCAGCACGATTTCCCAAAGAGCGGTTTTGACTCGGCAATGGAGCTCTTTTTCGGACAACCCTACGCTCTAACATTTGAAAAGCCGATTGACATCAAGTCAAACAGCAAGGGGATCGTCTACATAGCCGACATAGTGCTGGGTGCAATTGTTGTGTACGACCTCAACAATTACAAGATCGACCTCTGGGAAAGAGGAAGCGATCCTGATAAAAACCTCTCTGTCAACCCGTATTTTCTTGCTCTTGACAAAGAAGATAATATCTATGCTGTTGGCAGCGGAATGTCGCGGATTTACATTCTGAACAGCAATGGTAGCGTTATCAAATGGATTGACTTTACCGGTATTGTAAAATACCCCGCCGGGATTGCTGTTGACAGCGAAGGGGAGAGAATTTATCTGGTGGATTCCGGCGACAGCAAGGTTGCAGTCTTCGATCTTTCGGGAAAACATCTTTTTTCATTTGGAAAGCCCGGAAGGGAAGAGGGTGAATTAAACCGGCCTTCACCTATTGCCATAAACCATAAAGGGGAACTTGTTATTGGAGACACGCTTAACGCTAGAGTACAGATTTTCAGCAAGGAGGGTAAATTCCTTCGCAAATTCGGTCAGCGGGGAGATGGCGGGCCAGACTTTCAGGTACTGAAAGGTCTGTCTGTTGATTCTGACGACAATATTTATGTAACTGATGGTAAAGCCAACCAGATCAAGATATTCAGCACCAAAGGTGAGTATTTGATGAGTCTTGGGACAGCCTATTCTGTCACCCAGACACTGCGTGAAGCCCCTGGCGGATTCCTCCTGCCACAGGGGATACACATAGATGATACAGACACTATCTATGTCTCGGATCAGGCCAATATGCGTTTTCAGATTTTCAGCTACCTCGGCGGCAAGAGCAAAACTGCTCCATCAACTACTCCTGCTGTTTTGCAGAAAAAATGACTCTACTTTCGCGCATAACGGAAAATGGCTTAGAACCGTACGCCAAATAACAATTTTTAGAATAGACTGCTCAATACAATGATTGGCAATTCATAATTATCCTGACTCGATCAAGCGCAATTGCTCTGCATCTATATTGTCAACTGCGAAAATCTGCCCATATTTTGTATTTTCCCCCCATTTTTATTTATTGGCACGTTAACTGCTTCGTTTCTTCACATACAGCAAATATTTCAGCCTGCATGCAGGCCATTTAAAAAAAAGGAGAAAAGTATGAAAAAAGTATTAGCACTAGTAGCAGTAGTTGGTCTCATTTCGGCTGCATCAGCCGCATTCGGGGCTACAATCGTCGGCAGCAAGCACGACCTCTCTCCATCAGGTGGAGCAACCCAGTCAGGCGGAACAAGCACCCAGATCTGTATTTATTGTCACGCACCGCACAACGCCAATCTTGCACTGCCGCTCTGGAACCGCACCAACCCCACAGCATCTGTATTTACCCTCTATTCCGGCCTTAATATGCAGAACGTATCCTTCAAGAGCGGATTCACTTCCGACAGTACTTCACTTTTCTGCATGAGCTGTCACGACGGTGTAACGAACATCAACGCAGTGCATAATGCAGGAGCCATTGACGGAACTGGAGTTACTGGCATGATTCACACTGCAGCAGCCGGTGTTTTTGCCACAGCGACAATTCCATCAACAACCCCGGCCGCCATTGGCGGAAGAAACCTGAGCAAAACTCACCCGATCAACTTCCCGGTTTCAACTGTAGACGGGCAGAGCGACCTCTGGCCAGGTACAGGCTCGACAATGGGTGTTGGCAATGCATTTACAGTAAGGTTCCCGCTCTTCAAGAGCACAGCCGGCACTGGCCAGTCTGCTACCCGCTCAACCACCAATCGTTCACTTGAGTGCGGCAGCTGCCACGCAGTTCATGACTCACAGAATTCTCCGTTCCTCCGCGACACTATGAATAATTCACAACTCTGCCTCGGTTGCCACAACAAGTAACTGTAAAACAGGCGATGTACAAAAAAGGGAGAGGGCAACCTCTCCCTTTTTTTATTGCAACTGATTACCTAATTTCTTATAATCCTGTTATCAGATTCCGATAAATTTGATTTCCCCCACCGTTGCCCGATTAATGATTTCCTCTGCCTCTCTGTTTCAACTGCTGCTTTCTGGATCTATGTATCAGTCAAGTAGCCCTCTCAAAACTCACACAAAGTATCGATAATACGGCATGTTTATTGCATTAATTAAAACAGTATAGTTTTATTAATCTGGATGATTTGTATGAATATTCGACTTAACATAACCGCACTCCTTACCTGTACGCTGGGGCTTATAGCCTTTTCTTCAGTTGCTGAAGCTTATACCACTCTTAATGGCGCTGCTGAGCTTTCTTATATCAGCTATAATGCATCAAGAGGGGGCACACCTGTTTACAACGGAAACTCATTTACCCAAAACTACTCACTTTTCTGGAAGTCCTCAAATCTGGTGCAGCGCAATCAGCCACAGTTCTACACTGTCCAGCTTGGTTACGACTGGCGTTCTTTCAATACCAGTGTAACTGATGAAACATCTGAAACCAGAATTACCGGGGATCTTGGAAAGTTCCTTTATGACGCCCAGATCGGATATTCTCCGGTAAACCTTCCTATTAGATTCCGAGCTTACATGGATAACGGCTTTATACCCAACTTTAGAAACACGATTTATTCAGATATCATTACTGACGGTTTTACTTACAGAATTGAAGGAGAGGGAAAGGGTGTTTCTGCCGGTTTTACATTTGCCTACGAGCCTGAAAGGGCATCTTCTCCCTCAATGAGAGGACTTCCCCGCCTCTATGTGGATTACCGCGAGAGCATTAATAAATCAGGAGGGGATTTAAGATATATTGACAATATGACCAAGGAACTTGCGGTTGCCGGCTTGAACAAGGAGAATAACTGGCTCCATTACCGCGCTCTTTCTTATGACAATCGTATTAACAGATCTGATAACTACGATCAGCAGCAGATTCAGATCGGCCTCATAGACAACATCGGCAGGCGCAAGTGGTCTGCACTTACCAACTGGATCGATATTTCAGCAGATGGCCGTATGACCAGCCGTACAGGGGCTACGAAGAGCAACTCTTTTGAAGAGTATGATGTCAACCTTTTCGCCATAGCTTCACGCAAGGCATGGGATGCCAGAACCTTTCTGAACTTTAACCGGCGGCTTGAAAACGATATCCTGACTGAAAAAGCCAGTATCCCGATCTACTTGAGAGGTATTTGGGGGGCTGAAACAGAGTGGTATATCAGAGTTTCTAATTCAGAAGGCAGAGAAATCAGTCCAGTAAGCAAAATTACCAGATCTCAGGAAAACTCTCTTGCTATCGGCGGGACTACTTTCACACGTTCGCAATTCACTCTTGCGCCACTGATTTCGATAGCAAGCAGTAAGAACAGTAATGGGTCTGAATCGTTATACATTAATAGCTCCATCGAATCTTCAAGCACAAGACGCTTCAGTGACAAACTCTCCCTGTATGCTCTCTACAACTTGAGAAATCTTTATATCAAAGATGCCTTCACAACCTGGAGTCACTCTCTCCTGTTCAGAGCCGGGTACAGACCGGTCGGGCAGTTTGCTTATGAAATGAAAGAAGAACTCAAGTATCATAATGACAGCAGCAAAGTCAGTCAGGCCGGACCCTCCTCATCGAGCTCAACCCGCAACTATTTCAGTTCACTCACATCCGGTTCGGTTTCATGGAATAAATCAGCTCACCTTAGTTCTTCGCTGGAAGCTAATTACGACTATTTATTCTCCGGTGAAACACCTTCAACGCTTGCCCGATTGAGACACAACATTACTTACAGACAGGAGAAGACTTTTTTAAGTTACAATATGACTCTTGAGTCAAGAAATTCCGACAATGTCAAAACAAACACTCTTTCTACCGAGGGTCAACTGGATTACAGACCTGACAGGTATCACGATTCACACTTAAGCTATAAATACATGAATGTCAACAGCAGTCAGATCGACGTCAACAACTCATCAGCCGAACTTATTCAAAGGTACAGTTACAATTTTTTTACCAGAACCGGAGTACTTCGTAATTATGCATCAATCTCCGAAACCCTCTCCTTGACTAAATCAAACAACCTTCCGGCCTCAAAATTCCTTATGATCACCGGTCGTTACTCTCCAATCGGCAGATTATCTCTTAACGGATCACTGAAAATTCAGGATGATGCCGGTAACCTGACGATGATATTTTCTACCGGAATTCTCGCCGAGTTCAAGCTTCTCTCGACTTCCATTGATTACGCCTATGCAAGGCGTGATGTGGACAACAAGCTGGAAAAAAGAATTGCGGCATCCGTCAGAAGAAGTTTTTAAATCCTGCCAATACACCCCGCCTGAATCTCCATATCATCGCTTTAAGGTTCTAACCAGCCAAAACCATTGACAGCCTTTGACTGCCGGTGTATCAATTTATTTCAGTTACAAAAACAGTGCCTGATAAGGGGGTAAACATGAAAGCTGTACTGCTTGAAGGTTTTGGAGGGGTTGAGGTCATGAAAATCGGGGAGATTGCCAAACCTCTCCCTGGAGAAGGACAGGTACTGGTTAAAGTTCATGCCACATCAGTTAATCGTCCTGATCTTGTGCAGCGGATGGGTAATTACCCTCCTCCGGCAGGTGATTCTGATATACTTGGCCTTGAAACTGCCGGAACAATTGAGGCAATCGGTAACGGTGTGAAGGGCTGGAATATCGGTGATCGCGTAATGACCCTGGTTGGTGGTGGTGCCTATGCCGAGTATGCTGTTGCCTATGCCTCTCACCTTATGTTAATTCCGGAAAACATTAGTTTCGTCGAGGCCGCCTGTGTGTGTGAATCCTACATAACTGCATTTCTCAATATCTTTATGATTGGCGGGCTGAAGAACAATAATACCGTAATCATTCATGGCGGCGGAGGGGGCGTCAATACTGCCGGTCTACAGCTTTGCAGAGCGCTTCTGCCTGATACCAGAATAATTGTGACAGCTGCTCCGGAGAAGATAGATCGTGTAAAATTGCTTGGCGCTGATCTGGTTATAAATTTTCGTGAAACTCCTGATTTTTCTGATGCTGTTAAAGAGTTTACCGGCAAAAAAGGTGTTGATCTGATTCTGGATCATGTTGGTGCCAAGTATCTTGCACCCAATATGAACTCTCTCGGTTATGCCGGACGGCTGGTAGTTATAGGGGTTATCAGCGGCATCAAGGCTGAACTGAATCTGGCTTTGATGATGGTAAAGCGCCAGCAGATCATAGGGAGCGTATTAAGATCACGACCTGTAAAAGACAAGGGGGATATTGTCGGGGAGTTTAGCAGAGTTGCACTCCCAAAATTTGCCGACAGAACTATTGTGCCAATTATCGAAAAAGTCTTTACACTGGATGAGGTGGCTGACGCTCACCGGATGATGGAAGAAGACAAGCATTTTGGCAAAATAGTTCTTCAGATTGCATAAATATGACTCAAAATACTCTAGAGGAGAACAATATATGTCGAACAAAAAACCTGAGATTACATTCAAGTACATTTTCAACTACGCTTACAATCCGGTATATATCAATGGAGCCCATGGCGGCATAACACCCAGGGGTGAACTTGTAATGAATTTTTACATGGAGCGCCCCCCGCTGCCTGATGAGCTCACTCATGAAATAAATCCAAATGGAACTATCGGGGATTTAGTCACAGAGACACCTGACAACTTGAAAAACAGCCTGGTTCGTTTCATCGATAATGGAGTTATTCTAAACTATGAGTCAGCGCGGAATATCCATTTCTGGATCGGTGAAAGGCTTGGTGAACTTGAAGCAATAGAGCGGGCTAAAGCTGGGATTAATTTCCCGGATATCAGTAGTCAGGTCACTCACTGAAAAGCCTTTGTTTCTGAATCCCTTCCCTTATCAGGCATTCCTGTAGCAGATTCGGATCAAGCGGTTTGGAAAGATACCCATTGATCCCCAATCTGCTACAGATGCCTAAATCCTGAGGACTATCTGAAGAGCTCAGAATCAGTACCGGCAATTGGCTCCTGTCAAATGAAGCTCGAATCTTCTCCAGCAGCTTTATTCCGCCAAGTTTTGGAAGCTGTAAATCAAGAAGCACAAAAGATGGAAGAGAGGGGGGTTGCAGATTCGTACCTAAAATCCTTCCAAGAGCCTCATCACCATTCCGGGCGATTTCAATACTTACCTGAAAAGGGAGTTTTTTTATGACCCGCACTGTAAGAAAACGGTCATCTTCATTGTCCTCAACAATCAATACAGAAAGCTCACTCATCTCAGCCCCTTGCCTTATCAGCCTCTGCCTGGCAACACAAAATAGCAGGTAGTCCCTTCCCCTTCAATGCTCTCAAACCAGATCCGTCCTCCGTGACGTGCGATGATTCTCTGCACAATGGCAAGCCCTATTCCTGTGCCAGGAAAATCCTCATAATTATGGAGCCGCTGAAATGGGATGAAAAGTTTATCAGCATATTCCATATTAAAGCCAACACCATTGTCCTTTATGAAACAAGTTTTTTCTCCGTCTCTATCAATCTGTCCGAACTCGATTTTAGCTCCGACTCTATCTGCTGTAAACTTCCAGGCATTGCCAAGCAGGTTCTCAACAGCCAGCCAGATAAGCTTCATATCAGCAGTGACAATTACATTCTCGGCATTTACAAGTTTTATCTCCCTGCTGTCATCCATGTCCTGCAATGTTCTGAAAACTGCCTGGACTATTTCGCTGATATTTATTGTCCTGATGAAAATTTCTCGCTGCTGTACTTGGTAAAGAGTCAGCATTGCGGATAAAACACGATTCATCTGGTCACCAACAGATGTTATCCTGTCAATGTAATAGGCTCCCTTATCGTCCAGTTTGTCTGCATACTCTTCCTTTAGTGCTTCGCAAAATCCGGTCAAACGATTCAGCGGAGCACGTAAATCATGAGAGGCTGAATAGTTGAAAGACTCCAGTTCGCTATTAACGCTCTCAAGCTCCGCAGTCCTCATCTTGACCTTCTCTTCAAGCTGCAAATTAAGGAGGGAAAGATCCTGCAGCGCTTGTTCCAATTCATGAGTACGCTCTCTGATAGCAACAGCCATATCGTTGAAACTTGAGGCAAGTTGCCCAATTTCATCAGGAGATTCTATGTCCACAAAAACCCTGTCATCACCTGTCTTAAGCGCAGCTGCTCCTGCCGAGAGCTGCAACAGAGGTCTGGTCATGCTGTTGGCAAAAAGATATCCCGAAACTATGCCAATAGTAAGAAAAAGGGTTGTAGTAAGAAGTGCCAGTAAAATCACCTTGCGGAATTTTTCATTCGCACTTGACTTGTCAACCGTAATCCTGACACTCCCTATGGATGCTTCAGGGTTACGATCCCAGGTTTTTCCAACAATCATCTCCTGCTCACTCTGCAGGTTCAACAAACCCGGAACAGTTGCCTGGAAGTGAGAATACTCGATCTTTTCACTGATTGGCTTGGCAAGCCTTACCAGCAAAAGGCCACTTCTGTCATAAATTTCTGCCGCCTGCAAATCAGGAAACGACATGATACCCTGTGCTGCTTCGGTAATCTGCTCCCTGCTACCTGAAAACACAGCAAGTCGTACATCCCGAGCCAGCAACCTGGACATCAAGACCCCTTCACCTGACAATTTGTCCTGCTGGATGCGGTACTGCTGATAAAGCAACATGGTTGCAAAGCATGAAGAGACAGCAAGAATAAGTGCAGTTATACCTGCAAAGAGCCTAATTCTGAAACTTGAACGCAATGTATCAGCAAAACGGAAACCGGTTATTTCGCTGTAAGTCGGCATTCAGGTTCTCACTATCGTTTAGGATGGTAGTTGGGATAAAATCGCAATTAATTCGGATTGGATCAAATTAACAATGTTGTCGGTGAAAGTCCATCATAATAGTAAATTAGCGGATTTAACATTTATGTATACCAGCAACCCTTTTCAATCCCGGCATATCCAAAATAATCAGACGACTGCCGTCTACTTCAAGAAGATTCTCTTCCTTAAGCTTTCTGAATGCCCTGGAAAGAGTTTCACTTACAGTCCCCAGCCTAGAAGCCAGTTCACTCTTTTTCATATCCAGATCAAGATAGCTCTTTCCCTGATATGTTGTGGATTTTCTCTCGGCAAGTTCGACAAGATATGTTGCAAGTCGGTTCGGAACCTCTGCAAAGGAGAGCTCTTCTATCTGCCTCGCAAAACGTCTCAGCAGAAGAGAAAGAGATATGATCAGATTGAGAGAAAATCTGGGGTTACGCTCCAGAAGCCCCATAAAAGCCTCTTTTGGAAAGAATAACACCTCGCCGACCTCTACCCCTCTTGACTCTGCAGGATAACTCCCATCACCGAAAAAGGCAGCTTCCGCAAAGGTTTCTCCCGGATGAACAAAATGCAAAACCTTCTCTCTCCCATCTGGAGATATTTTGCAAAGCTTGACGCCACCACTTGCAAGGAGATAAAATCCATTAGCAGGTTCCCCTTCGGCAAAAAGGGTCTCTCCTTTGGAAAAGCTCCTTTTGTGGGCAATCGAGCCGATCTGCTCCAGATATTCAGACTCAAGTCCTGAAAACAGGAGTGATTTTTTAAGAATTTGCAGGTTTTCCATGTAAGTGTTATCCCTTGAAATGGAGATTCTTATTTATGCCTCTTGATACCGCAGTTGCTGAGCAGTTTGAAAAAGCGCTGACTTCAACCGGTGAAGAGCTGATGATTCTGATACAGCAAGCTTCTCCGGAAATCATTCAAACGGCATTGAGAAATCGTGCCCTGGATGAAAATCATCTACTGGAGATACTTGGACGCCAAGATCTTGCCGAAGAGCAGCTAAAACGGATCTGTCACCTGAATATAACCGAATCGTCTCATAAAGTTAAGCTTGCTGTTGCCAGACATAAAAATACCCCGCCACATGAGCTGCTTAAGATACTTCCTCATCTATACCTGTTCGAGCTACTCAATTTCTGCCTGCTTGTCGGCATTGCCCCTGATCAAAAACTGGCAGCCGAGCGAACGATCATTCAACGCCTGCCTATGACTCCACTTGGGAATAAACTGACTCTGGCTCGTCGCGCCACCCCCCTCATCCTGGAAGCGCTCCTCAAAGAGGGGGATCCCAGACTGATCGAGATCTGCCTGTTGAATCCAAAACTTAAAGAAGGCGCTCTGTTCCAGTTCCTCAGAAGCGGCGCTGCAACAGCAGAAACCATCTCGCTTGTTGCACGTAACCCTCGATGGCAGAATAAACCCAATATCAGAGAGGCAATTCTAAGTAATCCCAAAACTCCTCTGATCTGGTTTACTCTATGGCTTTCAGGCATGAAAACAACCGATCTTAATCGGCTTATAACGTCAAACAGGCTGACCATACAGCAGAAAAATGCCGTAAATGAACGCCTAAAAAGATGACCCCTCTCTGTACCATCTGCGAACTACAAACTCTTTTGAGTCATTACCGATAATGTCTACAGGGCGTCTTTTTGTTAGCAGCTTCTCTAAAACAACTGTTAAGGGACGAATTCGCACCCCCTCTTCCGGGCTGTTGCAATCAAGGCTACTCTCAATAATGCTTTTTCTGTCAAGCACAATCATTACATGTCCTGGCCAGACAATCAGATCTAGCGGATCAAGGAGTGCCGCAATATCATTGGCATTTTTCCCCGAGACCTTGACCCCTTTCCCGTAGCTTACAAGCGAGCTGGTGTTGCGCGGGGTATAACCTCCTGTTGCCTCATAAAGAAGACCGGAACAGTCAACACCCTCAAGCCGCCAAAGGTGAGGTTCCGGAATATTCTTCCCTGTAAGATGATACCACTCTATCAGCTCCGGCACGCCGGAAGCGATATTCCCCCCCCAGAGATAGGCTGCTCCTGCCCGGCTCTTCATCATATGAATTATGGTATCTTTTGAAGGGAGTGCCCGAGGTCTTTCTGGTAGTTTTTGCCGCGAAGTACGGACAGCCCGGCTGTCTACAAAATATCCTTGTATAGATGGATAAGGATAATCAATGGTCACAACTCGATATACCGTATATGTACCTCTTTTCAGCTCTGCCTCAATGGTAAAGACCGTCCCTGGCAATGCTACAAATTCAAGCGACTTGATCTGACCGCAAGCATCCTTTCTAACTGTCTGACCGTCTTTTCCACCAAATAGTTCTCCGAACTCGGGAGTGTTCAGCACCGGTGTCGCCCGAGTCGCCACTGCAAACAGGGGTTCACTGGCAAAAGAGCCTCCGGGCAATAATGCAAACAGTAAAGAGCTCACGAAAAGTGGCAAGAGAAATCCCATATTTTTCAAGCCAGAGCTACAAGGTCTCACAGGCAACCGCTTTATCCTTCATGACATTAAGCCGGTTGAGCGCATTAATGTAGGCTTTTGCAGAAGCCTCGATAATATCAGTTGAGGAGCCGCGACCAGTTACAGTGCGCTCTCCTTCAGATACCTTTACAGTAACTTCACCCTGAGCATCCGTGCCGCTGGTAATCGCACCAACATTATAGGTAAGTAGTTTGGCCTTGCATTTTGTCAGCTTCTTTATAGCCTTCAGTGTCGCATCAACCGGGCCATCACCAAGCTCTGCCGTACGAACCGCTACGCCATCTATCTCCATCTGCACAGTAGCAGTTGCAACAGCAAATGAACCGCATGTTACGGTAATATGATCAAGTTTATACTTCTGGTCTGTCCGCATGAACTCTTCTGTCATTATGGCGTCAAGATCCTCGTCAAATACCTCTTTTTTCAGATCAGCAAGCGACTTGAATCGCTCAAACGCCTTGTTAAGTCCGGTATCGTCCAGCTCATAGCCCAACTCTTCCAGTCTTTTCTTGAATGCATGGCGACCGGAATGCTTGCCGAGCACAAGTGAGCTGGTCTTTAATCCTATAGACTCCGGGGTCATGATTTCGTAGGTAGACTTGTCCATCAGCATGCCGTGCTGGTGAATTCCGGATTCATGCGCAAATGCATTCGCGCCTACAACAGACTTGTTAGGTTGAACCATGATCCCGGTGACAGTGGAAAGGAGACGGCTGGCCGGCATGATCTGCTCCGTAACCACATTTGTTCTGAATGGCAGAATGTCGTGACGGGTTCTGAGCGACATGACAAACTCTTCAAGTGAGCAGTTTCCGGCGCGCTCACCTATACCGTTGATTGTACACTCCACCTGACCGGCTCCTGCCTGAACCGCAGCAATGGAATTCGCCACTGCAAGCCCGAGATCGTTATGGCAGTGAACCGAAATGACCGCCTGCTCGATATTTGCCACATTATCCTTCAGGTATTTTATGATGTTAAAATACTCGAAAGGTATGGTGTAGCCAACCGTATCGGGAATATTTACTGTTGTAGCTCCTGCATCAATTACCGCAGCCACAACCTCGGCAAGAAACGGGAGCCTGGTACGGACTGCATCTTCACAGGAAAACTCTACATTGGGGGTGTAGGATTTTGCGCGTCTCACTGCCTTTACCGCTGCCTCAAGAACCCTGGCCGGCTCCATTTTCAACTTGTACTTCATATGTATATCGGAAGTTGCGATAAATGTATGTATTCTGCCACGCTCTCCGGCATACTTGAGCGCTTCCCATGCCCTGTCGATGTCTTTTTCACTGGAGCGGCAAAGCCCTGCTATTTCGGCCCCCTTGATGTTCTGCGCAATTTTTTTGACAGCCTCAAAATCTCCTTCTGAAGCAATCGGAAAACCTGCCTCAATAACATCTACTTTGAGCTTCTCAAGTTGCTTGGCTATCCGGAATTTCTCCTCGATATTCATGCTGTTACCAGGTGCCTGTTCACCATCCCGCAATGTAGTGTCAAAGATCCTGATAGTTTTCAGCGTACTGTTTTTTGCCATCGTTTATTCCTCCCTTTGTCTATCATCCTTTGCCAGAATAATTGTTTCACAGATTTTTTCAAATACCAGCAACAAAAAAAGCCTTCGCCCCAAAGCAAGGGGCGAAGGCTTGAGTCTCCGCGATACCACCCTTATTCGCCCGACAATAATCTCTATCCGGCCTTAATTTGCCTGTTACGTCGGCTTTACGTCTTCGCTTACATTTTCGTTCAGCGAAGCGGCTCCAAGGCGAGTTCGTCTGCTCTTTTACCGGTTTGCACCAACCACCGGCTCTCTGAAAAAAGAGTTGAGAGTACTACTCCTCTTCATTGCCTTTAAACTGTTCGTAATCATAGTGAAACCGGTCAAATAATGTCAAGTAGTTTCCTTCACCCTTCAACTCTTTCGATCATCAGATACTATTGCTTCATGCCCCTTGTGAAGCGCCTTTTCAAGCCTTCTGCGACGAGGCCAGGTTACGATAAAGGCTACCGGGCCTGAAAGTGCATAGCATATGAAAAGCACAAACATCATTATTGCCGGTTCGGCCGCAATAATGATCAGTAGCAGGACTGCCAGAACAAGAAAGCCGAAAGGCTGTTTCTTGATCATCTCCGGATCCTTGAATGAATAGTATTTGACACTGGAAACCATGAGAAATGCCAGGAGATAGATCAGAATCAGGATAGCGAGCTTCTTGTAGGAACTTGGCCACCCCATGTGATGGAACAAGAGGACTGTTGATGAAACCATGCAGGCGGCAGCAGGTATTGGGAGCCCCACAAATCTCTTGCTCTCTACGGTTTCAACCTGGACATTAAACCTGGCGAGCCTTAACGCTCCACAAACGACAAAAAGAAATGCAGCCAGCCACCCGAGTCTGCCAAACGGCTTCAGCGCCCAAAAATACATCAGGAGTCCAGGTGCAACGCCAAAAGCTACGAGATCCGCTAGAGAGTCATACTCTACACCAAACTTGCTGGTTGTGCCGGTAGCTCTTGCCACCTTGCCATCAAGACCGTCACATATCAATGCAGCAAAGACCCAGATTGCAGCTGTCCGGTAATCTCCGTTTACTCCTGCAACCATGCTGTAGAAGCCGGCAAACAGGCTGCCGGTTGTAAAAAGATTGGGAAGAATGTAAATCCCTTTACGCATGCTTTCTACTCTGCTTACGTTATGTTCACTCATGGCAATATCCCCAGAATGGTCTCTCCTCCAACTGTTCTTTGACCTACCTTCACTCTGATGTCGGCTGTTTGAGGTAAAAAAACATCAAGCCGGGAACCAAAACGGATCAGTCCATAGCGCTGGCCTTGCAGCAATAAATCCCCGACACGGGGATAGCAGACAATTCGTCTTGCAATAAGCCCGGCAATCTGCACAACAACAATTCTGATCCCATTTGACGTTTCAATGACAATACCATTACGTTCATTTTCAAAGGTTGCCCGCTGATTCCGGACATCCATATATTTACCTTTGACATAAAAATTGTCTATAAGTTTGCCGCCAATTGGCATCCAGTTAATGTGCGCATCGAAAACTGACATGAAGATGCTGATCTTGATCATCTTTTCATTGAGATGCTCATCATGAGCAGCTCCAAGATAAATAATAACTCCATCTGCCGGAGCAACCACTGCTCCATCTGTTGACGGTGTTTGCCTGCGAGGGTTACGAAAGAAGAAGATGGCAAAAAACATCAGCAACATGACAAAAAGCGAGAGTACCCACAATGAAAAAGAGTGAACACTTACCGAAAGCATATAAAGAAGAAGGGCCGCCCCGCCGAAACCGGCAATGAAAGGGAGCCCTTCTATCGCAACAGGGGTATTCTGATTACGCATAAGTATCTGGTATCCGGTTCAATTTTTACTCTTATCCACTATTTTGTCCTTCTGAATCCATGGCATCATACTGCGCAGCTTTTCACCGACCACCTCGATCTGATGAGCAGCGTTAAGACGACGTTGTGCAGTCATCTCAGGGTATTTGGCCATCCCTTCCAGAATGAACTGCTTGGCGTAAGAACCGTTCTGGATATTAACCAGGCACTCCTTCATCGCCTTGCGGCTCTGCTCATTGATAATTTTCGGCCCGGTTACATATTCGCCATACTCTGCGTTATTGGAGATCGAGTAATTCATATTGGCGATCCCCCCCTCATACATCAGGTCAACAATCAGTTTCAACTCGTGCAGGCACTCGAAGTAAGCCATCTCAGGAGAGTACCCCGCCTCGACCAGAGTCTCGAAACCAGCCTTTACCAGTTCTACGGCACCGCCGCAGAGTACTGCCTGCTCACCGAACAGATCAGTTTCGGTTTCATCCTGGAAAGTGGTTTCGATGATTCCGGCTCTGCCACCGCCAACGCCACAGGCATAGGCAAGAGCCACATCCTTGGTATTGCCGGCAGGATCCTGATGGATAGCAATCAGGGCAGGAACACCTGCGCCCTTGATAAATTCGTGGCGTACCAGATGCCCCGGCCCCTTGGGAGCGGTCATGAACACATTTACATCAGCCGGGGGGACGATCTGGCCGTAATGTATATTGAACCCGTGTGCGAAGACCAGGTAAGAGCCCTTCTTCAGATTCGAAGAGATCTCGGCGCGATAGATATTGCCCTGCATTTCATCGGGAAGCAGGAGCACAACTATATCGGCTTTGGCAACGGCAGGCCCAGCATCAGAAACTTCAAACCCGGCAGTCTCCGCCTTTTTCGCATTGTCGCTACCCTTCAATTCACCGACAATCACATCATAGCCACTATCCCTCAGATTGTTTGCATGGGCATGCCCCTGACTACCGTATCCGATGATGGCTATTTTTTTCCCTTTAAGTACCGCTTTGTCACTGTCCTTGTCATAATAAATCTTCATTTGATCCTCCTGGTTTGGTTTAGCTCTTCATTTATACGCACTTTTCATACTTCATAATTCTTACTTCATAACTTAAAGATTAACGCGACTACCCTTTCCAACCCTTGGAGCCACGCCCTATCGCAACTGTACCTGTTCTTACCAGCTCCTTTAACCCCAAAGATCTGAGAAGCTCCAGAATTGCGTCAATCTTGACCGGTGAACCGGTCACTTCTATGGTATAAGACTTTGGCGTTACATCAATGATTTTTGCCCTGAAAATATCCACTATACGGAGCACTTCTGCCCTGCTTTCATCCTCAGCAGCAACCTTGATCAGCGCCATTTCCCGCTCTATGCCGCTCCCATCGGTAAAATCAATGACCTTGATGATATCTATAAGCTTGTTCAACTGCTTGGATATCTGCTCAAGAACCTGCTCGTCACCACTGGTCACCAGGGTTATCCGGGAAGTGCCTTCATCATTGGTCGGTGCTACCGAAAGTGAATCAATGTTGAATCCACGCCCTGAAAAAAGTGCAGCTACTCGTGACAGTACCCCGAATTCATTTTCCACCAGAACCGAAATCGTATGTTTCATGGAATAACCTCCAAATGAAAAACCTTGCTATCAGCTCAGGGCTCAAGGCTGAGGGCAATGACTTTTCTTGCTTGCCCCTGAACCCCGAACCTAGAGCCTGTTACGCATTCAAAACCATTTCATTCAGTGATGCGCCTGCCGGCACCATAGGCAGCACTTTCTCTTCACGGGCAATCCTGAATTCCATTATTACCGGCCCCGGAGTCGCAAACCCTTTTTTAATGACATCCTCGACTTCATCATGTTTTGTTGCAAGGAACCCATTAGCGCCATAAGCCTCAGCGAGTTTGATAAAGTTGATCGGCAGCTCCATACAGGTCTGGGAATAGCGTTTGTCAAAAAACAGCTCCTGCCATTGCCTGACCATACCCAGAAAATTGTTGTTGAGAATGACGATTTTAACCGGGAGACGGTTCTGCACCAAAGTGGCCATCTCCTGAATGTTCATCTGTATCCCGCCATCCCCGCAAATAGTGATTACCTGCCTGCCGGGAAATGCGGCCTGTGCGCCCATGGCAGCGGGGAGACCGTAACCCATGGTACCGAGACCGCCGGAACTAAGGAGTGTGCGAGGAGCGGTAAAGGTAAAGAACTGGGCAGTCCACATCTGATGCTGGCCGACATCGGTTGATACAATTGCATCAGGATCGGAAAGCTCCCGCAGTTTTTCTATTACATACTGAGGCTTTATTACTGTTGCGGCATGCTTGTAACTGAGAGGATGCTTTGCTTTCCAGGCGGAAATCTCTTCATGCCAGGGCTTTACAGCTTCTTTTAGTTGCGCAACCTTTTCAGGCAATCCTTGCGCAACTTTCATCATTTTCTGCATGACATCTTTAACATCACCTACAATCGGCAGATCAACCCGGACGTTTTTCTTGATCGAGGTAGGATCCACATCGATATGGACAATCTTTGCGTGCGGAGCGAAAGTTGAAAGCTTCCCGGTAACCCGGTCGTCAAAGCGTGCGCCGACAGCCATAAGCAGGTCAGTATGAGTCATTGCCATATTGGCATAATAGGTGCCATGCATCCCGAGCATCCGAAGAGAATTCGGATCGTTCTCCGGAAAGGCACCAAGCCCCATCAAAGTTGTAGTTACCGGCACGTCAAGGAGCCTGCAGAGGGCGGTCAGCTCTTCGGCAGCATTTGCGAGGATAACCCCTCCACCTACATAAATAACCGGCTTTTTGGCTGCCAAGAGCAT
>JANNRW010000051.1:0-12178 GCA_031401815.1 Geobacteraceae bacterium | reverse complement strand
ATAGAGCGTCTTGAGATAATTTACATTGGCAAGCCTGGAGATCATGGTATTAAACGGGACAAGCACCTGAATATCCTGATCTGTTCCAGAGAGGTCTGTCCCCAGAGGCGCAAGCACGCCAACAACCTCCAGTGGCGCGCGATAAAGAAGTATTGTCTTTCCTATCGGATCCTCGCTTTCAAAAAGGGTAGTGGCAATCTTTGCACCAATAATCACTTTTTTCTCTGACATTGTCATTTCATCATCAAAAAAGAATCTCCCCTTCTCTATAGGCACATTACGAAGCATAGGATAGTTGGCCTGCACTCCGTAAACCTGCCCTTTTGTCAGGGTAAAGTTATACCGCAGTGGAAAGTTCAGATCAAAAGAGGGTGATATTTCGGTAACGTATGGCAAACGATCCCTTATGACATCACCGTCTGCGACAGTAAGGGTGCGTGGCGTGGAAAAGGATGCATCACGGCCAGCCACCCTTCCGCTCCTGGCAGTTACAATAATCAGGTTTTTTCCGAAATTGTCAGCCTCCTGCTTCAGCTTGGCAGCCATCATCGCTGTCACATTACCTACCACTACAAGGGTGATCGTCCCAAAGGCAATACCGGTCATTGCAAGGAAATTGCGAACCTTGTGGTCGGCCATGCTGTTCAGGGAGATACGGATTACTGAATAAAGCCGACGCATTATCAGAGTGACCTCAACGCTTCCAGCGGATCCATCTCTGCGGCTCGCCGGGCAGGGTAAAGGCCGGCAAGCACCCCGACAGTTATGGAGACCGAAGCTGTAATAAAAAATATTTTGTATGAAATCAGAACCGGAATAGTGGTAGTCATGGAGAGGATCTTCGCTGCTCCGATTCCGAGCAGGAGCCCGAAAAGACACCCGATAAGCGAAATAAGCACAGTCTCTGCCAGAAACTGGAGAATAATATGAGATTTACGTGCTCCGTAAGCCCTTCTGACCCCGATTTCATGCTTGCGCTCCGAAACCGAGATAAGAAAGAGATTAGCCATGACAAAACCGCTTACAAGGAGCGCAATCCCCCCGGCACTCCCGAGAAAGAGCATAAGGCTCCCCTGTATGACCAGAAGGAATTTGCGGGCATCATCCGCAGTCCGTATTGAAAAATCATCAGGCCTTGTCTCCTCGATACCATGTCTTTCCCTGAGAAGCAGTGTAACATCCTTGACAAGCGCCGGAAGATCCCCGTGAAAGCGGGCGCGAATAGCTGATACATATTTGGTTTCATTAAGGTACTTCTTCATTACAGTGGACATCGGCATGATAATACGATCATCCAGAGACATCCCCCCATGACCTGCGCCACGGGACTTGAGTACTCCAAGAATCATGACAGACCGTCCTCTCACAAGGATCTGTTTGCCGAGAACATCTTCATGTTTTTGATCCGGAAACAGGTTGGCAAAGACCTCCGAGCCGATCACTGCCACCATATTGTATTCAGCAACATCAGTCGCAGTAAAAGCCTGGCCGGTCTCAATATGCCACCCCCAGGAGGCAAAATAATCCGGTGTGCTCCCTATAACAAGAGTCTGCCACTTGTTTGCGCCGATACTGGCTGTCTGCCTGCCGACTGAAGTCATGGCAACAGCTTCATAGCAGCCGACAACCTGACTGATCATTGTCATGTCTTCCAGGGTTATAGTCTTGTTGCGACTCCGGGAAGACTGGATTTGAGGATTACCCCCAAAAATGATCATCGAATCAGGGCCAAAGTCCCGGAGCAGACTTTCTGCTTTCTGGTTCGCACCATCTATTGAGGCAATAATAAGGGTAATGGAGAGTACACCAAGGCTTATACCTGCAATACAGAAACAGCTGCGGAGCGGAAAGGCTAAAACCGCCATTACAGCCTGTTTGAAAAGAGAGGTTATGAATCTAGACGATCTGGCCATCAGCTATCCGCACCTGACGAAAGCAGTGCTGTGCAACCTGGGGATCGTGGGTAATCACAATTATCGTAGAGCCCTTGCTGTTAAGATCCTTCAAGACATTGATGATCTCCTCTGATGTTGCGCTGTCGAGTGCGCCGGTAGGTTCATCCGCAAGGATGATATCAGGTCTGTTCATCAGGGCGCGCGCAATAGCTACACGCTGCTGTTCACCCCCTGAGAGCTGGTTCGGCCTGCTGTAGATTCGGTGCCCGAGCCCAAGATCAGTCAGAATTGATCGGGCGCGATCCGCAAGATCGCCGAACTCCTTGTGTGAATAAAGAGTGGGAAGAAGCGCATTCTCAAAGGCTGTGGCATAAGGGATGAGATTAAATGACTGGAAAACGAAACCGATCCGCTCGTTTCTTAGCCTTGAAAGCTCATCATCCGAAAGAGTCCCGGTATTTTGACCGTCAAGGATATATTCCCCTTCAGTCGGTCGATCCATAAGACCTAAAATATTCATCAGTGTTGATTTGCCCGATCCTGATGCGCCGATAATCGCCACCATCTCGCCAGGCTCGACCTGAAGATCTATACCCTTGAGAATCTTCAGCTCTTTTCCGCCAAGAGGAAATGACTTTCTTATTCCGGAAAGTTGTATCATGGAGGCTGGTTCGGTTTTCATCTTGGCGGACTCTGTCCGGCAGGGGGCATCATGGGAGCAGCCCCTTTTCTACCTGCTCCGGTTTTTTCGGAACCATCACGGCCTGCAGGCTCATCCGACCCTTCAACCAGTATCGTATCGTTTTCATTGAGCCCTGAAACAATCTCTGTATTCCGGTTATCCCTAATGCCGGTCTGCACCTGGACAGAGAGAGGTTTTTTCGGGTCAGAGCCGGGGCGCTGAACTACGTTTTTCCCCTTCTCGAACCTGACACCCCGGTTTGGGACAAGCAGAACACTCTTCCTGGTTTCAGACATGATTTTCACATGCGTAGTCATCTCGGGTTTCAGATAAGACGCATCATCAGAGCCGATATAAACCTTTGCGATATAGTAAACAATATTTTCCTTTACCTCGGGCTGTGGACTGATAGTCGCAACTCTCCCCGAGAATTTCCTCCCCCTCATTGAATCTATGGTGAACTCCACCGGCATCCCCTCTTTCACCTTGCCAATATCGGTCTCATCCACATAAACCCAGACTTCGAGCCTTGTCGGATCAAGTATTGTAATAAGGCTTGTAGCCGAGAGCCCCGAAACGACTGTTTCCCCTTCTTGTGTCGCCACCTGCGAGACAATCCCAGAGATAGGCGCATGGATCTTGAAATATCCGAGATTAATCTCCAGGTTCCTGACACGAGCTCTCTGCTGATCGATATTTGTCTTTGCAAGACTCTTCTGGCTTGTAAAATCATCCTTTAATCTGGCAAGAGTGGCTCTTTGCTGATCAAGAGACGCCTGTGTTACATCAACAGACTTTCGGGACTGCTCGAAATCGTCACGGGATGAAATCCCCTGCTGATAAATATCCTCCTGACGCTTATACGCTGCCTGCGAATATACAAGCTGCGCCTCAGAATTCCTTACAATCGCCTCCTGTTCGGTGATTCGGGACGGATAGGTAGTTTCAACCTGCTTCAGGCTCTCCAGCTGGAAAACTAGGTTTGCTCTGGCATTGTCAAGATTGGTCCTGTCCTGGCTGTCGTCGACCAGGGCAATCAGATCCCCCTTTTTTACCCGATCACCGACCTGATAGCGGAGCTTTAGCAGAGTACCGGTAGCCCTGGTGCCAACCTTTACCAGTGCCCCGACCTGCGGCTTGATAATGCCGGTCTCCTCGACTATCCGTGTAATATCACCCTTTGTAACCGTAACAATCTGCATTTCTCTGGGTTTCGGGCTCTTCTTCGACTTGTACAACTTAAAACCGCCAGCAATCGCAACTATCAAAAGTATGACAGTAATTAATACCTTCTTCTTGTAGGACACTAGTCTCCCCCGGAAAATGAAGTAAATAAGACTGCTCAAATGTCAACCTGAATAAATCAGACCACTGAATAGTAATGGATTTGCAGCTAAAAAGAAACAATATGAAATCAAAAGCTTACCCATCTGAAATTTTGTAACCTCATTTCACTCTTCCCCTCCCCTGTCTGGTGAAGCCCGCAGTTGTTTGCGCAGTGAGTTGCTTTTTTTGGTGGCAAGCCTCTTTTCTATAGCCCTTACCGGAGTTTTTGTCGCAAGACGCCGCTTTCTTTTCTGATTTCGCTTGGCAATCATGGCTTTGAGGCGGAGCATTGCCATCTCCCGGTTCTGATACTGGGAACGGCTCTCTGAGGCCTGAGCGACAATGCCTGTCGGGAGGTGACGAATCCTTACCGCTGAATCAGTGGTATTTCTGTGTTGTCCGCCCGGCCCTGAAGCACGGTAAAACTCTATGATTATTTCAGAATCCTTTATCTCCACAAACTGCCCCCTGTTGCAAACTGTTCTACCATGTCGAATTCTGCCATGTTTTGCTGGTAAAATCAGCTGTAAATCTGCTATAAAGATAATCCTTTATATTCATCTAACTTAAACCATTTGACAGGATCAGCAGATGATAAAAACCAATAACCTGAAAATAAAAAGCATTACCCCGATAATTGCGCCTACCGACCTTCGTCAGGTCTTCCCTTTAAGCGATGGGGGGAGCGAGTTCATAACCAATAGCCGCGAACAGATAAAGAATATTTTGCGTGGTAAAGACCCCCGACTTATGGTTGTAGTCGGCCCCTGCTCGATCCACGACCCCAAGGGGGCTATTGATTATGCCGAACGGCTGGCTACACTTGCTGCCGAGCTGAGCGATCAGCTTTTCATTATCATGCGGGTATATTTCGAAAAGCCCCGCACGACTGTCGGCTGGAAAGGGCTTATCAATGATCCGGACATGGATGGTTCCCACAGAATTTCCAAAGGGCTTGGTATTGCCAGAAATCTGCTCTGCAAGATGACCGAGCTTGGTCTTCCGGTGGCAAATGAGATGCTTGATCCGATTACCCCTGAATATCTTGCAGATATGATCTGCTGGGGGGCTATCGGTGCACGGACTACTGAATCGCAGACCCACAGGGAGCTGGCCAGCGGTCTCTCCTTCCCTATTGGCTTTAAAAACGGGACTGACGGCAACATGCAGATAGCAATTGACGCCATGATTGCTGCACTGCATTCACACAGCTTTCTTGGCATCAATCGGGAGGGTCTCACCTCGATTGTGCAGACTAACGGTAATCCGGATGTACATATTGTCCTTCGTGGCAGCGGGAAAAAGCCGAATTATCACCCCGAAGACATTGCCAGAACAGAGGAGATGCTGTTAAAGTCCGGCTTGCTCCCAACGATCATGGTTGATTGCAGCCATGGGAACTCCGAGAAAAACCATGAAAAACAGCCTTCTGTTCTTGATGCAGTTATAAATCAGATCGAGGCTGGCAACAGTTCTATTTCAGGGGTTATGATCGAAAGTTACCTGGAAGGTGGAAATCAGTCCATGTCGGTTGATAATTCAGTTCTTAAATATGGTGTATCAATAACAGACAAGTGCATAGACTGGAAGACAACAGCGCGTATTTTACGCGAAGCTCATGGCAGGTTGAAAATATGTGGCGGGAGAAAACTTGTCTGAAATTTCTGATTAGTAGTCAGTAGTCAGGGGTCAGGATTAGTAGAAATACTCTGGCCACACCTTTTAATGATTCTCTTTTATCAAATTTGCGATGTTTTCTGCATCCAGAGGGATTTCAACCTGACTACCTGTCGCCATTGCCTTTAGAGGGGCTATACCTGATGCCAGTTCATTTTCACCGATTATGAGAGTATATCTGCAAGAAAGCTTGTCTGCCCTTCGCATCTGGCTCTTCATGCTTTTGCCTTCATAATCTGTTTCTACGGCAATGCCTGACCGTTGCAAGCTGCACATCAGGGCAAAAGCCTTTTCCTGAGCCGGTGAACCAAGAGCAACTATGAAAAGATCCGGTTTTTCGCCAAACTTCTCAGAATCAAGCAGAAGCGCAATTCTCTCAACCCCCAGCGCAAATCCGATACCAGGTATTGCAGGGCCTCCAAGCTCTTTTATGAGTCCATCGTAACGCCCTCCGGCAGCAACAGCGCTCTGTGCCCCCAGAAGGCCTGTGACCAGTTCGAAGGTAGTCCGGGTGTAGTAGTCAAGCCCTCTTACCATTCTGCTGTTAATCCGGTAAGTGGTGCCTGCAATTTCAAGAAAGTTGCGGGTGGCGCTGAAGTGGTCGCTACAGGGGCTGCATAGATTATCAAGCATGGCAGGGGCATCAGATGTAGCCTCTTTGCATCCGGGAACCTTGCAGTCAAGGGCTCTGAGAGGATTTGCATCTATACGCCTGGAGCAGTCAGCGCAAAGGGCGGAAAGTCTCTCCTTGAGAAAACTGCTGAGTATGTTGCGATAGGATGGTCTGCAATCAGGACAGCCAAGAGTGTTTATCTGAAGGGTTGGTTCAGTTATGCCAAGTTCTGTAAAGAGATGAGTCAGCATAGTTAGAACCTGGGCATCAATCTTTGGATCCATGACCCCGGTCACTTCTGCTCCGATCTGGTGAAACTGACGATAGCGCCCCTTCTGCGGTCTTTCGTAACGAAACATCGGCCCCATGTAATAGAGCTTTTGTACCGGATCTGCGGCATAGAGTTTCTGCTCTATAAATGCCCGCATCACACCCGCAGTCCCTTCAGGCCGGAGAGTCACACGATTTTCACCCTTGTCAATAAATGAGTACATCTCCTTTTCTACAATATCAGTTGCATCTCCGATAGAGCGGGCAAAAAGTTCTGTCTTCTCCATGACAGGAACCCTGATCTCTGCAAAACCGTAAAGATTGAATACCTTGCGGGCTGCTGCTTCTATATGTTGCCACTTTTCAACTTCTCCGGGGAGAATATCGTTAAACCCTTTAATTGCAGTTATTGCCACTTACCGTACCTCACGCCCGGTAGTCTCAAACGTTGCAGAAACATGGGAGACAATATTTCTGCCGCTCTCCTTGCCGTGATACATGGCTCGATCAGCCATCTCCAGAAGTTCAAGTTTTGATTTGGTGTCTTCAGGATAGCAGGCAAAACCCAGGGATGCTGTAAGCTTTACATCAAGATTATCCCCTACAGTGAAAGAGTGCTCTGCAATTGTCCTGCGAATCCTCTCTGCAACTATGGAAGCCCCCTGCCTGCCTGTCTCTATCAGGATAACGGTGTATTCGTCACCGCCATAACGGATCACAATATCAACTTCCCGTACCGATTTTTTCAGTACGACACCAATCTCCTTAAGAGCACGACTCCCCATCAGGTGCCCATAGTTATCATTCACGTTCTTGAGCATATCCACATCAAGAAATATCACTGCCATGTTCAACCCGTATCGCTCTGCCCGCTTGACCTCTCTTTCAAGGGCTATGTCGAGATACCTGTAGTTATACAGTCCGGTCAATTCATCAATATTGAGCAGATCCTTTGCTATTGAGTAGCGACCGGCATTTTCAAGCGCCAGGGCAGTCTGTTCAAGGAGGAAATGAATGTTGCCGGTATTAAATTCTGTTGGAAGAGGTGTATCTTCGTCTTCAATGAGCACCACCACACCATTTAAGGCAGACTTGTCTGTAAGCGGAAAGAGAATTGCCTCTCTGACTCCAGTTTTTCCATCTGCGGAATCAAAGATGACGCGCTCAGGCGCCGTAAAGGTCTCTTCTTCCCAATTGAATCTCTTTTTTATCAATTCATCAACTTTTTCAGCCTCTTCCCGGTCAAGCTCCTTCGTCTCCATAAGCATGACAGTCCTTGCGGCATCCAGAAGGGATGAATAACCTCGGGCAGCCCCTACCTCCTTGGCAACAGCATCCAGTACCAGTGACTGTATCCGGTCAATATCAAGGCAATTGGCAATTGTCTGGCTAACCTGATAAAGCCTTATCTGATCCTTTAAAACCTGATTTTCATCAAGCAGACGGCGCTGCTCCATGCAGAGCTTAACAACATGCTTGAACTCTTCATGACTGATCGGCTTGACAAGGTAATCGCGTGCTCCGTTTTTGAGCGCATAGATTGCAGACTCCATATTCCCGTATCCGGTTACAACTATTACTTCAATTTCGGTATCCATCTGCTTTACCTTCGAAAGGATATCAAGGCCACTGATATCCTGAAGCACCATATCGGTTACCACAAGATGATAGCTGTTTTTTGAAAGCTTTCGCATAGCTTCGCTACCTGAAGAAGCGGTATCAACCTGATACCCTTCTTCCCTGAGGAGATCATAAAAAATCTCGCGGAAAAACGCATCGTCTTCAACAATCAGGATTTTTTCCATAAAGCGAAGCTCCCTGTGTATCAATTATCCATGAACTATATCTTATATTTAATACAGCACTATAGCCACTGTGTCAATGCAAATGCCGCTTCCGGGCTGATATTAAAGGGCTTTTCCCCTCTGGCAGAATCTTGATGGTTACTGTTCCATCATAATCTGTGCGATAGATTTCAGACCCAACACTCTGCAACTCTTTTAAAGCTGCTGATGAAGGGAGTCCGAAACTGTTGCGATACCCTGCTCCGATCAGCGCAAATTGAGGAGAAACTGCCCGGAAAAACTCCGGATATACTGAATGGCGACTGCCATGATGAGGTACTTTCAAAAGAGTGCTTTTCAACAACCCAGGTTCAGCTGTCAGCTTCTTCTCTTCCTGATAACCTATATCGCCCGTAAAAAGTGCGGAAAAACCTCCTGACTCCAGTCGGAAAACCAGAGAGTCGTCATTAAGATCAAATCCGTGATCGCTATCAATATCTGCTGGAGAAGGATGAAGAAAAGTAAAACTGACTCCGGACAAAATAACCGGAGATACTCCGGCATAAACTCTTTTTACTGGCACATTCCGTACAGAAAGAGCCCTTTTAAGTCTGTTATATTCCTCTCCTCCTGCTGCACCACTCTCCCAGAATTCACCAACCGCCATGCTTTCGGCTACAGCAGTTACCCCTTGCATATGATCCGGATGTGGATGTGACAATACAAGATAGTCGATTCTCTTCACGCCAAGGGTACGCAGTGCCGGCAGCAGCAGCCTCTTGCCAACATCAGTGCCATTCTCGTGCAGAGCCCCGCCCCCATCTATCAACATCTTTTTCTGGTCAGAAAATGTTATAAGTGTAGACTCCCCCTGACCCACACTTAGAAAATCGACCCTTAACAAAAAGGAGTCCCTGGCTTGAGGCAAATTATGAAGAGTAATCAAAAGGATAGGGGCTGTCAGCACTCCTCCCCACTTTACGTTATCTTTTTCAGCAAGTGTAATAAAGAGTAAGGCGCCAAATGAAATCAGTATATCGACTTCCGTCGGGATAAATACCGGCAACAGCGGCAGATGATCCAGTGCAGCGATTATTGTGTTGGAGAGCGCTGCCAGAAAACCTGCAAGGTTGAGAAATAGTGATGCAACTTGAGGTAAAATCTCAATTAAAGGAATAGCGCTTATTCCGGCAATAACCGCGCCATATCCCAGAAGAGGTACTACGAAGAGATTACTGGCCAGTCCTGTCAGGCTCGATTGCTGAAAGTAGAGTGCCATCGGGAGCAGTGTAGCTGATATTGCAGCAAGGGAAACAGCCAAAAGTTGGAGGATACCATACCATCTCCTCTCCTTGAGTGCCTTGAAAGGGGTCATGAACAGAGGTGTCAGCACCATGATCCCCCAGAGCGCTGTAAAAGAAAGCTGGAATGATATGTCATAAAGGTTTTCAGGATTCATCAGTAATAGTACAAGCGCTGCCAATATCAGTGAGTTGATATGATCGAACTCCCTTTCCAGCAGCAACCCGGCCGCAAGAAATCCGAGCATGAGGACTGATCTGACAGTAGCCGGAGCAGCGCCTGATAAAAACATATAATAGAGAATCAAGGGGAACGAGGCTGCATAGACCAGGCGGCGCAAATTAAGATAGAGCAGAATTGACGGAAAGAGCCGGGAGAGTACAAACCAGATCTGGAAAAGAGCCAGCGCTATAATCCCGACATGAAAGCCTGAAATGGAGAGAATATGGTTCACACCTGTCCGGCTGTAAGAGTCTTTGAGCTCTTGTGATATATCAGAAACATCCCCTATGAGAAGGGCTTTGAGAATACCCCCTTCAACAGGAGGGAGAGACGCCATGATAAAATTACCGATCTTGTTTGCCTTGTTGTCGAAATACCTCTGAAAAGAGTATTTACTCCCTGAATCTATTATTACAAGCGAGTCGGCACTCTTCACAAAAGATGTCGCGATAATCCCTTTGAGTGCATAATATCGCTCTGCATTGAATTCACCCGGAGTACCGAAATTTCGGGGTGAGCGCAGTTTACCGACAAAGCGAATACGATCTCCGGTTGCAAACCTGATCTTCCCGCTACCTGCACGCAGCATTACAAGCCCGACCGGAAAAAGCTTCTCCCCTTCATAAAAGAGATGATCAGGTCTTATCAGAAGACGAAAACCCTCTTCTTTTGCCTCCGGCCGTCTCTGAATTACCCCTTCGATGAGAAGTTGCCTGGAGTCATATCGTTCCAATAAAGAGAGACTCTCCATGTCCGGCTTCAATATCGGCTTCATGACAAGGTTGCCACAGATAAAGAGAAGAATATACACAGCTGCAAGAAATAGTTTGTTTGCAGAGGGAAATATGGTGAGAGCAGTAACAGCGAGGATAAGGGGCAGAGAGTAGCCAGGGAGAAAATATCCGTAACTGCCGGCAACTGCAATACCGGCAATCAGAGCGCATAAGGGAAGAAGGAGTGGCCTTGATCTTGGGACGGCCATCAGTTCATCTTCTCTCCTTGAAAGCTTCCTGCAGGGATTTCATGATACCATCAAGATCATCTGGAAGGATGTTCTCGTCAGGATTGCCAGCAAGCCCGGCAAGAGCAAGGTAATCAGTAACAGAAGATAGTTTTCGGGTTATCTCTACCTGGTCAACACCACCTGATGAGGGAAGATGCAGCTGGAGAACATGCTCTGACTTTGTCAGTCGAAATGCTCCCAGATCAACCCACTCAAGGTAGGGCTTACTTTCAACAGTTACACCCCTTGAACCAAAACCGGCCATAAGTGGTGCTCCAAAGTAACGGACGCGAACCCTGTAGACCCCAGGCTTTTCGGCCTCAAAGGGGATATTGAGAGTCACAGGTGCTTGACCTGCTCTGACCCATTTCTGTGACAACGGTTTCCCATGAACCTGGCTTTCTGTAATCTGAACCCCAGGCGGAAGAGAATTGAGAGCTGCCGGAGAGATTAATCTTGCCTTGTACAACTTGTCATCAGGCAGCAGATGCTCATTGCCGATCAGCGCCCCTCTGACTTCGGCAAGCTGACCTCTCGTAATCGGTGCAGTAAAGTTCCAGCCGGAAACAGGCTCAATCGGTGCAAGAGAAGGGGCTGTAAACAGTATATAATCAATCCCGCCGTCAGGAGGGATAACTGCATTGAATTCTAGACGTCCGGGAGGTATAAGTACCTGACCGATAAGGAGATCCTTCAGCCTTTGAGTAGCATTCACCTTGAAAGCTCTCCCTGCAACAGACCATAGTTGCTCGAAACCCTTGGCTGCGGCTGTCACAGTATATTTGCCGGATAGCGGCAAAAAAACCGAAAAATGTACAGCAGAAGGGACGGGCATCCCATGAATCCAGCCGCGTCCGGTAAAATCTCCAAAGATATTATAGTCCCTCACTGAAAGCGGATCTGTCTTTTGATCAAATATATCTTCTGCCTCAAACTTGAATGACCTTTTACCATTTAATACTGCAAGATAATCCCTTTCAGACGGTTTATCCGGAAGCCCTTCACTCCAGCCAAAATTGTCAATCAGCCTTGCCGCAAAGTCGAGCTGCGTTACCGGGTTGACGCCCGCTTTCATATCAGCAGCATGAGAAACAGTGAAGGAAGACATCAGAACTGCAAGCAGACAGATGAATTTTTTCATGGAGATCTCTCCCGAAGTAAGTAGAGGTTTTCTTTGACAGTATACCAGATGAAAGTGATCGTCAAGAACAGCAGTTTTTAACCAGGATTAAAACAACGCAAAAGAGCCCCGCATCTCTGATTGAGAAGCGGGGCTCTTTTTCATAAATTCCCGGCGGCGATCTACTCTCCCACATAGCTACCCATGCAGTACCATCGACCCTGAGGGGCTTAACTTCCGTGTTCGGGATGGGAACGGGTGGGACCCCCTCGGCATAGCCACCG
>JANNRW010000050.1:0-3669 GCA_031401815.1 Geobacteraceae bacterium | reverse complement strand
GGTCTAAACAACAAAGCAAAAGTCACCACTAAAAAAGCTTACGGTTTTAAGAGCTATGAAGTCATAAAACTAGCGCTATATCACACGCTTGGGAAACTGCCTGAGCCTGATGTCACCCACAGATTCTGCGGATGAACCGATAATGCCACGCCGGATCTCCTCATCTCCGGTCTCTTTCTATCAGACGGGAAAGGGACGGATCTTCTACCTCTTGACAGGGACAATGCACCTTTCCCGGTTATCATCCTGACCGGAGGGAGCAATGCAAAAGAAGCGGTAGATGCAATGAAGTCCGGTGCTTTCGATTATCTGCTAAAAACACCTGAAGTACTGGCAAATCTGCCACAGGTAATTGAGAGATGTCTGCGTGAATGGGGACATATCGTCAGACAAAGGATGACAGAGGACTCCCTTAAAGCCAGTGAAGAGCGCTTCAGATCGATCTTTTATACAGCCGCAGCTGGCATGGTCATCATCTCTGCTTTCGGCAGGATCATGCAGGTTAACCCTGCTTTTTGCAGTTTCACCGGTTTCAGTGTCGAAGAGCTTTTGAACAGGCAATTTGACGACTTGAGCCACCCTGATGAGCAGGATAATATCTCCGGAATGTACGAGGAGCTTCTAACTCTCAAGACCGACAACATTAATTATGAAAGGCGCTACCTTTGCAACGATGGCAGTTTTGTATGGGGACACACCTCTGTTGCCTGTGTACTTGAAAACAACAGTAACCCGGCATACTGCATAGCTCTTGTCCGGGATATATCACTGCAAAAACAGGCTCAGGAGCAGCTGCTCCAGTCTAATCGCGAGCTGGATGCCTTTGTTCATACAGTCTCGCACGATCTGCGCTCTCCCCTTACTCCGATTCTGGGCTATGCACAGTTCCTGGAAGAGCAGTACAAGTCACAGCTTGATGAACAGGCCTGCGAAATGCTCATGGAGATACAGCGTCAGGGAGAGCGGATGCTCGGGATGCTTGAGGATCTCCTGACCCTTGCCACTGTAGGCACGATTGCACGTCCGGCTCTGCCTGTCAGTGGCAATGAAGCGCTGCAAGAGGTTATACAGGGGCATGCTCTGGAGTTGGCAAAAAAAGAGATGACCGTTTCAGCCGGAGAGATTCCAGCGATCCGGATACCGAAATCGCTCTTTGTACAGATATTTGACAACCTGATAGGAAATGCCGTCAAGTATGCGGGAAAAGGCAACATATCAGTAACTGGTGAACGAAATGGCAACGTTGTCCGGTTGTCGGTAGTTGATCAGGGGAAAGGGATTGCTGATAAGGATAAAAAACGGATCTTCGAGCTGTTCTACAGGGGCTCCACCGAAAATGCAAAAAGCGGAACCGGGATAGGGCTGGCGACAGTACAGAAGATTGCCGGACTCTACGGCGGAAAAGCATGGGTTGAAGACGCTCCCGGCGGAGGGAGCATCTTTAGCGTAGAGTTAACGGGTTAAAATACTACTCACCCAGATAGGTATAACCCAGAAGCGTCCTGTCCAGAAGTTCAATAAAATGACTGCTCTCTTCTATTGAAACCTTTTTCAGCGCAACACCTTTCTCCAGATGCTCACGCACTCTCTTCAGTATCTCCGGCCCCTTGTACTGGACATATTTCAGGCTCTCCCAACAGGTATCACCGTTAATGACCGTGTCGATCATGTAGCCGGTTCGCTTGTTGAAAGTTATATGAACAGCGTTGGTATCACCAAAGAGGTTATGAAGATCACCCAGAATCTCCTGGTAGGCTCCGATCAGGAAAAACCCGATATAATATTCATCATCCTTGCGGATCTTGTGCAGCGGCAAAAACTTGGCTCGCCCGTTCTCGCCGACAAAACTGGTGATCTCGCCATCCGAGTCACAGGTAATGTCAGCGATTGAAGTCATGACATCCGGTTTCTGGTTAAGCCGCTGAAGAGGCACAATCGGAAAGAGCTGGTCAATTGCCCAGGAGTCCGGAATTGACTGGAAGAGAGAGAAGTTGGCAAAATATGTCTGGCGGAGCGCAAGCTGAAAGTTCTGCAACTCTTCCGGAATCGGTTTTATCTTTTCTACTATACTGTTGATTTTCTTGATAATCTTACCATAAAGCCATTCAGCCATAGCTCTCTCGTTCAAGGTCAGGTATCCAAGATTAAAGAGACTGACAGCCTCCTGAATCAACTGCTGGGTATCATGATAATCCTCGCGCAGAGAGTATCGATCAATACTTTTGTGAATATCGACCAGTTTCTTGACTGTTGGTGCCAGTTTCTCCGCAGCGGCAAGCTCCTCCTCGAAATCAGGAGTAAGTCGCTGGGTATTGGTGTTCAGGATATTTGTGACAAGAACCGAATAGTGGGCTACGGTCGCCCGACCGGACTCGGAAATGATGTTGGGACACTCCACCCCGGCATCGTCGCATATGTTTTTAATCTGGTAGATAACGTCATTGGCGTATTCGTCAATAGAATAGTTGACACTGGAAAAGTAGCTTGACTTCGAACCGTCGTAATCCACACCCAGGCCACCACCTATATCAACATAATCGATCCCTACCCCCAGCTTTCGGAGTTCGGTATAGATTCTCGCCCCTTCTATGAGAGCAGTCTTGATCTTGTCGATTTTCGTGATCTGGCTCCCTATATGAAAGTGAAGCAGTTTGACCTGGTCGATAAGGCCATTTTCCTCAAGCATATCAATTGCAGCAATGATTTCAGCCATACGAAGGCCGAACTTGGCATCTTCGCCCCCTGAAGTTGCCCATTTCCCTGTCCCTTTGGAAGAGAGCTTGACCCGGATACCGAGTTTGGGCTTGATACCGGTTTTCTTGGATAGCTCTATCACCTTCTCCAGTTCGAACAGTTTCTCGATTACAAGGGTAATGTCGTAGCCGATCTTGGTTGCATAAAGAACTGTCTCAATGTATTCGGTGTCCTTGTAACCATTGCAGATAAGCGGCAGATTGTTCCCGCTGGATATGGCGATACCTGCAACAAGTTCCGGTTTGGAGCCGACTTCGAGACCGATGTTGTACCGCTTGCCGTAGTGAGCTATAGCCTCGACCACCTGCCGCTGCTGATTAACCTTGATCGGATAGAAAGTCTGGTATCTGGCTGGGTAGTCATTCTCGGCTATCGCATTCTTGAAGACCCTGTTGATGCTAGCGATCCGCCCCTGGAGAATATCCATGAAACGGAGCAGAATTGGTGGTTTGATCTTCCTCTTGATAAGATCGTCCACCAGAGCTCTCAGATCGATCGACTCTTTCGAATTTGAAGAGGGGTGTACGCAGACATTACCCTTCTTGTTGATGGAGAAAAGATCCGCTCCCCAGTTGTCAAGGTTGTAGATCTTGGCAGAGTCGTTGATGTTCCAGCGTTCCATATGCTCTCCTCAGCGCCCGCTGCCCCGCAGCATCGCTCTGGTAGATTTCAAAACGGTTTATAATACGGTCAATTACCGGGTAGCACAATACACAATTTGCGCGTTTCATGAAAAAGTTCAGAATGAATGGAAGCAGGAGGGGGTTTTGCGGAGGGATACGCCATGGAAGGGAGATAAAAAGTTAATTGACCATGACTAATTTCATATGTTAATTATTGATCCATATTCTGATGGTACATCTGTGCATTTCAGACAATTCAAGCTTGATGCTCTCGCAAAAAGTCCTTATCACC
>JANNRW010000049.1:0-10602 GCA_031401815.1 Geobacteraceae bacterium | reverse complement strand
CCGACCTTGGCCATGATCTCTGTGATATCCACCGTAGGATCAAGGGAGCGGATCTTCTCAGCAATAACGGCAATGAGCTTGCGCTTCGGCCCGAACTCGGTAGCAGCCGGATCAGGCAGAATCGCCTTGAAGAGACGCTCCACCAAGCCAGCCAGCGCCAAATAGGATCGCTTCGATTCTTCAGAGACCAGGATCGCCTCCACCGCTTCGTCCAGTTGACGGACAAGCTCGAAGCCGCTCCGCTTCTTGATAGCATCAAGGTTAATGCCGCGCTGTTGGCAGAAATCAGCCGTTTCTGCGATCTTCTCCCGCAGCCTCCCCACCAGAAACTCCTTCGCCTGGACCGGGCATTCACCAGTCTGCACGCCGCCGCCAGTTCCGGAGCCGTAGATGGCAAGAGCCCTTTGCAGGTTGCGAAAAACACCAATGTAATCAACGATCAGACCGTTAACCTTATCCTTGAAGACCCGGTTGGCGCGGGCAATGGTCTGCATCAACGTATGGTTTTTCATCGGTTTGTCGAGGTAGATCACGTTGCAGCTCGGCACATCAAAACCGGTAATCCACATGGCGCAGACAAAGACCAGACAGAAAGGATCATCCGGATTCTTGAATTTCTTCTCCAGATCCTCCTTGATCATCCGCATGCGGTGAGGTTTGAAGTCGATCCCCTTCTCCCTGAAAGAATCCAGCTCGTTTTGCGACTGTGAAACGACCACAGCCATATCGGCCTTTCGCATATAATCCAGTTTTTCACGTAGAGACGCGCCGGTGGCGCGTCTATCCTCTTCATCAAGAGACCCTGCCAGTTCTGAGACGCCCCACCGGGGCGTCTCTACAAGAGCCAATTCATCCTCAAGATGCAAGATCTCCCGCTGCCACTGCGACTGAACCTTCTGATACATACGCGCAGCAGTGAGTTTATCAATGGCAATGAACATCCTCTTGCCTTGCTGTCCCCGGCCAAGAAAGTGACTCACCAAGTCTTCGGCAATCTTGTCAAGCCTCTGATCGCGGGTAATCAGATGATACTCCCGACCAAATTCCTGTTCCAGCCGCCGTTCCTGGGCTTCATCCAGTTCGGCCTCTTCCAGCAGTGCTTCCATCTCTTCATTCAGGTTTTCGTTCGTGAGTTGGAGTTCCGGAATGCGGTTTTCATAGTAAAGAGGGACCGTTGCCTCATCTTCTACCGACTGCCTGAAGTCGTAGATACTGACGTAATCACCAAAAACCTTGCGGGTCAGCTCTTCACCTGCCATAAGCGGCGTGCCGGTAAAACCGATGAAAGCGGCATTGGGAAGGGCATTGCGCATGTTGAGCGCGAAGATGTCATACTGGCTGCGGTGGGCTTCGTCGGTTATGACGATGATGTCGCTTCGAGTAGAGACGCATTGCAATGCGTCTCTACAGTCAGGTTCGGTGCGGAACTTCTGGATCAATGTGAAGACGTAGCGGTGATCCTCCCGCAGCAGTTCCTTCAGGTGCTCGCCGCTCTGGGCGTGAATCCGTTTTTCCTCTTCGGTCACCACCCCGCAGCCGGCAAAGTTCTTGTAGATCTGCCCGTCCAGTTCCTGACGGTCGGTAACAATGAGAAAGGTCCAGTTACCTTGAAGTTTGCGGAGCACCTTCTGGGCGAAGAAGACCATGGAGTAGCTCTTGCCGCTCCCCTGGGTGTGCCAGAAGACCCCGAGCCGCCCCTGATTGGACAGGATGTTGCCGACTGCCGTTACCGCGTTATTGACACCGAGGTACTGGTGGTTCTTGGCAAGGAGTTTCTGGATCCCGCCTTGCGTATCGGCAAAGAGGGTAAAGTTTTCGACCAGATCCAACAGGCGCGGCTTGGCGCACGTTCCGCGGATCATTGTCTCCAGGCTGATTAGTCCCTCTTCCCCTACGTCGTTGATCTTCTTCCAGTCGGCAAAGTGTTCCAGCTCTGCGGTAAGGCTGCCGATGCGGCTCTGGCTGCCGTTACTGAGGAGAATCAGTCCGTTGTACCAGAAGAGTTGCGGGATGGTGTCCTTGTAGTCGCGCAGGTTGTCGTTGAAAGCGTTTTCCAGCTTACGGTGGGAAGCCTTCAACTCGATGAACACCAGCGGCAGACCGTTGACAAACCCGACCAGATCGCAGCGCCGCTTGTACATCTCGCCGGTCACCCAGAGCTGGGAAGTGAGGAGAAAATCGTTATTCTCCGGCTGCAGCCAGTCGATGACCGCGACGGTCTCGGTAACCCGCTCGCCCCTGGTATTCTCGAAGGTGACCTTGACGCCGTTTTTCAGCAGTAGGTGAATTTCCCGGTTGGCCTGCACCTGAGTCATGATGCCGCGGTCGCGGATGAGATCCGAGATGGCAAGGGTGAGCGCTTCGGCAGGCAGAGTTGGATTCAAGCGCTCCAACGCCGGTCGCAGGCGGGACAAGAGCACCACCTCGCCGCTATGCTTCCGACCCAGAACCTCCCCTCGCCCTCTGGGAGAGGGGTCGGGGGTGAGGGTCGAACCAAAAGGTTCGTTGTAACAGTTCGCCGTCTCCCAGCCAAGCGCCTCAAATAGGGCAATGGCGGGCTGCTCGACGAGAATGTCTTCCGTGTAGGAGTTGGTCATCTCTGGTCACTCTGGAGGAGAGGATACAAATCAGGAAAGAACCAGCCTGCTGCATGAATCGGAAAACCGAGACGCACCTCACCCTTGGGGGTATCGGAAACCAGCAGCCCTTCACTGAGCAGCTGCCCCAGCAGGCTCCTGCCGGTGCGCTCTTTCAGACCGGAAGCAACGACAACCTCGCCGCGTGCTACCTGACCACGCACCAGCACCTCCTGGAGCATCCTTGCTGCTTCACTGCGGAGCGGTTCTGCCCCGGCAGGCGGTGAAATCATGCCGCTGCTCCGAAGCTGCAGATAGCGCTTGACCCGCTCGACCAGCTCTTCAAGCTGCAGCAATCCGCCCATGTAGTCGACCTGATCGAGACAGGTTTCCAGGAAAAACCGGCAGAACTTCTGCAGTCCTTCGTTGGAAAGAGCGCCTCTGCCGTCAAGGTCGTTGCGCCGCGGCGCATCAGCCCAGGAAAGAGCTGCCTTGTAATCTGCGGCGCGCCTTGCCAGACCGCGACTGACGGACCAGAGCCCGAAACCGTGCAGCGGAATCCGCTGGAAATATGCCTCGGTGAACAGCCGGGCGACCCTGCCGTTACCGTCAAGAAAAGGGTGAATCCACATCAGGCGGTGATGGGCAGCAGCAGCGGCAACCAGCTTTGCCGCGCCATGATGCCGCTGCGGAGCATAAACATCGGCAAACCGCTGCATAAGCTCCGACAAGGACAGGTGACCCGGCGGGATATGATAACCGATTGCCACCGGTTCCAGGCGCAGTTCACCGGGTACCACCACGCTCGCCCTGCCGGTTTCCGGATTGGTCATCGTCCTGAACTCATCGGGCAGCAGTCGAAAAAACCGGGAATGCAGGTCAGAGATAAACTCCCTGCCGGCAACATTCACCTCAGGCTCAGCCTCAAGCCGCTGCTCCATCTCCCGTTGCACGGTGATGTGCGCCACGCTCTCCATCTGCAGGTTGCGCCTGGCCGGCTCTTTGTCGAAATTTTCCTGCATGGCACGGACGATATCGTAGGGGTGAGTGTTGTGACCTTCGATCAGGTTGGAGTAGTAACTGTTGATAATCCGCAGCAGCTCCCGCAAGGAGCGGAGGGTTACCGGATGCTGGCGAGAGCCGATAGCAGCCGACTTCTGCACCACCTCAAGGGAGAGGTCGTGCAGTTCCCCTGCCTGCTCGGGCAACAGCGGAGTCATTTGGTGAAGTGAGCTGGTCATGGCTGATACTCGGTTCCTGTTTTTGCCGATGTTTTTGCCGATAATTGTTTGATGTAATAGTACAGTATTGTTTATTAATTTCAAAATCAAATCGCATTCACATCAAAGTTATTGCCGGTATTTTTGCCGATCAAGGCAAATCCGTCTCAATCAGCTTCGGCGATACCGAATATTCCTCATCCAATTCCCATTGCAGGGGGTTGTTGCGAATGTATTCCCGGACTCTTGCCAGCATATTATCATCCCGAATGATCTCATCATGAAACCGCGCTTGCCATGCAAAGTCATGATCATCAAGATGGATACGCTTTGTTGAAGCACCCTTAAACCCTCGAATAATTGATGACAGATTGTTTTTCTGCGGGCCAAATGCATTGGAGTATTGTGCTTTGGGTAGAGACGCATTGCAATGCGTCTCTACGGTGTCGCCGTCATTGATGCATATAATCCCGTGCATATGGTTCGGCATAACCACCCATTCGTCAAGGGTAACATTATTGCGCAGCGCTGCCGTCTTCTGCCATTCTTCGGCAACAATTTTGCCAACTGCCGACAACCTCATGACACCATCAACCACGGCCCCCAACGTGCAGAGCTTCTCCAGTGTACAAATGGTGACGAAGTAGTAACCAACAGAGGAATAATCCCAACCTTTGAGACGGGCAGATTCAGCACGGTATTTGTCTTTGAAGAGAGTCATAATTTATCGTCACCTTGTAGAGACGCATTGCATTTGAATTCAGCGGCCATCGTTCCGGTAGAGACGCATTGCAATGCTCAACGGTCATTCATTTTTCTCGCCATGCCACCATCGGTAGAGACGCATTGCAATGCGTCTCTACAATGCGTCAACCGCCACTTCCCCCGAAATCAGCTTCGGCAGCAGCAGGTCGCGGGTTTGGCGGAGATTTTGGTTTTTCTTTGTAATGACATGTATTTGTTTGAACATCTGCACAGTAATACTGCTGAACTTCTCCAACGTTGTTGCATCGGGTTGGGCAATAAAGAACTGCTCGAAACACTTTTCACTGACACGTTGCCGACCGGTAGCACCTGACATGCTCTTAATGGCGTTGTCTCGGAACTCGCTAGAACGGGCCATAAGATAGACATATTCCGGGCAGAGTGTCTTTGAACGAAGCACGATGAATTCAGTAGAACCGAAAGCCGTTGTGTTGGCATCCGACAGCAACTGGACGTAGCAGGTCTTGCCGTTTTCAAGGCAAGGAGTGATGCGAGCAAAGAGGGTATCACCGTTTTTGAACTTTGAGCCGCTATTGCCAGAACGAGTCTCAACATCAGAAATCAGCATCGAGTCCGTCGATAGCGATCCCATTGGCACAAAAGTCTTTTCACCTTCGACCGGAACTTTTGTTCTTGGATTAACCTCAACAGCCTCAGTGACAGGCTTCACCTCCCACCCCTCCGGAATCATCCCAAACGATGAATCAACCATCTTCATCTGCTCATGCCCCGGAAAGCGGAAGTTGACGAACCACTCGCGGTAGATCATCCGCGCCATATCTTCCAGGATTTTGATGCGCCGGGTGTTGTTTTCGATCAGGTCGTCGTAGGCGGAAAGGATGGAGGCGATTTTGCGTTGGGTGTTAAGAGGGGGAACCATAAAATCGAATAGCAACAGCTTATCAACGCTCAAATTATCTTGGGTCGTGCCCCTTGAAATGTTTTGCATGCTGAGCTTGATGGTATCGATGTAGTACTTGATGAAACGGACATCTGACTTTTCTGGATCAGCAACAAAGCCGACAATGCTATCAGGAAAACATGCCTTGATTTTCAAGATTGCCGTTTCAGCAATGTTCGCAGCAATCGTGATGCACAGCGTTTCAGGTTTCCAAAGCTTGCTTTGGGCCAACCCTTTTTCATTGTACGTCTGGGTATATTCAGACAGGTACAAATCAGCTGCTTTAACATCTCCTGTTTGGATAAACGGGCAACTACCTCCGTACAAAGTGGCATCATTTCTCGGTCGATGTCTTGACTTTCCACGACCGACAGAACCAAGTTCGTTGAGCTTTTTGCTTGTCCAACCTTGTTGCAGTCTATCCATTTACCAGCTCCATCGACCTCATGCCTCTATTCTCCCCCCTTTAAGAAAGGTGGGTCGGGGGGGATTTGCAGTTCAACTTCAAAGGCAAATCCCCCTAAATCCCCCTTTCGTAAAGGGGGACTTAAAACCTATCCTTCCAGAATTTGAGCCACATTATCCGCAATCCGCTCCTCCAGCTCCCGCCCCTCTGCGTTGAGCACCTCCAACTCCTCATTCAACTCTTCCAGCCTCTCGGCAAAGACGAAATCATCCGCCTTCCGCTCGGCCACACCGACATAGCGGCCGGGATTGAGACTCCACCCCTGGGCCTCGATCTCCGCCATGGTTGCAACCTTGCAGAGTCCGGGAAAGTCGCGGTATTTGCCGTCGGGGAAATGTTCCTGTGATGCCGCATTGGGTAGAGACGCATTGCAATGCGTCTCTACGGTGGTGCCACCCCGATACAACCGCGCAATGTTCGACAGAAACTCGATCTGCTCCGGCGTAAAGTCCCGATGGGCGCGGTCGAGCTGGCGGTAGATGTGGCGGGCGTCGATGAAGAGGACTGAATCCTTGCGGCCCACTGCCTGCTTCCCCTTGTCGAAGAACCAGAGGGTACACGGCAAGGTCACATTGGAAAAGAAGTTCGACCCAATGGCAACCATGACATCCACGATACCGCTCTGGATGAGCTGGCGGCGGATCTCCAGCTCGCTGCCGCGGGCATCGGAGGCCGAGTTGGCCATGACGAAACCGGACCGGCCGGTGTCGCTGAGGGTACTGGCGAAGAGCTGAATCCAGACGTAGTTGCCGTTGTCGGTCTTGGGCATGCCGTAAGGAAAACGGGGATCGTCCTTGATCCGCTCCCGGTCTACGCCGTTGACGTTGAAAGGGGGATTGGCCATGACGAAATCGAAACGGCCGAGACTTTCGTGGATGTCCTCGTAGTAGCTGTTCCCCTGCTTGACATCGCCGGAGAGGCCGTGCACCGCCAGGTTCATCCGGCAGAGCCGTACCGTCTCGGCCACCCGCTCCTCGCCATAAATGGATATTTCCGTATTGGCGCTTTGGGTAGAGACGCATTGCAATGCGTCTCTACTTTCGGATGCATCTTTACGATGTCCATTAACAAAGGCGGCGCTCTGCACGAACATGCCGCCGGAGCCGCAGGCTGGGTCGTAGATGCGGCCATGGTACGGCTCGATGATCGCGACGATCAGCTTGACCAAGGAGGTGGGGGTGAAGAACTCGCCCCCTTTTTGCCCCTCAGCCTTGGCGAACTCGCCGAGGAAGTATTCGTAGATCCTGCCGAAAGCGTCCCCCTCAATGTCCATGGGGATGGAGTTGAAGGTCTTCAGCAGGGTCACCAGCGAGTCGTTCCCCACCTTCTGGTAACTGCGGGGAAGCACCCCCTTCAGCTCCGGATTTTCCTGCTCGATCAGACCGAACGCCTCGTTGATCTCCTTGCCGATATCCTTCCCCTCGGGGAGATGGAGCAGATAGTTGAAACGGGCCGCCTCGGGCAGATAGAGCACGCCGCGGGCATGGTAATCGGTCTTGCTTATATCCCGCCTACGTAGAGACGCATCGCCATGCGTCTCTACAAATTCCCGTTGCAACTGGGCGAACTTCACATCCGCATACTTGAGAAAAATCAGCCCCAGCACCGGGACAGAGTATTCCGACGATTTCAATTCCGAATTAGCTCGCAGCTCATCGGCAGCGGACCAGAGTTTCTTTTCGAGTTCAACATATTTTTCTTGCATCAGCATTCAAGCTCCAGAGAAATAAAAAGCCGCCACCCGGTATTAAACGGATCTGGCGGCTATTGATTCAGCATTTTCTATTTTTAAACATCATGTCCCGTCCTCGTTAGCCATGGCATAAAAAAGCTTGCTTAAACTACCTTCATTTCCGATAGTTGTCAACGACTTGAAGAGGAGCAAATGTTAGAGGAGGAGTAAACTTGTCCGGATGGATTCATTTCACCTCATACCAGAACTTCACGCTCCTTGTCTTGCCATCCCCGACCTTGAACTTGCTCATTATCCCGTATTTCCCCTTTTTGGCTAAAACGAAATCTGCCCCGAAATGCCCGTGCATGCCGGTCATATCTTTGGTCTCTTCACTCTTGTCGGGAGCCAGCACCTTGACCTTGACTTCTCCTTCGGTGATTGCTTTCCCGGTCTTCATGTCATTAAAGGAAGCAGACAGATGATGAGTCTCCTTAACCCCTTTGGGCATCTCCATCCCCATCTCTTTCATGGCAACCTTCATGGTCTTGATGTTGAAGGTTGCCTTTATACCATCAACAACCTCCTGATGAGTAGGATGTCCGGGGTTTGTGTTACCATAGTTCATGCCGTGTCCGGCATGATCCTTTTCAGCACCATAGGCAACGGAGATTGCCAGTACCAGAATTGTTAAAACTGCCATCAGATGTCTTTTCATAAAGTTTCTCCTTATTGTTGATCCAGTTTAGATGCCAGTCATAATTTCAGTTACAACAAATGCCCCGCCAGACTTTTCGGCTCTGAACTTCACTTTGTCGCCAGTTTTCACCTTGCTGAGGATTTCCGGGTCATTTACTTTAAAGACCATTGTCATAGGGGGCATTTCAAGAGTTTTCATTTCGCCATGCTTAATGGTAATTTTTTTGTTCTCTTTGTCGATCTTCCGGATTTCACCTTCAATCATTTCTGCTACAGATGGATTTTCGACTGACCTTGCTTCGGCTGAACTATCTGCTGCCGCTGCTCCGGCAGCAGAACCTGCTTCAAGATAAAGCGTTATAAATATGATCAGTGATAAATGCAGAATTTTCATAATTACCTCGCTATACGTTTGAAACGCTCTATTTAATGTTTATGTTTATCATGCCCATCGCTCTTGACAACCCCTGGTTTCACCCTCACACTCCCTTTCATCCCTGCATCATAGTGACCTGGTATCAGGCAGGCAAACCCGACTTTGCCGGCTTTAGTGAAGTGCCATATCATTTCGCCTGTTTTTCCCGGTTCCACTGTGACCATATTTTCATCAGCATGCTCCATCTCCGGATTTTTCTTCATTGCTTCATAATGTTCCTTCAAATCCTTTTCTGTTCCCAGTACCATTTCATGTTTGATTTTTCCTGAATTTTTGACAATGAATCTGATGGTTTCGCCCTGTTTTACTGTGATGCTTTCCGGGCTGAATCGCATTGTGTCGAACATCTCAACCTTGATTGTACGGTTAACCTTTTCCCCCTTTCCGGGGGCTCCAATGGCTGTAGCCTCGTCATGACTGCCTCCATGTGTGCCACTCGCATTGGCAATAAATGGTAAAAGGATCATAAATACTGCTGCAACAATGAGATTAATTTTCATATTTTCACTCCTTAATGGCCAGCATGGCCGGTTGGTTTACGAATCTGCAATTCAATTTCTCTATCAGGCTTCTGTTTCAGCGGCATGGATTGTCCGTTTTCCGCACTGAAACGCGCTGGCTCCCTGATCGCCCCAGCCAGCTCGAAAGCCGTTGTGCCGGGCGGATGCCTGTACCAGCCGGGGTTACCGTAATCACCTGGTTTCTGCTCTTTGCGAACTTTTACCACGGAAAACATCCCCCCCATTTCGACTGAACCGAACGGGCCTTCTCCTGTCATCATCGGAATGGTGTTATCAGGGAGCGGCATCTCCATTTCAGCCATATCCGCCATCCCCCGTTCACCCATGACCATGTAATCAGGAATCAGTCTGGTAATCTTTTTCGCCAGAGTTCTGTGATCCACACCAATCATGGTTGGAAGATCGTGCCCCATTGCATTCATGGTGTGATGGCTCTTGTGACAATGAAATGCCCAATCACCCTCTTCATCGGCTAAAAACTCGATCTGGCGCATCTGACCGACTGCGACATCTGTTGTGACCTCATACCACCTGGCGCTCTTCGGCAGAGGCCCGCCATCAGTGCCGGTCACCATGAACTCGTGACCATGCAGGTGAATCGGGTGGTTTGTCATTGTAAGGTTACCTATGCGTATTCTAACCTTATCATTCAACCGGACGTTCAATGAGTCAATACCCGGAAATATCCGACTGTTCCATGCCCAGAGGTTGAAATCCAGCATCGTCATGATCTTTGGGGTATAACTGCCGGGATCTATGTCGTACGCGTTCAGCAGAATACAGAAATCGCGCTGCACTTCATCTATCAACGGATGCCTGGTTTTGGGATGTGTGACCCAGAAACCCATCATTCCCATCGCCATCTGTGTCATTTCATCAGCATGTGGGTGATACATGAAAGTGCCGGGTCGGCGCGCCACAAATTCGTAGACAAATGTCTTGCCAGGTTGAATGGCCGGTTGATTGAGCCCTCCTACTCCATCCATTCCGTTGGGAAGGCGTTGTCCATGCCAGTGAATACTTGTATGCTCCGGAAGCCTGTTTGTGACAAAAATGCGTATACGATCACCCTCAACGACTTCAATGGTTGGCCCTGGACTCTGACCGTTGTATCCCCAAAGATGAGCCTTCATGCCTGGTGCCATCTCACGCACCACTGGCTCGGCTACCAGATGAAACTCCTTGACGCCGTTATTCATCCGCCAGGGCAATGTCCAGCCGTTTAAAGTCACTACCGGGTTATAGAGTCGCCCGCTCTCCGGAATCAAGGGGGGCATTGTGTCGGGAGTGGCCTGTAACACCGGCTCCGGCAGTGCAGCCATGGCTGCGCGGCTGACAGCAGAAGC
>JANNRW010000048.1:0-12306 GCA_031401815.1 Geobacteraceae bacterium | reverse complement strand
GACAAACTGACACCGGATGAGGCTTATTTCCAAGGACTTGAAAAACTGAAACTGGTAGCCTGAAACCAGAAAACCACAACAACCAAGGGGCATTGCTTATTTCACCCTTCAGGCTGTCTCACTAAGCCCGGCCACCTCACTATGTCTTTACCGAACAAGGCGTTGCCGGGATATCCGGGGTATTTAGGTGCAGCTGTAACTGCCCAGATCCTGACAAATAACATCGGCAAAACATTGGCCTTGGATATCGAAAAATTTAACCGTCAATACCCCGCTATTAAAGTGCAAACGTTCAAATCTTCGCACGACCGTTTTCTCCTTATCGATGATGACATTTATCACATTGGAGCATCGCTGAAAGACCTGGGAAAAAAATGGTTCGCTTTCTCGAAAATGAATATCAGCGCAATTGAAATGTTGCAACGGTTGAAGATATGAATGGGTGGGTGGTTGAGGTTTGGGTGATTGGACGGATGGGGTAGTCGATGAGTTCACTGGGAAATGGTTGACTTGGGGTTTAAATATACTGTTCTCGGAATTTTCAAGCCGACCAAGATCTACCCGCCGATGTCGGTGAGTGAGATTGCCTGTATCAATGGGGAATAGAGGTCGTTGAGTTAAATTGTGGCGAATTCGCCACAGTTGGAAACGGGGGGGCTGATGAGCAAGAACAGCCAGATTAAAAGAAGGCTGAGGGGACGCACTTAAAAAGTTGATTTGAGAGGGCAAAAGGGTCAGTTGGGAAAGTTTTCAAGAACGTCCTCTTTCGGGACCACAGGTAAACATATGACGGCAGAGATCTATCATAGCAGTCCGACTCGCATCCCACGATGACGCAATATGACGGAGTAAGTACCATTAAGCAACCAGCATTCAACATATTTAATTCGCTTTCCGCCTGGGGTAAGACACTCCCAGGCTGGCAGCATTTCCTCCTGAGCAAGCTTGTGGCTACGGATGAGTTGCTCGATGAGACCCTCAATGAGGTCTTCACCGACTACCTGATCGATCAACACCTGGCCGGACCGGATGCGGTGCGCGTGCCATGGAACATGGCACTGCCGCAGTTTCAGGGAGATGCGCCGACGGTAGTCAGTACGCTGACCGCGATGGCCTCGGTATTCGGAGTCAATGCGCTCGCCGCCGGTGAGACGCTGAGTTTCGGCCCCAAATTGACGGTGGTCTACGGACCCAATGGCGCGGGTAAGTCGGGTTATGTCCGCGTGTTGAAGTCCGCGTGTTTCACGCGGTCGAAAGACACAGGTATTTTGGGCGACGTCAAGCTCGCGAAGAACAAACAGCCCAAGCCAACGGCGACGTTCAGTTTTGACGACGGTACGAGCGTCGCCTTTGTCCACAAAGAGCCGTGTCAGCGCTTACGCGACGGTTTCGCCGTATTCGATTCGACCTGCATTCGCGTGCATCTCGATGATCGCAACACCTTCCATGTCATGCCCTTTCTGTTTGACGTCTTTCCACGGATGGTGGCGGCGTTCGGCAAACTGCAAAGCAAGCTGCGTGAAGAGATCACCCGACGCACGCCGGCAGCTGACAAGTTTGCGATCCAAGACAGCACGTCGGAGGTGGCGACGCTATTGGTGACACTGACCTCGCAGACGAATCTGGTTCGGTTGAAGGAACTGGCGGTGTTCGGTGATGCCGAAGCGTCACGACTTCTGGCGATTGAGCCGCAGCTTGTCGAGCTTAGGACGACCGACCCGAAGGAGGTGATCAAGAAGAATGAACAGCGTATCGTTGATCTGAACGCCGCCAAAGCATCCATCGCGACCCTGGCGGAAGGTGTCAACACAGTTGTCGTGACGAACGTTGCCAAGGCCGCCGAGCAGATTCACTCGCTAGTCGAAAAAGGTGCCGCACTGTCTGCGGCCCAGTTCGGAGGGGAGCCAGTACAGCCTGTCGGAACCCGCGCATGGCGAGACCTTCTGTCCGCAGCGATTGCCTTCAGCAAGGAAGCGTATCCGGATGATGCGTTCCCGGTAAAGGCCGAAGAGGCACGTTGCGTGTTGTGCCACCAGGTTCTTGACGAGGCCAGCGTGGGCCGCCTTACTCGGTTCTATCAGATGGCCACCAGCGATATCGAGACTGAATTGGCGGGTACTCGGCAGACGCTGTCGGGTTACGGCGGGACATTGGGCAAGGTGGAACTAGCTTTCTTCGCCAAGGAAAGCGCTGCCTCACGTATGTTGCAGGAACTCGATACAGCATTGGAAGCAGATATTGCGGCTCATGTGGCGGGTTATCGGTGTGTCGTTGAAGCCCTGAACCAAGCTGTGGCGAACGAGTCCGATCCAGGTTTGTCACTGCTAGAATATGACTCCGTGACTGACCGCGTCGGCGCCTTGATTGAGCGATTGCAGCAGGACAATGAAAAGCTACGGCTGAACGATCCCAACGCATTGATTCAGGCGATTCTGCTTGAGCAGCAACTGCTGAATGACCGCAAACGACTTGCAGGCCAGTACGAAGGTGTCGCCTCTGCGGTTGAGGAACTGACGTGGGTGGAGAAAGCCAATCAATGCCTTCGCGGATTCCCCGCCACTCAGCGGGATGTTACGAGCAAACAGAAGACCCTTGCGACGGAGCTTGTCGCGCAGGGCTTTATTGCGCGCTTCACGGAGAACTGTACTGCGCTGAAACTGGTGTTGCCTGTGCAATTCCGGTTCGCTGGCGACGCAGGCACCACGGACCGGAAGATCGAGATCGCCAATGCGGGCATGAGCGGAGTTGATCCTTCCAGCGTGCTGAGCGAGGGCGAGCAGACAGCGGCGGCACTGGCCGATTTCCTAACGGAGATCGAACTCAACGGCGCTTGTGCGGGGGTTGTGTTCGACGACCCAGTTACCTCCATGGACCATGTTCGCAAGGAATCGATTGCCCAGCGCCTGGTGGAGGAAGCCTCGCGACGGCAGGTCATCGTCTTCACCCACGACATTCTGTTTACGAACTATCTGGCCACGGCTGCCGAGGATAGGGGGGTGACGTTCGCGGGCCGTACCATCTGGCGGGACGACGCCGACGCGCCCGGCGCCATAGATCGACTTGCGTTCCCGCACGAGCATTACGAGGGGGCTGCGCATGACCGGGCGAAGAACCACTTTATTTTGGCCCAGACGCTGGTGGGAGAACCGCAGCGCGACGCGCTAGAAAAAGCATGTGGTAGCTTGCGAACGGCCTATGAGGATTTCATCCAGAAGAAGCTGTTCAACAACGTTGTTCGCCGGTGGCGCGAAAACATTACGTTCACCCTCGACAATGTTTTCTTCGACGAAGGAATTGCGGTCAGAGTGCATAATCGAATGCTGACGTTGTCTCGCTATATCGACGCGCATTCGCATTCTCCAGACTTCCACGAGGTACCGCTCACGCTCGATGTCCTAGTCAGCGAACTGGCTCAGTTCAACAGTATCAAATCGGACTACAGCAAAGCTCGCAAGGAATGGGAGAAGGCCAAGCCCAAGGCTGCGAGCGTCTTCAGTTGACCTATTTATTCGAAAAGGATTAGACATGTACGACTTGCACCGCCTTGGATGGAACAGTTTCCAGCAGCTTTGCCTCACCATCGTCCGGGAGGTGCTTGGGCAGACGGTGCAGTCTTTTCTGGATTCGAATGACGCAGGGCGGGATGGCGCTTTCGTCGGCAGTTGGACGCCAGCACCGGGTCAGCACCTAAACGGGAAATTTGTCATTCAGTGCAAGTTTTCAAGCAAGGCTGGCTATCTCCTCACGAAGTCCGACATAACGGATGAAATACCCAAGGTACGTAAGCTTGTGGCTGAAGGGCTTTGCGATGTCTATGTCTTGTTGACGAATGCTGGCGTATCCGCCAAACAGGAAGCGAAGGTCCGATCAGAACTGATCGGTGCCGGGGCCAAGCATGTGTTGATATATGGGCCCACTTGGATTGAAGATCAGATCAAAGAAAACACGCGGTTGCGGATGCTTGTGCCCCGTGTGTATGGTTTGGGAGACTTGAGTCAGATTCTGGATGAGCGGGCCTACGCGCAGGCGCGTGCCGTTCTCGAGTCGTTGCGGGAAGACTTGGCCAAGGTTGTCATCACGGATTCCTACCGCAAGGCCGTCAATGCCCTCGATGAACATGGTTTCGTGTTGCTTATCGGCGAACCGGCGGCAGGAAAGACGACCATCGCCTCGATGTTGGCAATGGCCGCCGCCGACAAGTGGAAGTCATCTGTCCTCAAACTGGCCGACCCGGCAAAGGTTGTCGAGCGCTGGAACGTAGATGAGCCCTCGCAGTTCTTCTGGATTGATGACGCATTTGGCGTTACGCAGTACGAGTCGCCTTTGGTCCATGGTTGGAACCATTCTCTGGCGCAGGTAAAGGCGATGCTGCGCCAAGGGGCCAAGGTCGTCATGACCTCACGGGACTACATTTACAAACGCGCTCGTCACGACCTCAAAGAAAGTTCCTTTCCGCTCCTCAGTGAAAGCCAAGTCGTGATCGACGTTCACGACTTGGCCGACCTCGAAAAGCAGCAGATTTTGTACAACCATCTGAAGCTCGGCAAGCAGCCCGCTGCGTTTCGCTCCGATATTAAACCCCATCTGGAATATGTTGCGGCACATCCGCGCTTTATTCCTGAAACAGCGCGGCGTATCGCGGACCCGCTGTTCACCAAAGACCTTTACGTAGGTGAATACCATCTTGGGCAATTCGTGGAAAAGCGCGAGCAACTGTTGCTTGAAGTGATCCAGGGACTGGATTCGAACAGCAAGGCCGCGCTCGGTTTGATTTACATGAGGAAAGACCACCTCGAAAGCCCCGTCACCCTACAGGGTGCTGAGCCGCAGGCGCTGGAGCGGCTTGGCAGCACGTTGGGAGAGTGCATCACAGCACTCGGCGCGCTCAACGGCAGTCTTGTGACGAACATGCAGATGGACGACCAGTCGGTGTGGCGCTTCAAACACCCGACCATCGGCGACGCCTACGCGACGACCTTGGCCTTCAGTCCTGATTTGCTCAGTATTTTCTTAAGTGGAAGCTCTACAGATAATCTGACAGCGCAAGTTACATGTGGCAACGTGGGTGTGGAAAAAGCAGTTGTCGTTCCCAAATCACTGTTCATGATGATGATCGCGCGGCTACGCGAGTTCGCGGCCAGTGAAAAGTACAAGGTGCAATGGATGTCCTCATGGGGGGCCAGACGGACGCTCTACCGGTTTCTTGCCAGTCGCTGTTCAAAAGAGTTCCTGTCTCTGTATCTTGAACAGGATCCGGATATTCTGAAGCGCGTATCTGAACCGGGCCAGAGCCTCAGTTTTTCTCCCGAAGTTGATCTCGCGGTACGCCTGCACGGATTTGGTCTACTTCCCGAGGACAGCCGGAAGAAGTTTATTGCGACGGTCAGTAACTTTGCTATTGAAGGTGACGACGTCCTAGCATTGGACGATGACGGTATGCGTGGTGTTTTCACCGACAGTGAGTTTGATGAACTTGTGGAGACAGTGCGCATGGACTTGCTACCGAAGCTGGCGGATGTGCGGAGGAATGTGCAGAAAAATTATGATTCCTCTGAACCTCCAGACGAGCACATGCAGAATATTCTGGAATCGTTCACCACGCTCAAGAAACGATTCCGCGAGGACGAAAATGCGGTCAAAATCATTGAACGAGAAATAGATCTCGCGAATGAGTGGATTGCCGAGACAGAGCCCCCGGAACCGAAAGTAAGTCCTCGGATTCTTGGAGCCGTGGAACCCTCTGAGAAAAAACTTGGTACGAGAAGCATCTTTGACGATATAGACGATGGTGATGCGTGAAGGGAAAGCTGAGGGGACACTTAAAAAGTTGATTTTAGAGGGTAAATGGGTCAGTTGGTAAAGTTTTCAAGAATGTCCCCTTACGGGACCTCAGACAATAAATAATTAAAATTGAGGAAGATATGAAAACGACGATAACGCATTTCATGTGGGGATATCAGCCACACTTTAGAATAGGACAACAGTCCGCTGCCGATAGAGTTTTTCAAAGCCTTGACAGTCAATTCAAAACGAATGTGTTTCTTGTCGGGATACTAGCAGAGGAAGTGCAAGATCGCCACCCAGCTTGCGTTGAACCGGAGGATCGTTTTTGGATTCACTCAACCGACTTCAATCATGTGTCAGAGACTGCAAATAAACTCCTTGAAGAATATCCAGAAAGAAGCCTGTTTCACTCACATCCGATAGCGCAGAAACACCATGATAACGCCCTGTTTAGAAGGTCAATCAGGGATGCTGTAAATCAAACTATTCAGAGCCATGCAGCTAAACCTGTAGAGATGACTTATTTCGTCTCGTCACCAGCAAAAGTGGATTGCTATTGGGTTTTCGTGGTTTTAGGGCTGCAAACGGAAATCCTACATTCACATTATTTGCTGCAAAAATCGTCATTACAGATGCATGAATTTAGACATTACTCTGTCACGTGCTCTCTTATTGACGCTGCAGTTTCCGAGTATTTGGGGTTGGCTACTGAAGAACTTATGAAGCCAGAGCCGGGTTCGTCAATGGGTAATACAATTGAAGCAGAAGAACTCCTTCGTTCTGCAGGTAAAAGGCTAATGACTGATATTGTCTGCAGAATAGACCAAGACCGAATTGTTGGTTTGCACAATATCTTTAGAGCCTGTAACACGATATCGTCATTATTTTATGAAAGGTCTGTCGGTGCCGGGACAATAATCCTTGCAAGACATGACCATCCTTCCCTGGACATGAAAGTTAAATTTGCCGATCCAGCAGAGCTTGGAAATTATCGTGGAGCAAGAAAGCTTATTCAGCTTGCTTCTCATGGCCTATCGTTACATTCGGATTCTGAGGGCGTTTACGGGCTGGCGACTCTCTTTGAATATAATGAACAGGATGAGGACTTGTTTCTTGTGAAACTTATAGATCATCACCATTGGGAGTTGTTACACAGCAACCATTCAATCATGTGTGTAAAATACGGACAACCTTATTTGCCGAAGCAAACGTTTGATGAGAACAAGCTCCGTAACGACTTGCCAAGAATTTTCAAAAAAATCAATAGAGACGAAGTTGACCGAATAGTCGGCTTAATCAAAGAAGCAGAGAAAGAATCTCATGGAACCATGGTAGTTATTACAGAATCTGCTGCGGAAGAAGCTGAACGCATGAAAACTCAAGGCACGCCGGTAATACCTTTCGATTTGACGCCAGACATTTTGCACCATCTTACCTCAATTGATGGAGCTATTCTGATAAATCCTGATGGCACCTGTTATTCAATTGGAACAATATTGGACGGAAGTGCAACTGGTAAAGGAGATCCCAGCCGTGGGGCGCGATACAATTCTGCGATCCGCTATATTGAGTCTTCAAGCTGTCCTTCTATGGCAGTAGTTATCTCAGAGGACGGGGGCATAGACATTATCCCAAACCTCCGTCCGGCAATAAAACGAAGCGATATATCCAAAAAGCTATCTGAGCTCGAACATTTGAAAATCTCTGAGCCAATTGATATGAGTAGTTACTCCAGAATCATGGATTGGCATGAAAGTCATAGATTTTACTTATTGAAAGAAGATTGTGACGCATTAAACATGCTGTACGGTGAACTTGAAAAACGAATAGATGCAGAGACCAAAAGGACAATATGGTTAGTCAGAAATCCGTTTATGCCAAATGACGAACTTGATAAGAGCCTGTATTACCTGCCAGAGGAGTGAAAAGTAGAACTCAACCCTTGGTTGCTACTGCTTCCGCTGACTCCACAGCAGATCCTGAAGCCGTACAGATAAGTTTCTTCCCAGTACATTCATTTGACTGAACTGAAAAGGCGCTTTATAGATTGTCATCCCCGAATGTCTCTATCGGGGATCCAGATTTAAGGTTTTTAGATGCTGGATTCCCGATAACTACCTCGGGAATGACAAAGATTAAGTCAAGCGCTTTTTCAGAACGAATCAGGAAATACCATCGCAAGTTGTCTTGGGGAAGGCAGAGTGGAGCGGTGTTTGCTGGTTGATTTACGCATAATCCGGAAGAGGCGCCGGGGACATCTTAAAAAGTTGATTTGAGGGGGCAAAAGGGTTAGTTGGTAAAGTTTCCAGGAATGACCCCTTCAGGAGCCTTAAATGGAGGTCAAACGGAGAGCAAATACCCAAAATTTACTTTGTGTCGTTACGCGGAGTCGTGCGTTTTCTGACTTCTGACTTGCTCGGGTTGCATGCTATTATAATAACTGGAGGTTCTTTATGAAGAAGAATAATGAAAATACTCACAAAGCGTTGCGTGAAGTCTGGGCATGGAAGGATTCTGTATCGCGTGAAACATCGGGCAAGAATTTCTCGGAGGTTAAGACTTATTTTGCCGAAGGGATGAATGAGGCTGCCAAGATACTTGGCGCGAGCATTATTACTAACTCTGACGGCAGCTATTCCTTCAAGCGCTGACGCGGTGAACACTTGGAAGTGGGTCTGGCGGAGGGGACATTCTGGAAAAGTTGATTTGAGATGGCAAAAGAGTTAGTTGGTAAAGTTTTCAGGGGTATTCCTTTCGAGTATTCTTTCCTTTAGACGCATAAAATCCTTTCAATTAGCCGCATATTCAGGCAACCGCAAAGATAAAAAACCTGTCTTGCAAATTCCCCACAAACCGGCTAAAATCTCACCATGCTCAAGCGAAATATTGAACAAGCCGTACGCACTGCCATGATGGATACCCCGGTAGTGCTTCTGAATGGCGCTCGCCAGACCGGAAAAACGACACTCGTGCGGAGAGTTGCAGTGGAGTCCGGTGCGAAGTACTTCACGCTTGATGACTATGCCACGCTTGCCCTTGCCGCAGGCGATCCGACCGGTTTCATACGTAACCTCAAAGGCTCGGTTGTGATCGATGAAATTCAGAAAGCTCCTCAACTTTTCCCTGCCATAAAGCTTGCCGTTGATAATGACCGTCAGCCAGGGCGGTTTCTGCTGACCGGTTCAGCCAATGTCATGACACTGCCGCGAATCTCAGAATCGTTAGCCGGGCGAATGGAGATTATCCCTCTGTTTCCGTTTTCAGCAGGTGAACTTTTGGGAATTAGAGAGGAGTTCCTGGCCAGGCTTTTTTCAGGGGATATTGCCCAGCCTGATTCGCTGTCTTTGCAGGATGAAATTGTCGCAAGGATCATCTGTGGCGGCTATCCGGAAGCAACGCAAAGAGAGAGTGATTCCCGGCGAGAAGCATGGTTTGCCTCATACATATCTACGATTTTGCAGCGGGACGTGCGTGATCTGGCAAGGGTTGATGGCCTGCATACCTTGCCTAATCTTCTCAAGCTGCTGGCTGCGCGGAGTTCAGGGCTACTGAATCTGGCAGATATGGGGCGTGATGCAATGCTTCCCCATACAACACTGACACGCTATCTGGCTCTGCTGGAAACCGTATTTCTTGCTCATCGTCTTCCTGCCTGGTCGCGCAATCTGGGGCAACGTCTGGTGAAATCAGCGAAGATTCATCTGGTGGATACCGGTCTTGCCTGCCACCTTTTGGGGGTAGATGGCAGACGATTGACAGAAGATCGTCAGCTTCTTGGCAGGCTGCTGGAAAGCTTTGTAGTAAGTGAACTGCACAAGCAGATTTCCTGGTCTGATTTACGTATTACCCCGTACCACCTCCGCACTGCTGCCGGATCAGAGGTTGATCTGATTCTGGAAAAGCCTGATGGCTCCATTGCCGCAGTTGAGGTTAAAGCGGGTATCAGTGTAGGTGCTGCCGACTTTAAAGCGCTGAAAGCGCTACGGGAGCTGCTCGGTACGCAGTTCCACTCCGGTGTGGTGCTCTACATGGGTGACACTGTTATCCCCTTTGGTGATAAACTCTGGCTTGTGCCGGTTGCGGCGCTATGGGCTGATTAGGGAGAGGCGGAGGGGACGGGAAAACCCATGTGGGACGCTGCGAAAACGCCGGTAACAGTCGGCAAAGGGTAGGTGGTGCAAGTCCACTACATGATAAAGGCTAGCGACCAATCGTGACCCCGAGTGATGCGTCGGCCCCCCGCAAGGTGGAACTCCTCCGGGGAGTTTATTTGTTTATTAACTTGAGTCAAAAGCAATGTTAATCAACAAATAACAACGGAGGGTGCCGAAGGAAGAAGAAGACCCGATAATCAATAACGGGGAGCCATAACACGGCTCCCCGACATTCTCATGCAGTTTTTCTGTGCTGTTCTACTTCCCAGCCAATACAGGCAAGTTGAACAGTGCGCGGTATGGGTCGCGCTCCAGAACCATAGGCGCTTACAGTCCGCACAGTAACTCCAAGCTCACGACTTGCAGCAGCAAGTGAAAGCCCGTTTCGGATACGCCAGACAGTGAAGAAGTCTGCAGGAGTTTCCGAATGCTGCTCCAACATGTCTGCAAAGAGCGTGTCAGCGCCAATTTGAATGTCAAACTCGAGCCATTCGGTTTCCCATCCGTATTCGCCCAGAACGACTCCGGAAAAGGCAGCAGGATCACGAAGAGGAGCAAGACCGGATAAAGAAAAAATTGATTCTTTCAGATTTACTGTGCCGCCGGAACCGTCAACGAAACGAACATTGAGGCAATAATTAGAAGCAGGACTTACAGCCGTCAATCTTGGGCGGGTTATCCGTGTAGAATGTGCCATTGTTTTATCAACTCCTCTCTGTTTTCTGCTATCCATCGCAGAGCATGACGCAGAACCTTTGAAGGTGCAGAGCCGTCCATAATGTCAAGTGTTACAAGATCTATTACCGCTTCAAAATCAGGCCCCATGAGGTGTACATGAGGAGGATTGTGGTCTTTCTCTCTCAATGTAATCCTGAAATTTGAAAAGCGATATTTTGTTGTCATGAGATAAATATATAGAAATAATTTCTACATAGCAAGAATAACTACGGGTAAAAAATATTTTCTGGAGAGGAGCCTGGGGGACATTCACACTTCCACATTTACTCGTGCGGGAAGTGAGAGCCGGAGGGGACGTACTTAAAAAGCTGATTTGAGAGGGCTTAAGGGCTAGTTGGTAAAGTTTTTAAGAACGTCCCCTTTCGCGCGTCCCATTTCGCGTGGAGGATTTTGCGATTGAAGTCCGGGAGAGCCGGACGGGAGAGCCGGACGGGACGGTGTTTGCTGGGGAGAGCCGGACGGGACGGTGTTTGCTGGTTGATTTAGGTAAGCTAACTAGTTGAATTACAGGCTCCTGAAAAACCGGATCAGTCCTGTTTAAAGCAGCAATCTGGCTGTATTCAGGCTATTACGGTAGTCCTCGAGTTCCAGATTCGCTTCTATGCCGAAGTCACGGAGAATATCCATCATTCGGGAAACAGAGACCCCGGCAATGTGAGCGGCCTTTTCCAGCGATGCGGAAGACGAACGGTATTTTTCCAGAGCAAGGTGAAGTCTGCCCAGTTCGACCAGTTCGCGTACAGCCTTGGAGACATCTTCTTTTTCTTCCTCGGCAAATGCCGAAAGGAACCGGTAATCGCTTTCATCAATGCGTATGCTTAACGTTTTTGTGGGCATGTCAGGCTCCTTTAAGTGCGGCGAAGGCATCTTCCATTATCCGTTTGCTGTAGCGTCCAATCCGTTGCAGCACTTCAAGTTTCAGTAGCGCTTCGGACTGAGACAGGATTCCGTGTTCACAGAATGAAACGACAATAGAAAGAGCGGTTATGTATCCTAATCCCAACATACGGCAGGCTTTTATGGCGTTGCGGTCATCGGTTGCAATAATGGCGTTTCCAGATAGGTGCGCAAGATAAATAGCCTCTGTTTCACCCCGGTCAATAGCAAAATCACGCATCAGTTTTTGAACGGCTGCTTCGTCGTTAACTTTTTCAGTGTCGATAAATTGCTGTTCGAGAAGTCTTTCGATAAATGGTGTTTCTTCTTTCCCTGGCTGCAAGGTCTCATTCCGTACCGCTAGAGGAATGACAATTCTCCTTTTGGTGCGGCTGACAAAAGTTTCAAGGAGTCCGCAACGAGCCAAAAGGATTAATGTTGATGCGTCGAAGATAACCATATCTGAAATGTATGACACATGCATGACAATTGTCAACAAAATACATGGAGAAATGTAGCCTGGGAAAAAGTGTCTATTTGGACGCCCTTCAATTATTCAGATTCGATCAGAGAGAGGCGGAGGGGACGTACTTATGAGAGGCGGAGGGTACTTTCTTAAAAAGCTGATTTGAGAGGTGAAGTGGTTGCGCTTTCTGAGACATGTGTGTAAGCAATGAACCTCGCTATTTCAAAAGGAGAGTTCAATGCAACAACATCGTACACGTCACAGCGCAGCTTTTAAGGCCAAGGTCGC
>JANNRW010000047.1:0-5709 GCA_031401815.1 Geobacteraceae bacterium | reverse complement strand
TATTGAAGGGGAGAGTTACCGCAAAAAAAAGGGGACTATAAAAACAATCATGTGATAGGCTGACTACACATTTCAGAGCGCCGGGCCTGGTGGAATGGTCGTGAAAAACAGGTGGCGGAATGGTCGTGAAAAATCACACATGGCCATAAGTATCATTGAATTTCTTGAAATGATCGACATCAAGCATGGCTATGACATAACGCCTTCCAAGCCCCTGAATCGCTTCATTGAGCGCCCGACGCGAAGGAAGCCCGGTCAGGTCGTCACGAAACGCCATATTGTAGGAGTCCTGTAGTATTGAGAGAGTAATGATCAGGCAGGCAGATCCGCAAAAGAGAGCCAGAGTGTCAGGTGTGGTGATCCTGGCTGATGCTATGATGAGCGCAGCAAGGGCACCAAGCAGGCCGCTTTCTATCGGAGCCTGCCTCCGGATGGCAAGTATTCCGATAAAGATCAGGCATAGAAGTGAGAGGATCAATAATGGCTGCGGGATTAACTGATTTTCGGTAAAGGGGAGAGATAGTAGCTGTCTTGTAAGATGCGGTAGAAGATCTTCAATATGATACCGAAAAAGCCACCAGGCAGTAGCCCCCTGTAAAAGAATAAAAGCGAATCTCATACGTCCTGCAATCGAGAATGCCCCACGCTCTCTCATGAATGCAAGCAACGCAAAATTCATCGGAAGCAGGATTGACAGGCCAAGATACACCCCTTGACGGCTGAAACCTGATACCCCGTCTTCGAGTTCAAGGAACCGACTGCACCAGTAATAGATTAATACAAGGAGGAGGGCAAAAAACGGACGACCTCTGTGAAAGTGTACTGCCAGAAGAAGCCCGGTTGTTGCCAGCAGATAAGGAGCTGCAACAACCAGCTCACGTCGTTCGGGAGAGAGTGTGCCAATAATGGGGAGGAGTGAAAAGGTGACAATGATAACTGTCAGCGGGACAGATAAAATCAGGGATTTTCTCATGATATGAGACACGTGGCCGGATACTCCTGCAATCAGCGTTCAGCCAGAGCCAGCCTGACACCCAGGGAAGCCAGAACAATGGCTGTCAGCCAGTCAAATTTTCTGGTGAGCTCAGGCTTAGAGAGAAGATAGCTGCCGATTAAACCGGAAAACCAGCCGATAAGAGAGAAGATGATTACCGCCTGGAGCATGAAAATACCCCCGAGAAGAAGCATCTGTAATGGTATGTGGCCTGTTGCCGGGGTTACGAATTGTGGCAGGAAAGCAAGAAAGAAGAGTGCCACCTTGGGGTTTAGAACATTCATGATAAAGCCGCGACGGAAGAGCCCGGATGAGTTTTGAGCTGAAGCAGAGTCAAAAGAGAGGGTGGAGGGGTGGGACAGGGTTTTCCATGCAAGGTAGAGCAGATAAAGAGCTCCGGCGTATTTAACCAGATTGAATGCGAGCGCAGAGGAGTAGAAGAGTGCAGAAATACCAAATGCTGCGGCTGTCGTGTGAACTGATACACCGCTGCACATGCCAAGGGCAGTTATGATGGCAGCTTTTCGACCTCGTGTTATCCCCTGGGTCATGACAAAGATATTGTCAGGCCCTGGAGCAAGAGTGAGCGTTACAGAGGCACCGAGAAAGCAGAGCAGGGTAGAGGTAGTCATTTGCATTATTCATAGCAGAGCGGAGATGAAAAAACAAGATTACCTTTTATGCAGCTGATAACTGCTTGCAACAAAAATACCCGGGAATCATGGTTGTTCAAGGCAGGGCAAATACGCATAACTTGCCTTTAATAGTATCAGGCTGCAGCTCTCTCCATCTGTAGTGCATCAAGTCTGGATCTGAACTGTATCATGGCTTCACGCATCAAATCTGAAACACTCTTGTCGGTAAGAGACATCAGGGATTCGAGTTCCTGTCTCTCCTCATCACTTATCCTCATTGAAATAACATTATACCTTGGATTCTCTCTCATCTTCCCCATAATCTTGAACCCCCTTGGAATTGCAGTCTGTATCTGCAAAATGTTGTACTGATATACATGTTGAGATCATTCTATAATTGGCGCTGCTGTTTGTTTTCATCGAATACAGTATAATAGCCAGTAATGTGCCAAGCTTGACCATATTAGTCAAGAAATAGCTAACAGCCCGGAATCAGAGGAATCTATTATGGTTATTGATTAATGTTAAAATGGAAGGGGATATCATATGTGCCAAAAATGTCACAGTATGGCTGATAATCGCCATTTTTTGGTGGGGCAGAAATATTATTGTATGGCGGTCAAGGTTTTTGCCAGGATCTTTTATTGCGCTCTTTCAGGTTGTTCCGTTCGAGAAGACGATAAAAGGTTCGTCGCGGGATTTTTGCAAGCTTTGCAGCTTTTGAGACATTTCCGGCTGCTTCAGTAAGGTAGCGTTCGAGAAGCTCCTTTTCCAGTTTCAGAAGTTGAGGTTCGCGCGCTGCCTTGAAAGTATCGTAAACAACTACAGAGCTGCCCTGGTCGGGGCGAGGGGATGAAAAAACAGTTGGCAGGTTTGCAAGCTTGATAACATTGTCATTCGTCAAGACCGCAGCTCTCTCGATGACATTCTGCATCTCGCGTATATTTCCAGGCCAGTGATAGCTCAGCATGGCGTCAATGGCTTGATCTTCTATGGCGACTATATTCTTGTTAAGTTTTTTGCGAGCCTTTACAAGGAAGTGGTGTGCCAGTAATGGCACAGAAACTATTCTGCTCCTCAATGGAGGCATGGTAACCGCAAATACATTAAGCCGGTAGTACAGATCTTCCCTGAACCATCCATCCCTGACCCCGGACTCCAGATCCTTGTTGGTCGCTGCAATCAGGCGAATGTCTACTTTTTTGCTTGTATTGGAGCCGACTGGCCTGACTTCACCAATATCAAGGACTCTGAGAAGTTCCGCCTGAAGCTTGGGTGTTATGTCACCAATTTCGTCCAGAAATATCGTCCCGCCGTCTGCTGCTTCAAATAACCCTTTTTTATCAGAGATCGCGCCAGTAAACGCCCCTTTTCTATGCCCGAACAGCTCACTTTCCAGAAGTGAATCTGTAAGAGTGGTGCAGTTCAAAGTTACAAGCGGCTTATCGTTTCTCAGGCTGTAGCGGTGTACTGCTCTGGCTGTCAACTCTTTCCCGGTTCCGGATTCACCCCTTATGAGAACAGTAGTCGGGGTTGGGCCTACCTGCTTGATAAGATCAAGAACTTCAAGAGTTTTCTTGTCGTTTCCGACAATAAATTCATCGCCATACTCCATAGCCAGTTCGCGTCTGGCAAGCTCGTACTTTTGCATGAGCTGCCCGCGCTCTACCTCCATGTTACGCAGATTATGCCTCAGACACATTTCCAGATCGGCAAGACCCTGAAAAACTGCAACAGCATATTCACGACAACTCCGGTAGCCGCAGGCCCGACAGTTCAACTCGTCCTTACGGGCATATTTCCCGGTTTTGAGGAGTATTTTCTTGATACTGTCAGGCTTGGGGTCAGGCAGTCCAACAAACCGGTTATGGAAATTACGATCCAGAGAAGGGGAAAGAGTGCAGTGCTGGTAAATCGACGCAGTATTGTAGTCGGCTCCCTGCTTGAAGTGAGAAATAACCAGATTTCGCTTGTAAAGACCTGTCAGCTCGCTGTTCTTCCCTGGCCCGCCTATGCATCCGTCATAGCAGAAGCGGAGATCTGCGATTCGGGGGGTGATTCTGCCTGAAGCCAGGTCGCGAATGATACCCATGACATTGACTTCTCCTTCAGCAGCTACTATCTCAGTGTCAAGCGGGTCTGTTTTGATGGAAAATGCCTTGAATGTACCGCCACTTATCGGAAACAGTCGGCCAAGATGGGGTTTCAGACCGTCAAAAGGGGTGCCTGGCAGAGATGACGCAGCAACGTTTCTGCTTTTGAATATGGAGTCCAGCTCCTTGTAGGTAAGCACATAATCTATGGAGGGCTGCTCCTGCGATTGCGTTTCAAATTTACCGGCAACACAGGAGCTGATGTAGATAACCTTGATGTCAGTTCCATGAAGATTTTTAAGATAGCGTCCGATTGCGATCATGGGAGAAACAACCCGGGTGAGATTCTCTATCAGCTCCGGGTAGTGACGCTCGATCAGGTCAACAACTGCGGGGCAGTGCGAAGATATCAGGGGTGAAGAGTGAGGTGCAGCTATTGCCCCGGCATAAGCCGGACCGATCATTTCAGCCCCTGCAGCACCTTCGTGAACTTCAAAAAATCCTATCTTTTTGAGTGCTGCCACAAGCTGTTCAGGTTTGAGATAATGAAAATAGGCAGGAAATGAGCAGCCCAGTACTGCAATTACTTTCTGCTCGCCGAGCAGCAGCTTTTCAGTCACAACAACCTTGTCAGTTATGATTTTCGCTTTTTGCGGGCAGTTGCCAAGGCAGTTGCCGCAACCAATACAGCGATCGAAAATGATTTCAGTATAATTCTTCTCAACCTTGATAGCCTTTACCGGGCAACTGCGGACGCAGGAGTAACATTTTCTGCATTTTTCAGTGATGGTAGTAATTGGCTGCATATGGCTCCGATTGACTATAGTTCTGTAAAGCATATAGCAAAATTTAAAAATGTGCAAGATTTGGCACACATAATACGGGTCACGCGCTGATATCCACTGCTCTTTTATAAGTTTCTGTTTGAGTTTCTGTTTTGCGCAGACGCAGATTGACCTGAGATGCTCTCTCTGCTAAACTTCGACTAATATTTCGATCACAAAGGGGGATAAAAGCATGAAGAAACTCTTGTTAGTACTCTTGGCATTGTCAGTAACTATTACAGGAACCGAAGCAAAGGCATGGAACATCGATTACAGCGCAACCCCGGTACAGGATGATTTCAGGAATTTGAGCAAGGAGCTCGGTTCAGCGCTTGCCTACAGAAATCTTGCACCAGCAACCCCCCTGGGTCTCACCGGTTTTGATGTGGCACTGCAGGCATCTTTCATAAGCATTAAAAATGATAGCGGCTACTGGAAGCAGGCGACAAATAATGATGCTCCTGACTACGTCGGTTTTCCGGTGCTGAGAGTTCGTAAAGGTCTTCCACTTGGAATTGATGTCGGTGCCATGTACTCCAAAATTCCTGACACCAACATTCAGCTTTTTGGTGTAGAGGTAAGCAAGGCAATCCTGGAAGGGGGTATGGCTTCACCAGCCTTTGGTATCAGAGGAACATGGACCAAGCTGGCAGGGGTAGATGATCTGAACCTCCAGACTTTTGGTGTAGATGCAACCATAAGCAAGGGGTTTCTCATGTTTACTCCATATGCTGGCGGAGGGATGGTCTGGATTGACAGCAAGCCAACCGGAACAATCAGCTCTCTCAAGAATGAAAACATGTGGCAGCCGCGAGGTTTTGTCGGTGTGAAGTTCAGTCCGTTGCCACTTATAGGTGTAACAGCCGAGGTCGAACATGCTGCGCGTCCGATCTATTCTCTGAAACTGGGGGTAAGTTTCTAGTAATTGAGCGCATTCAGATGACAAAAAAGCCGCCGGGCATCTCTTTTTTGCCCGAGCGGCTTTTTGTTTTTATGCCCTGCCAGGGTTTTTGTAATTCAGGTCTGAAGTGGTTGCGCTTTCTGAGACATGTGTGTAAGCAATGAACCTCGCTATTTCAAAAGGAGAGTTCAATGCAACAACATCGTACACGTCACAGCGCAGCTTTTAAGGCCAAGGTCGCTTTGGCCGCACTATCAGAGTC
>JANNRW010000046.1:0-13574 GCA_031401815.1 Geobacteraceae bacterium | reverse complement strand
GCGACCTTGGCCTTAAAAGCTGCGCTGTGACGTGTACGATGTTGTTGCATTGAACTCTCCTTTTGAAATAGCGAGGTTCATTGCTTACACACATGTCTCAGAAAGCGCAACCACTTCATCTAGCATAAGTTCGAAAATTGTTTTCAAATACGATTCAACAAAACTAATAGTTATGTTGTTTTTGTTATTTTTAACATAGTCTCTTAGCGAAACTCCGCGAATAAAATCATAGCAAAGGACGACGCAATCAATTCCGGATTCAGTATCTATCCACTCAAGCACGTTGCTGCACTTAACTACTGATGGATGGGTAAGTGAATTTGCTTTCAGCGGTTCTTCAATCCAAGCTCTGGAATCCAGGGCAGATTGTTTAAGGTTGGACTTAGGAATGACTTTACAGGCATAGTTTGAATTTATAGATTCGTTGTGCGCTCTAAATACATGGGCATTACATCCTGAATTAACAAATTCGCTAATGACGTATCCTGGCAGCTCTGGAACTTCCTTGCCTATGAAATATTCTTTTCGGGGCAGGTTTTGACGCATTCACATAACCTTTTTGAACACTAAGAAATGCTCACTCTTAATCCCTCGATAATCTCGCCTGGATCGCCTTATATCAGGAATCACATCTGTAAAGACATTTTCAAGACGCAGAAAAGAAGAATTTTGGAGCATAATTTTAACTACGACTTCCGATGGATGAGAGACATAGCTTCTGGATATTTCATCACCAACTACAAAAATCGCATAGCCCCCATTGGTAAGGGACTTGTCTATCTTTTCTGCGAGAGTTCCCAATACCAGTTCGAATCCTTTTTTTTGTTGTGATTGATTATGATCCACTGAGACTGCTGATACAGGATCGATAAACCATAATCTCAGCCTATTATCTCGGCCATAATCAAGAGCATTCATGTATGGCGGACTAGTTATAATGCATTCAAATTGCTTTGGTAACGCAATAGAATCTACGGAAGATTCTTTAAACACACCGGTCACATTCTGGGGATAACCATAAAATCTTTTATACGCTCGCTTAACTTTGGCCATAAGCCTCGGTCTAAGTTCACGGTATTCATACATCTCCGGATACTGTTCTCTCGGGAATTTCTTGTCGCGCAAATATGGGACCAAGTGACTACTCGGATATGATAAAAAACCAGGTCTTTGGTGATGGAGGATGCCTAAGAAGCAAGCAAAGATAAAATCTGAACTTTTACGATGTTTGCATATTTCTGCAAATCTGATTGCCTCAGATAACGTTTCATCGTGAAAAAACTTACGAACCCAATCAGGAATTTTTTCTAAATCAGGTTTTTCACCACTCTGTGACTCATTAAACATTTTCTCTGCTTGAGATAATGCTTCATCCATGGAGCCAGGCGGGAACAGTTTTGCCCTTGAAAGCAATCCTGCATACGGACTAATATCTGAAGCAAATACGTGCCTGCCTTGTAGCTTTGCTTCCAATGGAATAGTACCACTTCCGGAAAAGGGATCTACTACGGTATCACCCGGTTTTGAGTAAGTAGCAATAAGACTCTTTGCAATTGTACTTTTTAATTTTCCAATATATGGCGACAGCTGATGCATTGTGCATTCTGAGTTAGTACATGACACTTTCCACCCATCCGGGATTTGATGGCAATTAGTAAATGCGGTTAAACGCTCGAAAGTCCGTTTTGGTACATCCATAAGCTGTTGTCGCCTTTTTATTACTGTGACACGTGATTATGATTCAGCACAGTCACCTTGATTTCATACCAGCTTCTTCAGCCAACTCCAGCATCTTATCCAATAACTCCATGAGCCTCGGTCACTTCCCATAAGGGAATTGGGCCTGCAAGATTGCAACTTGCTTCCTCCGCCTCACACCCAGCGCTGTCGAAACGCATGTTTTTCCTTCATTGCCTGGGCAAAAGCCTCAGATTCACGTACACGTAGTTCAGTCGCGGTATACTGCTTCAATGCGCCACGAAGAGGCAAGGTGTCTCCTGTAACTATCGCTTTACCCGGCTTTGCCGGATGTTGGCCCGTAAAAGAGTGCTTTAGATGCCTGACTATCTTCTCCAAAAGCTTCAATTGATCTGTTGGTGGAAGGGCTTCTATCTTATGTTCAATCTCTGTGATTACAGCTGCTTTGCTCATTGCTGATTCCTTTATTCTCTTGCATCTACCCGCTCGCAACCCTCTTCCACAGCTTGGTCAGTCAGCGCATTTTGCTGATATTAAAACGTTGTGTCAATGAAAATGAAGTAAGGAAACACGCCGAAGAAAAGAAAACAGACTGTTCATAGCGAAAAGTTATCCTCTCCTCTCTCCATCAGATGTATGAACACATCCTCAAGGGTGGATTCAGTGCGCCGGAAACTGTAACCGGCTGTTTGATAGGGTGCAAAAGCCTCTTCCAGAGCTTTGGCATCTATTCCGCTAAGATGAAGTTCATTGCCAAAAGCAACAGCCTGAATGACTGCCTGGGAGGTTCTGAGCCGTGATGCAAGAAGTGAGAGATCCGGGCCGGTAACTATCCAGGTCAACAGCCCGGCAGCAGCGACTATCTCGGCTGAAGTCCCCTGTACCAGAAGCTTGCCATAGGAGAGATAGGCAAGACGGTGGCAACGTTCTGCTTCATCCATGTAATGGGTTGAGATAAGCACGGTCATTCCAAGTGCTGAGAGGTCGTGGATCTGATCCCAGAAATCGCGGCGAGCCTTCGGATCGACCCCGGCAGTAGGTTCATCAAGGAGCAGTAGTTGCGGCTTGTGGAGCAGACAGGCAGCAAGAGCCAGGCGCTGTTTCCAACCTCCGGAGAGTTCGCCTGCCAGCTGGGAGCTGCGACCTGCGAGTCCTAGTCGTTCGAGACACTCCTGTACTGCTGACCGACGATTGGGGAGAGAGAACATCCGGGCGACAAAATCAAGATTTTCAATAACGCTCAGATCTTCATAAAAACTGAAGCTCTGGGTCATGTAGCCGACTTCCCGGCGAATAGACTCGCTGCCGGAAATGACATCATAACCGAGACATTGACCGCTTCCACCGTCAGGACGGAGCAACCCACAGAGCATCCGGATGAAAGTAGTCTTGCCGCTTCCGTTTGGCCCGAGAAATCCGCAGATTTCACCCTGCCGTACCTGAAGATCAATACTGTCAACAACTGTCCGACCGTCGAACTGCTTTGTCATCCCCTTTACATCTATTGCAAATGCATCAGCCATATTCAGCGCCCGAAACTTACATCTGCGGGCTGCCCGGGATGGAGTCTTGCTGCAACCCCTGGAGGAAAACTCACTTCAATCATGAATACCAGCTTTGAGCGGTTCTCCCGACTGTAGATGACCGGCGGAGTATACTCTGCTCTCTGGGAAATGAAACTGACCTTACCTTCAAATGGCTCCTTCAGACCGTCAACAGTAACCTTCACCGGATCACCAATCTGAATTGTGCCAAGCATCTTCTCAGGGATAAATGTGCGGACTTTGACCTTGCCTGGGGGAAGTAGCGATACAACAGGCTTGCCAGCAGCCACCCACTCACCACTGCGGTAAATAGTGTCATAAACCAGAGCATCCAGAGGAGCTTTTTGGCTTTTCTGTGAAAGATTCCATTCAGCACGGGTTAACGCCTCTTCAAATGCTTTTACATTGGCTGCTGACGCTGCAACCTGGTCAGAGCGGGCGCCCAGAGCTGCGGTCTTGAGTTCGGCTTCAACCCTTGCAACCTCCTCCCGGCTCTGATCACGGTTTGATCTCACCAGATCATACCCCTGTGCAGAAACAACACCTGTCCGGTACAGCATCTCCTGACGTTCCGACTCGGTCTCGGCAAACTTCAATGCAACGCGAGCCTGCTGTAGCCTTGCCTGCAAAGCAACTATCTCTGTAGGACGCAGCCCCTTCCTGACATCCTCCAGGGAGGCTCTTGCCTGAGCCAGACGCCGCGCAGCCTCATCACGGGCTGTTCTTTCTGAAACATTTTCAAGCGCAAAGAGCGGAGCACCCCCCTTGACCGTTGACCCTCGCTCCACCTGAAGAGTAACTGCGCCGGATAGTGGTGCTGCCACGTAGACAAATTCCCCCTCAACATATCCATGCAAGAGTTCCTGTGCAGGTTTGCTGCAGCTGGCAAGAGTTATAAGGATGCAGAGCATCACACATCCGGACAGTATTCTCTTACTGATTTTGATTTCGGAATCTGTCAAAACATCCTCCAGCCAGAGAAATAAGTTACTTATAGTCAATACCTTAACACACCTATAGAATCAAGGCTACCGCGTCTCTCTACATAAAAGAAAAATACGAAGAACCAAAAGGGTGAAACCATTTATGAGCATTTCAGGTTTTATCCGCTCTTATCGGCCTTTATCTGTGGCTAAGAGTCTGTTTCAGGTTCAATACTCTCTCCCCCTTTACTTCAACAGCTTCAATGTGCTAGTTTAATGAAACTATCAACCCGGTTTTGTTGCAGGCACCGACCTTCCCGACGACTGCCATGAAACCACAGGAGAGACCATGTCACGCAAAGCCCTCGCCCTCCTTTCCGGAGGACTCGACTCCACCCTTGCAGTAAAAGTTATCCTTGACCAGGGAATTAAAGTCGAAGCCCTGAACTTCACATCCCCTTTCTGTACCTGTACCAGCAAAAGTTCCGGTTGCAAATCTGAAGCTGTCCGGGTGGCACAGGAGTTTAAGATACCGATCAAGGTCATCCACAAAGGGCTCGACTATCTTGAAATTGTACGAAACCCCAGGCATGGCTATGGGAAAGCGGTCAATCCCTGCATCGACTGCCGGATCTATCTGCTGAGAAAAGCCAAGGAGTATATGGTGGAGAGTGGCGCAGATTTTGTCATCACTGGCGAAGTGCTCGGCCAGCGCCCCATGAGCCAGCGGCGGGACACCCTGAGGGTAATCGAACGGGAAAGTGGTCTTGAAGGGTTGCTCCTTCGCCCCCTTTCTGCTCAGCACTTTGCCCCTACTATTCCAGAGACTGAAGGGTGGGTCGATCGCAGTAAACTGCTCAACATGTCGGGACGATCAAGAAAGCAACAGATCGATCTGGCCAATGAGCTCGACGTGAAGAACTACCCCTGCCCAGGGGGTGGATGCATGCTCTGCGAGACGAGCTTTGCCCCAAAAATCCGGGACATTTTCGACCACTCAGAGGAGTTGAACCTGCGGGATTTCCGACTCTTGAAAACAGGCCGCCATTTCCGTATCGGACCTCACACCAAGCTCCTGATCGGTCGAGACGAAACTGAGAACAATGCGTTGGAAAATATCAGGGAACAGGATGAGACCCTACTACGCTGGCACGACGGGAGCAGCCCCACAGGAGTTATCATAGGCCTTCAGGACGAGGAACTGATGCAGACTGCCGCCATGATCCTCCTCCGTTACACCAGAGCGCCTGAAGGAGAAGAGTGTAAAGTTAAACTGGTATGCGACATGGAGGAGAGGTTCATGACCGCTCCCAACCTTTATACTGAAGATCAGGTTGGGCCGCTGAGGGTGTGATGCTTATGCATTTGCTCTTGATAATACAGAAACAGGGACTTGAGCCGTTTGGCCAAGTCCCTGTTTTATATGGTCGGTGCGACAAGATTCGAACTTGCGACCACTAGACCCCCAGTCTAGTGCGCTACCAGGCTGCGCTACGCACCGGAAACATCAATCAATCAGATATTACTCAAGAAGTTTTCTCAACTCCTTCAATTCCTGCCTTAACGTTCCAAGAAGCTCTTCTGACTGAACTCCGGATCGATTGCGACGCTTTTGAAAGGCGGATACCCGTTCAACTGCCCCTGCTATGGTCAATTTCTCGACATAAAGGAGATTTCTTATCTCTTTCAGAAGTTCCAGCTCGCTGCTGGAGTAGAGACGTTGGCCTGTTCTGGTTTTGCGGGGAGCAAGAACAGAAAACTGCGTCTCCCAAAAACGGAGAGCAGAAGTATTGACTTTCAGGATTGCAGCTATTTCGCCAATCCTGTAGTACAACTTTTCTGAGGCTGCCTCAGCCATTATTTGTTAATGGATGCTTTTAGAACTTGGCTCGGCTTGAAGGTAAGAATCCGTCTGGCAGTAATGGTGATCTCTTCACCAGTCTGGGGATTCCTGCCCCGGCGATCGGACTTGGCCTTTACAACAAAATTACCGAACCCGGCAATTTTGATCTTGTCGCTGCTCTCAAGAGTCCCCTTCATGATATCAAAGACGAGCTCAACGAGTTCAGCAGATTCCTTTTTCGAAAATCCAACTTTTTCGTAAATCTTTTCTACAATGTCAGCCTTGGTCATGGCACCCTCAAGTTATTGATTATTCGTAGTTATGCCGCATTTGACAGCGGGTATGGTTTATAGCACATGGGGAAACCTATAGCAACCCATTTTTAACATTTCCATCAAAAAGTTATCGCAAGGTTATATTCAACTCCGCAACCAGGGTATTAAGGATCTTTTGATGATACTTCGTCACCTCTTCATCAGTCAGAGTTCTGTCAAAAGCACCATAACGAACCCTTACAGCAATACTTTTCTCCCCCTCTGGAATCTTGTCTCCGGTGTACAGGTCAAATATCTCCACGTTACGGACTTTATCTATTTTGACCCGGTAAATCGTATCGATTATGCTGCTCGCTGGGGTTTCATCAGCAACAAGCATTGCAATGTCGCGATACGTATCCGGAAATCTTGATGGCGCAGTTACAGTAGGAGTTATTGAAGCAAATTTGACAAGCTTCGCAAAATCAAGCTCAAAATAATAGACCGACTTCTCAAGACCAAAACTGTCAAGAACATCAGGATGGATTTCTCCCATTGTTCCGATCAGTTCGCCAGAACAGATTATTTCAGCCGATTTACCGGGATGATAGAAAGGTTCAGCCCCCCCCTGGTTAAAGGTCAGATCGGTCATCCTGAAGAGCTCTGCAACAGACTCCACAACCCCTTTAAGATCAAAGAAGTCAACCTGCTCCTTTGACTGGTTCCAGCCTTCTCGGAAACGTTGTCCGGTCATAACCCCAGCAACATGGAGTGGCTCATCAGGGAGTTCGTTGCCCGGCTTTATCCAGTAGACTCGTCTCATCTCGAATATGCGCAGGTTGAAACTGCGCAGGCTGAAGTTTCGCGCTGTTGTCTGTAACAAGCCGGGGAGCAGCGTAGTCCGCATGACAGCATGTTCATCAACCAGTGGATTCATCAGCGCTATTGCGCTCTTGCGACGATCAGTATCAATGAATAGCATGTTTTTGATATCAGCATGGGATGAAAAACTGAAGTTGATAACTTCATTGAACCCGGCACCAACAAGATGGTTCTTCAGGTTTCGCTCAAGTAGCTGAGTCTGGGAAATTCTGTCGGAAAAAACTGTCGCAACAGGCATTGTAGTCGGAATATTTTCAAAGCCATACAGCCGGGCAACCTCTTCGACAAGATCAATTTCACGCTCAATATCGACGCGGAAAGAAGGGATCCTTACATCCATTGCAGCACCGTCTGCCAGCTCTACGATAAATTCAAGATTTCTGAAAATCGCCGCTATAGTCTGCTCATCTAGATCAAGCCCAAGGAGTTCATTAACCCTGGCCGTTCTGACAGTGATTATCTTATCCTGTAAGAGAGCCGGATATACATCGATCACGCCTCTTGCAACCTCGCCACCAGCCAGTTCTGCTATCAGTGCGGCAGCCCTGTCAAGAGCAGTCGTAACAATATTTACGTCCGCCCCTCTTTCGAAGCGATGCGATGACTCGCTATGAATACCGAGCCGTTTACTGGTCAGTCGAATCGCAGATGGGTCAAAATAGGCACTCTCCAGTAGAATCGTGGTCGTATCAAGAGCAATTTCAGAGTTCTCACCCCCCATAATACCGGCCAGAGCTACTGCTCGTTCTGCATCACGGATTGTAAGGTCAGAAGAGGAAAGCAGCCGCTCCTGACCGTCAAGAGTCGTAAACTTTTCACCCTCATCTGCCCGGCGCACAATAATCTGCCCACCGGCCAACTGACGGAAATCAAAGGCATGCAATGGGTGCCCGTACTCCAGAAGCACATAATTGGTGATATCAACAACATTATTGATCGACCGCTGCCCCATGGCTCTGAGACGGTTTACGAGCCATTGAGGAGAGGGGGCAACAGTGCAGCCGGTTATATATCTGGCTGTATATCTCGGGCAGAGATCAGGATCATTTATCTGCACTGAAGCAAACTGGCTCGCCTTCAGCCCCCCTTCTTTCACTAACGGGTCAACATATTTCACCTTTTTACCGAGTTTTGCAGCAATCTCCCGGGCTACTCCGATAACACTCAGACAATCAGCTCTATTTGGTGTAAGTCCGATCTCGAAAACAGTATCTTTAAGCCCCAATGCCTGAAAAACAGGGGTTCCAATCTCCATCTCAACCGGAAGAATCATGATCCCTTCAGACTCTTCAGCCAGACCAAGCTCTTTTTCAGAACATAGCATTCCAAATGACTCTTCACCGCGAATCTTCGAGCGTTTGATACGAAAATCGCCAGGCAGAACAGCACCTATCATGGCAAGCGCAACCTTGTCACCAGTGGCGAAATTACTGGCTCCGCAGACGATACTTAATGCCTCGCTCCCAGTATTAACCCTGCAAAGAGAGAGCTTGTCGGCATTCGGGTGCTGGTCGCGCTCCTCAACAACAGCAACAATTACATCATCAAGCCCTTCACCGGATTTTTCGATCCCCTCGACTTCAAGACCAAGCATGGTAAGCAGGTGAGACAGCTCATCAGGCGTATTATCAAAATCTACAAACTCTTTGAGCCAGTTATAACTAACTTTCATGTTTCATATTTCCTGAACTGTTTAAAAAAAGTATAGCTTTAGAATTGTGACAGAAACCTGACATCATTTTCAAAGAGAAGGCGCATGTCATTGATGCCATATTTAAGCATGGCGACACGCTCTATCCCCATACCAAAAGCAAAACCGCTCACAGCTTCGTTGTCATAATCTACATGACGGAAAACTTCAGGATCAACCATCCCTGCTCCGAGAATTTCCAGCCAGCCTGAGTTCTTGCAGACACGGCACCCCTTGCCTCTACAGATTACGCAGGCAATATCGACCTCTGCACTCGGCTCGGTAAACGGGAAAAAACTCGGCCTGAGCCTCACCCCGATATCGCTTCCAAACATCTGATTGGTAAACAGGGTCAGTATCCCCTTCAGGTCGGCGAAAGTAACCCCCTTGTCGACCATAAGGCCTTCAATCTGATGAAACATAGGTGAATGGGTAGCGTCATAATCACAGCGATAAACTGTTCCGGGCGCAATTATTCTTAACGGTGGCTTCTGTTTAAGCATTGTCCTTATCTGGACAGGTGAGGTATGAGTCCGGAGCAGCAGATTATCCTGGACAAAGAAGGTATCCTGCATATCACGGGCAGGGTGATCCTTGGGGAAGTTCAAAGCTTCGAAATTATAATAGTCAAGCTCTATTTCAGGCCCTTCTGCCACCATGAAACCGAGCCCTGCAAAGATATCGCTGATCTCTTCAATTACCATTGTTACAGGATGCTTGGTGCCCTTGTGTGGCTGCCTTCCGGGGAGGGTGACATCGATCCTCTCTTCCTGCATTCTTGCTGCCCTGGCCGACTCCTTGAGGCGAAGGGACAAAAGCTCGATCTGCTCTTCAAGGATATCGCGTACTGAATTTACTATCTGGCCAATCAGCGGCCTCTCTTGTAACGAGAGTCCTCCGACCCCCTTCATGATAGAGGTCAATTCACCTTTTCTGCCAAGGTATCTGACCTTGAATGCCTGAAGTTGCTCACTGTCGGCAACAGCAGCAAGCTCGGCCAGAGCCTTGTCCTGCATCTGCTTCAGCTCTTCTCTCATCCGTGATAATCCTTAAAAAAAAAGAAATGGAATGCCCGCATTCCATTTCTTTATTCTGTCATGTTTAATGCTATGCACCTGCTTTGGCAAGACCTGCAACCTGCGCAAAACCGGACGGATCCGAAACAGCCAGATCAGCCAGTACTTTGCGGTCAATTTCAACTTTAGCCAGCTTCAGACCATGAATCAGCTTGCTGTAGGTAATTCCGTTAATGCGTGCAGCAGCATTGATCCTGACAATCCAGAGAGCACGAAAATCGCGCTTTTTTACTCTGCGGTCACGAAATGCATAATTAAGAGCACGATCAACCGCCTCTGTTGCACTTCTGAAAAGCTTGCTGCGAGCACCTCTGTAACCCTTTGCTAGTTTGAGAACCTTGTTTCTTCTCTGTCTCGCTTTAAATCCTCTTTTTACGCGTGGCATGAACTACTCCTTTTGTTTTTATTTCGCCGGATCCGCAAGGGGAGACGATTCCTCACGGTTCACGGACTTTAAAGCAGGCTTAAGGTAAAAGGTAGAAGACTGAAGTAATGCCTGATTCCCTTCAGCCTTCAGTCTTCTACCTGTAATTACATATACGGAATAAGTTTGGCAATATTCTTTGCATCAGCAGCAGCAACCAGTCCCCCACGTCGCAGATTACGCTTGCACTTGCGGGTTTTGCTGGTGAGAATATGACTTGTGAATGCGCAGCCCCGCTTGATCTTGCCTGAAGCGGTTTTTGTAAAACGCTTGGCTGCTCCGCTGTTTGTCTTGATTTTCGGCATAACTATCTCCCTCTTGCTTTATATTTATTCCATTTCGCTTTCAAGCGGCACCTTCGTTGGCTACGTCGTCAGCTCCTCAACGTACTAAAAATGTACGTCTACGTCGCTTCCTCCTTGCCGCCTTGGTGTCATCTTGAATGCAAAACGGAATTATTTCTTGGGGGCAACTATCATGAACATACTGCGCCCTTCCATCTTAGGCTTGACTTCAATCACTGCAACATCTTCCAGATCATGGGCAAAACGGTCGAGAGCCCTCTGACCATACTCCATATGAGTAATTTCACGCCCACGGAAAACAAGTGTTATCTTTGCCTTGTTACCCTCTTCAAGGAACCGACGAACATGCTTTATCTTGAACAGAAGGTCATGTTCATCAGTCTTCGGGCGAAGCTTTACCTCTTTAAGCTGAACATGAACCTGTTTCTTCTTGGCTTCCTGCATCTTCTTGCTCTGCTGATACTTGAATTTGCCATAATCCATGATCCGGCAAACAGGTGGCACAGCGGTCGGTGATACCTCAACCAGGTCAAGTTGCTGGCTCTCCGCCATTGCAAGAGCTTCATGAGTCTGAAGAATGCCGAGCGGTTCCCCTTCTGCACCTATAACCCTAACCTCTCTCGATCTTATTGCCTGATTGATGTTAACCGTTGCTTTAGCTATGACGCCACCTCCTAGTGGTAATCTGCTGATTCCTTGATGATGAAACCGGTAAATTCATCTGCGCTCATTGACTCAAGATTCCTGCCATCCCTGAAAAGGGGAGTTATAGTCCGGCATTCCAGCTCCTTGTCACCGACAATAAGCATATAAGGGATTTTCTGAAGCTGGGCTTCGCGAATTTTGAAGCCGAGCTTTTCATTTCTGAAATCCTTCTGGATTCTGATGCCTGCTGCACGAAGCTGGTCATGAACCTGCTGCGCATACTGAATCTGCGCATCCGTAACAGTCAATAAAACAGCCTGGACCGGTGCAAGCCAGACCGGAAAATTGCCTGCAAAGTGCTCGATCAGAACACCGATGAAACGTTCGATTGAACCGAGAATGACCCTGTGAACCATGACAGGACGCTTGCGTTCGCCATCACTGTCGACATAGGTGAGATCAAAACGCTCCGGCAGGGTAAAATCGCACTGGATTGTAGCACACTGCCACTTTCTGTCAAGGCAGTCTCTGAGCTTGATGTCGATTTTAGGGCCGTAAAATGCGCCATCACCTTCATTTATTTCATAAGGATGCCCTGAATCCTGAAGAGCCCCCTGAAGTGCTGCTGTAGCTCTGCTCCAGTCCTCATCGGAACCGATCGATTTTTCCGGACGGGTCGAAAGCTCCATATCAAATTCAAAACCGAACTTGGCCATTACATCAGCAACAAAGGCTATTACACCCTTTATCTCGGCATCAAGCTGCTCGGGAGTGCAGAGAATATGAGCATCATCCTGAGTAAAACATCTTACACGCATCAGCCCGTGAAGCACCCCTGCCCTTTCATGGCGGTGAACAGTGCCAAGCTCAAAGAAGCGTAGCGGAAGATCCCTATAGCTGCGAAGCTGTGATTTGTATATCATCATATGAGCAAGACAGTTCATCGGCTTGACGCCAAAACTTTGCTCATCTACCTCTGTGAAATACATATTTTCGCGGTAATTTTCATAGTGGCCAGAGCGCTGCCATAGCTCGGTCTTGAGTATCTGTGGTCCAACCACAATATCGTAGCCTCTCTTCAGATGCTCCTTGCGTTCGAAATCCTCAAGAATCGTACGGAGCATCGCTCCTTTGGGGTGCCAGATAGCAAAACCTGCGCCAACCTCATCACTGAAAGAGAACAGATCAAGCTCCCTTCCAAGTTTACGGTGATCTCGTCTCTTTGCCTCTTCAATACGCTCCAGATAGGCATCCAGCTCTTTCTTGTCGGCAAATGCAGTGCCGTAAACTCGCTGGAGCATCTTCCGTTTCTCATCGCCTCGCCAGTAAGCACCGGCAATCGAGGTGAGCTTGAACGCCTTGCACCAGGAAGTAGACGGCAGGTGCGGCCCACGGCATAGATCTGCAAAATCGCCCTGAGAGTAGACAGAAACCGAATCAGCACCCAGATCCTCTATCAGTTCAACCTTATAATCTTCGCCCATTTTAGCGAAGAGAGTGATGGCATCGGCACTTGAAAGCTCCCTGCGTTCAATCTGAAGGCCAGCCCTGGCAAGCTCCTGCATCTTTATCTCTATCTTTTCAAGATCTTCCGGAGTAAACGGGTGATCTACATCAAAATCGTAATAGAACCCAGTCTCAATTGCCGGGCCGATAGTCACCTTGGCTTCCGGAAAAAGCTCCTTGACTGCCTGCGCCATCAGATGCGATGTGGAGTGTCTTATTATTTCAAGAGCTTCAGGGCTTTTTTCAGTTATTATGGCTACTTCGGCTCCGTCAGGCAGATGTGCCGAAACATCTACAAGCTGGCCATTCACCATGCCGGCAATGGCTGCCCGAGCAAGACCTGCACCGATAGATGCGGCCAGATCGCGAACTGTCGCGCCGAGCTCAAGATTCCTGCAAGACCCATCAGGCAATTTAACCGATATACTGCTCATATTTAGCCTCTAAAAGAAAAGGCATCGATGCCGATGCCTCACACTTTCACCTGCTGCTGTAAAGCAATGGTAGGCGCGGGCGGTTTCGAACCGCCGACCCCTAGCGTGTCGAGCTAGTGCTCTACCCCTGAGCTACGCGCCTGAAATAAACGAACGTAATTTTTATCAATGGCCTGCCATAAAGTCAAGTGAATTCTTTATTCTGTAAATCCGGATCCGAGCAATTTCCTTGTCGCATCAACAACTTCATCAACTGAAATACCGGCAAGACAACTGACTTCCAAAGAGCATGGAGGGGTATAACCGAATCTGGTGCATGGAGAGCAGGGGATTTGCTGATTCAGTACAAT
>JANNRW010000045.1:0-11955 GCA_031401815.1 Geobacteraceae bacterium | reverse complement strand
GGGGTTCTCTCCGCGGGCACATGTTCCTCCTCAAAATATGATTAATGAGGGGAGAACATACACCTGATGAAATTACCCAGCGACGACTAAAAAAGAGGATGGTGCGAACTACTCAGGGGGTGGCCGACTTCGATCGGAATGCCCGGCTGAGATCAATCGGAATAGGTGGCCGACTTCCGTCGGAATAGGTGGCCGACTTCATCGGAATACGCAGCGAGTTCAATGTCTGGCAGTTGCGCCAGTTGAATCGCTCCGGTGCTGCCCCTTTTGTTGTATTGGTTGAGAAGATCTGAAATTGTAATTATCAGGTCATAAAGGCAGAAATCAGAAATTCAAAACCAGTTTCACACGGAGGCACAGAGGCGCGGAGAAAACCAGATAAAACCATGAAGTCTCTGATTAAACCATGAAGATGTTGTTTTTGACTTTCTCCGTGCCTTCGTGACTCCGTGTGAGTTGCCTTTGATATGTTTTTGATCTGAACAGTTATATGCATTTGATATAGAGTGAATTCAAGGCAGTAAAAATCTGAACCGATCTTATTGGAATAATGTTGCAATAAGTGCTACTATTTAATCAGGAAAAAGATTGAGTTCAAAGAGGGGGTAAGCATCATGAACATCATCGAATGCACAATAAAAATGAGAAAAGCCGCCCAGGAAAATCTTCAGAATCTTTCTGCGAAAGTGACTGACAGTGAAATGAAGCGCCTTTTTGCACTTCTGGCGGCTGTAGAAGACGAGCATATCGCCAGTCTGATGAAGATAAATGAAGAGCTGAAAGTTTCCGCTGACACTGATAGCAGCCTGAGCGCACAGGTTTGTGTCTACAATCCGGAAGTAAGCTCCTCTAATTTTGGGAAAGTGCTGCGAAATGATCCGGATGCATACATACATCTGCTGCATGAGGAAGAAGAGGTCATAGATTTTTTTGATCGTCTGGCAGAAAAGACAGATCTGGAAATCATGAAAAATGTCTGCCTGGCCGCTGCTGAGAACGAGCGGGAGCATCTGCTCAGAATTGAAAACATCTACGCTTTTGTAGAAGCTCCCAGAACCTATCTGGAGTGGGGCGAATTCAGCAACTTGAAAACCCTGTAGACAAAAGGGGGTGTGACAACATGAGTACCAGCAATTATGAACAGGTTTGCTACCGGACAAAACAGCGCGATGAAAAGGTTTTATTGCGCAACCTAAAGAGTGGAGAGACAGGATATTCATTTGGTTGTACGTCGGAAGGGGAGACAGTGCAGGTAAGACTTCTTGATGGCGAACTGGACTCCTGGAGTCGCGAAGAGTGTGAAATAAGAACAGAGTTGTGGTGAAGTTTCTGCATGGCAACAAACCCAAAAAAACGTTTGCCAGCCTTATCCTTTTTCCGAGGAAAAACATCCAGATCAGAACGAAGGTTCCGTGTATTATTTTATAGCATTAACTTGCGAAATTTAATTTTATATGTTGACAATTATAAAACCGCATTGTATTTTCCCCTTGAATTAAATGTTATCAATTGAGGTGAGATATGAGAGGGATGATATGAGATTAATAAAGCCGCTTTACCGGGGAGATACCGGGAGGCGGCTTTTCGCGTTTGGTTGCTGATAAAGGTAAGTGTGCAAAACCTGATGCTTCAGAATATGATGTCAGTAATTATAGCACGTTGCGTAACAATAATCCTCCATCACCAGCATTTTTGCTCATGACAGCTCAGATTCTAATTTTTGATGAGGTTACCATATGATGCTTTCCAACTTGAAGAGTCAACGCATGATATTTTTCATCGCCAGAGCTGAAAAACTTATAAAACATAATTTGTCCTGGAACGTTTGGCTGTTACTGCATATATTTGTCTGCATGGTGCTTTGCAGTGGAGCTTTTGCCGGAGACAAAGGGCGACATAGAGATCCGGCGCCACTGCCTGATGATGTAGCCACTATGTTCGGAAAAAGAGCGTTCAAAGGGTCTAATTCGGTAATTTCCGCTCTTGAACGGCATCTTGATGAAGTTGTGGCAACGGTAAAAGAGCTTGAGGAAGAAGATCAAAAACAGGATGTGGATGTTAAGGAAGAACAAATTGCAGCAAAAAAAGCGCATCTTTCAGTAAAAAACAAGGAACTGAAGATTGTACGGGATGAAGTAAGAAACCAGTTTGCAGAAATCAGAAAAACCCTTCTTGATGTACATGCCCAGGAGCAGATAAAAGAGTGGGATGCTCTGCTTGATCAGATTGAAGTGAGGTTTGACCGGGTTGGCAAGAGCCTGGAAGCAGTGTATTCATCGAATGATAAAAATTCACGCAAAATGGCTGTTTCCAAGGCACGAAAAGAGCTTTACGAACTTCATGAAAAAACTAAAGTAAAGCAAGATGTCTCATCCAACAATCACCTGCCGACATTACGACCGGAATTTGTCCCTTCGTCACAAGATAAACCTCTCGACAGTGCCCCACCTCCGGCGTACATGATGTCAAAAACAGACTCACGAAACAATGTTTATGCCTTTAACGGCAATACGTTGCTGGCTCCGCCTCCAGCGACACCAACAGAAGCAACTGTCTGCGGCTATACTAACGCTGACCGAGGCGAAAGTCAGGAAGTGCAGTTGACACAGGAAATAAGAGACTTGGCGGCAAGTCTGAATTTTTCTCCTGTGAAAATTTTTGAATATGTCAGCAACGAAATAAAGCTACAGCCCAGCTATGGCTCGCTCAAGGGAGCAATAGGGACTCTGGTTTCCAAGTCTGGCGGGCCTACAGATCAGGCGTCACTACTGATAGCCCTTTTACGCGCTTCAAATATCCCTGCTCGTTACGTAAAAGGGGTGGTGTCATCCAATGATGTGACCAACTGGTTTGAAGTAAAAGGGCAGGCTGCAGCGTGGGGATGGATGGCATCTGCTTCGAATCCATATGTTGACTATAATAACTCCGGTGGTTTGAAGTTCAATCACGTTTGGGTTGAGGCGTGCGTGCCATATGCACATTACCGTGGGGCGAGGATGGATAACGCCGGTCACCGCTGGATAGCTCTTGATCCAAGTTATAAGAACAACAGCAGCTATCAAAGCGGAATAGCAACTAATGTCAATTTTGATTATGAGGCTTATTTTGCGCATCTGACGATGGAATTACCATTTGAAGCCTATGAACAGCAGGTTGAAAACCATATCAAAGGAATTGCCCCACTTTATGGCAATAATACGCTGGAAGATGTCCCTTATCGAACAAAGCAGAGCCCTCTGAAAATTGATATCCTGCCGGCATCACTTCCCTATGAAGTAATCTCATTTATTGGCTGGAACGGTGTAAGTTCCAGTGCTGAAACCGCAGAAGTGCCTGACAGTCACCGTTATAAATTCAAAATGACGCTAAAATATGGCACATCTCCCTATCCGGTTATCCTTCCGACGACAACGTTTTCTCTCCCACAGATGCTTCTAAAACCTATAACAATCTCCTTTAAAGGGGCAACAGCCGGTCATCAGGCAGCACTTGATGCCTGGCGAAAAGATGGGAAAATCGAAAAAGCAACATCTCCGACACCTTGCACTATTGCAGTTGTACCGGTCATAAAACTTGACGGGGTGGATCAAGCGATAGGCTCAGTTCCGGTTGGTCTTTGCACTACGAATTCGCTCGAAGCGCAAGTAGTGCCGACAGACTCGTATCAGGGTACTGGTTCAATGTTTAGTATATTGACCAGTTCCATTGATGCCTCCAGTTATTATGCTGAACAAGTCTACGGATTTCAGGCCTCTGATCGGCTCATAAACGAACGCGCAGCCAAGCTCATTCAATCCATTCGGACGACGGCCAATGCAAATGATAATCTTGAACAGACTTTGGGAGAATTTCTTCATCTGGTCGGCCTTAAATTTATGCGGTACGAATCCGATAGCAGCGAACGCATCGCCGAACTTGATGGTGCTTGTACCGGCGGCGGCTTTGGAGTGGGGTCAACCTCAACAAAAATGAAAGTGCAGTACCTATTTGGTCTCCCTTTTGCCGTAAACAGTGAAGGTTTTCTTATTGACATTAGAATGATACCTTACGGCCCAGGCGATCTTACCAGCGGTTTAGCTCAAGAAAAGACCTTCAGGCTTTTAGGATATAACGGTTCAGCCTATGAATCATATGTATGGCAAGAAAACGCCCGGATTGACGCCCTCAGCACCACCCGTGGATTGCAATTCGCTCATGCAAACGGAATAGAAGTGCTGGAATTAACAAGCGCAAACTGGGCAAGTCAAAGCGGGAAACTTACCAGTAATATTGATTCGACCCTGAATCATTCATCTGGAGATATTACCAAATATAAACAAGCAATTGACAAAGGCTGCATCATCACAATACCAAGAAGCCTACTTCGCTATGGCGATTGGAAGGGCGCTGTATGGGCGGAATTGTCTGATTGGGAAACCAGGAGAGACTCGGACTGTGGGGGATATTTAATCAGCGGTGGTTTCGGTGGTGGAGAAACGATAAGTAGCGATCCAACCCCATATATTTGGAACCCTGAAACTGGTACCGGCTGGGTTAATCCGTATACCGGCCCCTATGTTGACTCAGCAATTTCAGAAGTCGGCGACGGGATGGTCGGCCCCGGCGTTCCGCGCACTGCAGCCGGTGACCCGGTTGACATGGTTACCGGCAACATGTATCACATCGAGCGCGACTTGAGTATCAAGGGGCGCGGTTTGCCGCTGGTTTTCGAGCGCTCCTATAACAGTCGCAATGCTGAAGATGGCCCGCTCGGCTATGGCTGGACTCACAGTTTCAACCATTACCTCACATTTAATTCTGGCACTGAAGGGGGTAATACCTCATTCGTTACCTGGAATGACGGCACAGGTGCCCGGAAAAAAGCCGCAGTTGCTGGTGCTCCCGGCGGTGTGACTACCGGCTCTGTTTTTACCCCAGTTACGGGATTCTTCTTCAAGATGAACAGAAACAGTGGCGGCACCTTCACCGTCACGGAGAAAAACGGCCTTACCTTTACCTTTGAAGGGGTTGCGGGCATGGTGGGGCAAAAGGCAAAACTTCTTTCCATCAAGGATCGCAATAATAATACTCTGACTATGGGATATGATGGCAACAATCTGACTTCGGTTTCAGACGGCCTCTCAAATCGCATACTCACCATCAGTTATACCGGTAGCCGGATCAGCGAAATCAGGGATTGGACACAGCGTGTGCACAAGTACGAATATGACGGCAACGGCAATCTACAGTATTACAAAAACCCGCTGGTAATGGACGGCAAACAGAACCCGGTAGTCTACGAGTATTATGGCTCTGCCGATGGTGTCAATATCAATCATGCTATGAAGAAATATACCCTGCCCCGAGGCAACGGCATGACTTTCGAGTACTATAATAATGGCAGGGTCTTCCGCCATACCAATACCCTTGGCGAGACCAATACCTTCAGCTTTAACGATTTTCGGCGGGAAACGGTTCAGGTTAACGAACGTGGCAATACCCGACGTTTCTTCTTTAACGAATATGGCAACCCGATCAAGATTGTTGAGGAGAACGGTGCAACCCGGACTTACACCTATGGGGATAGTGCTAACCCCTACAACCGGACGGCGAAGCGTGATCCTGAAGGGTATGAAACCAAATATGATTATGATGTAAACGGCAACGTTACCAGAATAACAAACCCCAGCAACACCATGATCGAGTTCAGTTACTTTAACGACTTTAATCAACCCGGTAAAGTCAAGGACGCCAATGGTAACTATACGATAAATAAGTATGACGCCGTCGGCAACCTGATCCACGAAATAAAGCTGAAGCAGGGGGTGGGACAGACAATCAATCCCGTCAATTACAGCCCGGATGCTGCCGACATTAGCGCCTGGACGATCAACAGTTATGGTGAAAAGGGGATTGTTACATCATCGCGTAAAGTCCGGGATATTGCCAAGCAAGTCGCAAATCTGCAAACATTGGCACTGCCAGTTGCGGAAAATCTGCAAACCCTGGCCGGGTCAGTTTACGAATTTGAATACAACGACATGGTCAACAATATTCAGGGGTTGAATCTGGTAGGTATAACCCGTCGTGGCGACAAGGATGGTGATGGTATTATTTCGGCCACGGAAAAAGATTCGGTAACCCTTGTCTACGACGGTCTCGGTCGTGTCAAAAACGGGATCACTGGGGATTGGTATCCGACCCGCTATGATTATGACAAAGTGGATCGGATTGAGAGAGGCTCTGATGCTCTCGGCAATATGCGCGATTATAAATTTGATGCCAACGGCAACGCTACCGAAAACAAGCTTGTTATTCAGACAGATGGCACCAGCAAGGTTGTAGACCTGACCAGCGCCGACTATGACATGTCTGACAGGAAGCAATGGAGCCGGGATGCTGGAGGATTCACCACTTACTATGTTTACGATGCTGCCGGTAATCTGGTCAAGATTACCAACCCCGATAACTTCACGCTGGGGCTTGAGTACGACAAAAACAATCATGTTATCAAGGCGTTTGATCAGGAGGGGAATAGCGTAACGAAAACCTATGATCTGAGCGGAAAAATGCGCAGCGTCACCGATCCCAACGGCAATGGCGTCAAATATGAATATTTTGACTCCATAAAGAATGGACGCTTGAAAAAGCAGTATGTTACGAGTAATAGCGGCAACCAGTTTGGTGCCTCGACCGAGTATGACTATGACGCCAATGGCAATGTCATCCGCGTATCCCAGGTGGCAGGGACCACGGTCAGAACTACCCTGACCTCCTATGACGAACTGAATCGCCCGGTCAGAATGGTCGGCCCTGAGTATACGGATACCATCCTTGGCCGGATCAGGCCGGTTACCAAATACAGCTACAATCCCCTCGGCAATCTCACTGCCGTTGAGGCAGGCCATACCACGGATCTGACCGGCACCGGTTCCGCTGCAGATCATCTTGCGCTACAGATGAGCTATGCCTACGACGACTTTGGCCGGAAAATCAGTGAGACCGACCCGTTGGGGCATTCCTGGAATTTCGAATACAACATAAACAACAATATCGTCAAGAGTACCGATGCCAGGCAGAGGGTAGTGACCTACCAGTGGGACTACGGCCATCAGCTTAAAACCCGCAGTAACGTAACAGACGGCACCCTCACCTATAGCCGCAACCCTCTTGGACAGGTAACAAAGGCGGAAATGCCTGAAACAACCTACGCCTATGGCTACGATGCGACCCATCGGTTGATGTTTGCCAGTGACAGCCGAGGTTTCAAGGCGCTGAACTACGGCTATACCCCAGGTGGGATGCTGAGCTGGATGCAGGAGTTGGATGGCAAGCAGACCCAATACCTGTATGACCCTGTAGGGAGGCTTACGGCAATCCAGGCACCAAATAATGATGTAATCAGTTTCATGTATGACAAAGGCGGCAGGCTTATCGCGAAAAACCTTCCCCAAGGGCTTAAAGATTCCTACCAATATTATCCGAACAACCTGCTTTCATCAGTAAGCACCAGCGACAGAAATTCCAGTAGAGTATCTTATTTCTATTACCTGCGTGACGATTTCGGCAACACTGTTGAATCGAATGCGCAAAAATATATCTATGACGAGCTGAGCAGACTTACCGAAGTGCGCAATTTTGCCAACGCCTTGGTAGAGGGGTACAGCTATGATCCCGTGGGGAACCGCCGGACAAAGACCAACGGCAGTTCAACAAGTTGTTACCTGTACGATGCGGCTAATCAGTTGAAGGAGATTCACCTGGGGAGTGAAGCAGGACAATTGCAGGCAAGTTATGAATATGACGAGAATGGTAACCAGCTGTCAAAAACAGCAGGAGGCACCACCACAAGCTTCATCTATAACGCCTTCAATCAACTGAAATCTGTCACCAAACCAGGCAGCGCCCCTCAGAGCTACCGTTACGATGATCAGGGTCGGCGGATTGCCAGAAGCAGCGGAGCAATCACCACCAATTATCACTATAACGGCTCAAACATTATCGCCGAGTATACCGACTGGAACCGCCCGCCGGTTCGCTACACCCATGGCATGGGGACGGACGACCCTCTGGTACGATCAGACAGCACGTCGTCATCATACTATCTGCGCGACGGCCTGGGGAGCGTGGTGAAGATGGTGAACCAGGCAGGAGCAGTGTCCGCTACCCTTTCCTACGATGCCTGGGGGAACAGCACCGGCGATCAACCGGCAGGGGTTCATTATGGCTATACGGGAAGGGAGCCGGATGCTTCGGGGCTGATTTACTACCGAGCCAGGTACTATGACCCGACCATTGGGAGGTTTACGCAGCGAGACCCGATTGGGCTTAAGGGTGGGATTAATCAGTATGTGTATGTGAACAATAATCCGGTGAATTTTGTTGATCCGATGGGGTTGAACCCCAGTTCACCTGGCGAGCCACCGCAAATTATTAATAATGTGACTGCTGGCAATCAAAGCCTCTCACCAAGTCAGCTTCCGGTTATTACAGACTTTTCAACAAAGGGCGAATATGTAGCTAATCTTGCCGAGTTCATAGAAGACCAAGTCAAATATTCCTATGATAAAATAGGAAAGTGCACTGGATTTCTTGGATATGTGTGGGGGAGAGCCGGTGTTAATTTTGATGAAACAATTGGTGAAAATTGGAGAAACGTTAATTCATTGTTTCTAACCGCGAAAGAAACTTCTGGATGGTTAGGTGCCGATGAATCAATAACGCAGCCAGGTGATGCATTGTTTGTAAAACAAGGAGTAACAACCAGTCAAGCAACGCATGTTTACGTAATTACTGGAGTTGAAGATGGAAGGTTAATTTCTGTTGTTCATGCTAAAGGTGCTAAGTATGGAATACAGTACAGGGATGATTCAATAAGTCCAGGTTATACTGATTGGCTAAGAGACCACTTAGTCGGATATTGGAGGCCTTCACAATGACAAAACATGTTTCAATGTATGTAATATCCTTATTATTTCTCTTTTCAGTTAGTAATGCATTTGCAAATAAAATAGTAAGTTCAGAGACGATTGTCATAGGTAGTTGGGGGTCTCAACCCGGTGATTTTGGGTTTGTTTCTGATGCAAACTATCCATTTAATCATTCGCTACAGCTATTTATTAATGATGATAATATATTTATACTAGACGGTATCAATAATCGCGTACAGGTATTTGCAAAAAATGGTGAGTTGCAAAAAGTTGTGAATTTGCAGACAGATTGGAGGAAAGACGGCTTACCATTTGAGTTTTCAGTGTTGAATGATGAATATTATGTTCTTCAAGGATTTATTGAAGGAGAAGGCGGAAAGATTATCAACAAATACTCTTCGAAAGGATTGTCAGTAGCCTCATTTGGAAAATTAAAAACAAAAAAAGCAGATGAAGGTTATATTAGATTACTTGCAAACAAAAATAAAAATTACTTGATTACAAATATCTGGCCAAACAAAATTGTTGCTTATGACTCAAAAGGAAAGATTATTGAATCGTTATATAATGGAGGCATTAATGAGATAACATATGTAATTGGAATGACCTATGACAAAAATCCTATTATATATAGCTTTAATAGTAAGTCAAGAAAGGATGAATTAATTGTCTTAGATTTAAATAAATCGAATAGCAAAAAAAGATCCACAAGAGCTATTGGCTATAACATGTATGATAAGGGGGGCCATTTTTACTCTGTCAAACTAATTAAAAACAAACGAAAGGGGAAAAGCTCATTGCCTCCGCAAATGGTATTGAATAGCCTGAATGAAGAAAGTGGTGAGGAATATAAAATACTAATTAATGATGTCATTGAGCACACATTAAATAATCAAAAAATCATATTACCCCTAGAGTGTCGAGGCGAATGCAATTCGAGTATGATGGACTCAGACGGGAGTATTTATCAGCTACTGCCATTAAAAGATGGTGTAGTTGTTAGACGATATTTAATTAAGGATGATTTTGGAGGGGCAACCAGATAGGCAGTCAGCTTGAGAAAAAAGCAATCTATGTCTCACGCGATGCAAAATCGCTAAATTTCAAGTCTAAATATTAGCGGCTATTTGGCGAATTCAACTCGTAAGTGCACCAGTTGATGTAAGTAAAAGACATGATGAGATTTTTTGGTAGTGTGAGAAGCACGACCAACTCACTACAGAAAGGTGGAGGCTCCGGGACATTCTATTTGTTCACTAACTTCACTTCGAACCCGAATTAATCAACAAATAAAATGTCCCCCAACTGGCGCTTCCAATATTATCCGAACAACCAGCTTTCATCTGTAAGAACAAGCGACAGGAATTCCAGTAGCTTATCTTATTTCTATTACCTGCGTGACGATTTCGGCAACACTGTTGAATCAAATGCGCAAAAATATGTCTATGACGAGCTGAGCAGACTTACCGAATTGCGCAATTTTGCCAATGCCTTGGTAGAGGGGTACAGCTACGACCCTTTGGGGAACCGCCGGACAAAGGCCAACGGCAGTTCATCGTGACACCTATATGCCTCGAGTAATTCGCTGTGAGGATATTAGGCCACCAAATAGCAAAAAGGCGAGCGAAAATGGATAATACTAGAAAGATTACTACTACTTATCAACGCATGGTTGTACTGGTTGCGCTCTCGTTTTCTATATTCATTCTTATTCCTGTTGGCTTAATAGCAAAAGATAATAAAGAATGGCGAACTAGTGATGGACAAGTTTTTTTTATCTCGCCAGAGGAAAGATCTCTGCTTGAGGACCAAGCTCTTGCAGGCAACGGAAGTGCGGCTTTTCGTCTCTCGACGTATTACAATTGGTATGAACGTGATAGGAAAGAAGGGTTGTATTGGTTACATATTGGTGCGGAGAATGGCGATAAGAAAGCACAATCTTCACTAGCGTCTGTAATGGAGACCATTAATTTCAGGATTAATGTGATGAATGTGCCTAAAGCAGATATCAAAATGAACAGACGATTGGATAAGAGATCTAAATACTGGAGGGATAAAGCTGAGGAGAAGCCATAAAAGGACTTGAAGAACCTGCGGAGCGGGTCTGTAAGGGTCTGTAAATAGTTTTGTGTAAATGATTTCGGGTTCATTTTTCTGTAGCTCGGCAATCTCAGTTTTCCACGCTTATGTTTTCTATCAATGCCACCCAACTCTAAGGAGGCTCAATCATGTCAATTTTGAGACTCATTGTTGCAATAATAATCTTCTTGCTTGCAGCAACAAACGGAGCCAAGGCTGCTTCTCCTGCTGCTTCTGAAAACTCGCAACCGGCAAAAGCAGTGTTTAACATTGCTTCTGTAGCCGGTGCCTGCGGCAGTGCCGACGGGTCTACTGTCACTATGGTGCCGACAGCAGATCTTTGCAGTGCCGGAACGGCAACAGTTGTTTCTGGCAATGACCCTTGGGTCTGGAGCTGTACGGGAATAAGCGGCGGCATTACAGCGGGCTGTGCCGCCTTGTTGCCAAGAAGCGGCGTTTTGGTTCCTCAGCCGGGGAAAACCCGCCCAACTTGGGCTGACGTCAATTATTTAATGTCCATTGCTACCGGCAAGACAATCCCGTCGGCAGCAGACCTGCTGCAAGGCGATATTGCGCCGCTTGACTATCAGGGCAAACCGATTGGCAACGGCAAGATCGACAGCAACGACATAATCGGCATAACGCAAATGGTTTTTGGTTTGCGGTAACAGCAACCTGAAGGAGGCAAACCTTTTGAAAGCTACCATAGCACTTTTAATTGCACTAATGACTTTAAGTCTTACAAGTTGTGGTGGCGGCAGCACATCTTCTGGCGTTGGCACATCCGGAGGGAATAACAATAGCAGCAGCACTGTTTCTCCCCCACCCTGAAGTGGTTGCGCTTTCTGAGACATGTGTGTAAGCAATGAACCTCGCTATTTCAAAAGGAGAGTTCAATGCAACAACATCGTACACGTCACAGCGCAGCTTTTAAGGCCAAGGTCGCTTTGGCCGCACTATCAGAGTC
>JANNRW010000044.1:0-2843 GCA_031401815.1 Geobacteraceae bacterium | reverse complement strand
CACATCTTTTACATCCCCCCTGAGAACACCCCCCTGAATGGCTGCGCCGATAGCGACAACCTCGTCAGGATTCACCCCTCTGTTGGGAGTTTTGCCAAAAATATCCTGAACCCGCTTCTGTACAGCCGGCATCCTTGTCATCCCGCCTACAAGAATGACCTCGTCGATTTCCGAGGCAGAAAGCCCGGCATCCTTGAGTGCTGTCCGGCAAGGCCCTTCCAGGCTGGCGATAAGCTCTCCGCAAAGAGCTTCAAGTTTGGCGCGGGAGAGCTTCAGATTCATATGTTTAGGCCCGGTTGCATCAGCAGTGATGAACGGCAGGTTGATATCGGTCTCCATTGAGGTGGAAAGTTCGCATTTTGCCTTTTCTGCAGCCTCCTTCAACCGCTGAAGAGCCATCTTGTCGCTGCGAAGATCAATCCCCTGATCTTTTTTGAACTCATCGGCAATCCAGTCGATTATTACCTGATCGAAGTCTTCTCCACCAAGGAAGGTATCGCCATTGGTAGATTTAACTTCAAAAACGCCGTCACCCAGTTCGAGAATGGAGATATCAAAGGTTCCTCCGCCAAGGTCGAAAACCGCTATCTTTTCGTCATGCTTCTTGTCGAGGCCATAAGCAAGAGCAGCAGCTGTAGGCTCGTTTATGATCCGCAATACATTAAGTCCGGCGATCTTGCCCGCATCTTTGGTCGCCTGGCGCTGCGAGTCGTCAAAGTAAGCCGGGACAGTAATGACAGCATCAGTAACTGTAGTCCCAAGGTAATCTTCGGCGGTTTTTTTCATCTTCTGCAAAATCATGGCGGAAATTTCAGGAGGGGAAAACTTCTTGTCGCGAACATCAACCCAGGCATCACCATTGTCAGCTTTTACAATCTTGAACGGTGAAATCTTGATATCCTTACGAACTGCTTCGGTATCAAATTTACGCCCGATAAGCCGCTTGATTGCAAAAAGCGTATTTTCCGGGTTTGTTACCGCCTGCCTCTTTGCCTGCTGTCCAACCAGCCTTTCACCACTTTCGGTTATTGCCACCATTGAAGGTGTAGTCCGGCTCCCCTCGGTATTTGCTATGACAACAGGCTCCCCACCCTCCATGATGGCAACACAGGAGTTTGTGGTTCCCAGGTCTATTCCGATTACTTTGCTCATTATTTCCTCCTCTTGAAAGTGATAGCTTTGCTATCTGATTGATTTGCGTCTTTATTTGCGGCTTTGGTATGAAGCTAGTCATCCCCGTTCAAAAAAACAAGGGGTGCTTGAAAAAAACGGAATCAGGGAACCAAAATTGTGAACTGGGAATTGTGAACCGGGATCAGGAAAGAAAAGCCGTACAGATTTTGCAGATCCCAGTTCCCGGTTCACTGACTTTTAGTAACCATAACCATAGCTGGACGGAGCAGGCGTTCATTCATCAGATACCCCTTCTGAAACACCTCGGCAATGCTGTTTGCCGGGAGATCAGATTCCATCTGACCCATTGCCTGGTGAAGAGCAGAGTCAAACTCCCCCCCCTTTTCCGCCAGAAGAGGTGTTACACCAAACTTTTTAAGGGCGGCAAGAAGCATCTCCAGCGTCATTTTGATGCCAACAACAACCGGGTCACTGCTCTCAGTATCAAGATGATCCAGAGCTCTCTCCATGTTGTCTATCGCCGGCAGTATCTCCATAATCAGGGATTCATTACCGTAACGGATAAGCTCTTCCTTTTCTCTCTGGGTTCTCTTGCGGTAATTTTCCAGATCGGCTCGTTCACGGACAAACTTGTCCCAGTTGGCAGCCACTTCGGCATCCCTTGCTGCAAGCAGCGCCTCAAGCTCGACAATGCGGTCAGACCCGTCTGCTCCTGCTAAAGGCGCTTCAGCGCCGGCACCGCTCTCCTGTTCGACTGCATGTTTCTCTTTTTTCACGTTTATTCCCTCATACTCTCAATTTTCAACTCTCGCACAACTCTAAAACTCTATGAACTCGATAAACTCACCAAACTGCCTCTTTCAGCCAACGTTCAGCAATCTGGTAAGCATTTTTGCAGTATAATCGACAATCGGAATGACCTTGCCATACCCCATCCGGGTTGGCCCGATAACTCCGAGAACCCCCAGGGTATTTTTTCCGGATACATAGGTAGAAGTTATCAGACTCATCCCGGACATGCTGTTGAGATGCGACTCGGAGCCTATGAAAATATTAATCCCCGGGGCTCTCTGGCAGTTCTCCAGAAGTGCCAGCAACTGGCTTTTCTGCTGCATTGCCCTGAAGATATCCTTCATCCGCTGGACATCATCAAACTCGGGAAGCTCAAGAATATTACTCTGCCCCTCTATGAACAGTTCGGCTCCATTTTCGTCAAGCGCCTGCCGGGAAAGGTTCAGGGCGTTGGCCAGCAGATTGTCATAACGTATTTTTTCACTCTCCATCTCTTCACGAATCCGGATCTTAACCTCGGAAATAGTCAGCCCATGCAGTAGAGCGTTGAGATAGTTAGCCATCTGCACAAGCTCTTCACCAGGGATATCCTCTTTGAGATTAATAATCCTGTTCTGCACGGAACCGCTCTGTGAAACAAGTATTGCCAGAACCCTGCGGGTGCCAAGACGGATGAAATCTATCTGTCGAAACAGATTCGCATTGAAACGCGGAGCAGCAACAATACCCATGTAGTGAGAAACAGAGGAGAGCATCTGACTGATATCGCGGAAAACGCTCTCGACATCCCGTCCATCAACCGAACAGCTACGGCGGATCTCCTCCCGCTCGTTACGGTCAACTGCACGGATGGCAAGCAGAGAGTCGACATAAAAACGGTACGCCTTGTCAGTCGGGATACGACCGGCGGAAGTATG
>JANNRW010000043.1:0-3936 GCA_031401815.1 Geobacteraceae bacterium | reverse complement strand
CCGTCGGAATAGGTGGCCGACTTCATCGGAATACGCAGATCATTCAGACTGATTGTTATCTTGTGTCTTAATGTCGCATCTATGCCGGAAAACCTACTGCCAACGACAACAATTTTATAAGGCAGCGTCCCCATAAAGATGCCGAATTCTTTTTCTATGATCTTTGTTGCGTAAAACATCTCACGCATTGTGCCTTGATAAGTGGCGGTGTGATAGTCCTCCAGAGTATGTAGATATGAAAGCGAAGGTGATGCTGTACTTTGCTTGCTCAGGTATTCAACTTCGTTGAATTTGACTATTTTGGAGATATTTATGGAATCCTTTATTTTATTTTCCTTGAAACTGGGGTCAATGGGTGTCCAGGCATTTCCCGCCCCAGACTTCGCTCCAAACGAAGGGTACATGTTGACGAACGCTTCAACCCAGACATGTTCGAGACGAATAGTGGTAATTTTGCCGGTGCTGTCTTTGATTCCGGTTGCCGGGATGCTGCCGGATGCAATGATATCACCTGGCACCTTCGGATCTTTTACTCCCAGCCAGGCCATTGCCCGTTCGGCTGGCATTTCGATGGTGCCATAGACGTATTTGGCCGGGATATTTGACGCTCGTAATAGAGCGATGAGGAGACTGGCCTGGTCAAAATCATTTCCGGATTTTTCCAATAACGTCTGCTGGGCACCTTTGAGGGAGCCATAATACGGCTCATATTTGAAATTATTCTTAACCCATTCGTATATCTTCACGGGGTTGTTACCCAACTCCAAGGCTTTAGCCTGTATTTCGGGGGTAAACTGCACATCAGTGGTTTCGGCCAGATCATCAGCGGCAGGGAGAGTTATCGCATTTATGCTGTTGGACACCAGCAGTCCGGCCAGTGTTCCGTTGGCGGCGACCATGATTCTCGGCTGGCTTTCCCATGCTTGCTTGTCTCTCTTAAAATCCTTGCCAAACGCCTCTTTCTTTGTCCTCGGTTCGCGCCAAACAATGCTCCGTTTCCGGTTGGGCAGATTGTTTGGATCAAGCTTCTGGTGTGCCGACGGGGCCTTGACCCGCTTCAGATGCTTGTGGGTTTTCTCTACCTCAACCTCTATCTCTGCCTGGTTTTTTGCATTCTCAACCCTGGCAACGTTCCCCTTCAGTTCACTCAAGTTGTCGTCGTAATGTTTGACGAACTTGCGGTGCCGCTCCAGTATTGCGGCGGGGAGTTTGGCAGCCTTCAGCTTCTGCTCCGTGGCGGCGAATTGGGCACGCATCTCGGTGTCGAGTTTAATGATCTCGTCGTGACCGGCTTTCAGGCGAGTCTTTTTACTGACATGATCGGCCTTGGTATCGGCAAGGGTGTTTTCCAGCTCTTCGGTCAGCTTCGAGAAACGCTCTTCAACGCGGGGGGATTTCTGCTGCAACTGCGGCACTGACTTGACTGACGGCTTATTCGCCTCCAGCTTGGCCGCATGGGCTAGACTGAAGAAGCCTCCTGAGGTCCAGGTGAAGAAACCAAGTGCAATGGTAGCAATAAACCTCGAATGCTTGCGGAACACAAATGTCTCTTTAATCGATGCAAAAATCAATGTGTTAGCCTTTCATGCGGGTTTAGAAAAAACATTCTGTCAAATCCATAGTTGTTTGCTTGATATCTCCAGATGTAAGGAATCTGGGTAATTATTGCATAATGGAGGTGTGGCGCTTTTCCAATAGCATTACCGGTAGTGCCGACAGTTCCAATTTCCGTTCCTTGCGTTATGAATTCTCCACGATTAACTTTTTGCGTTTTCAGGTGAGCATAGTAGTGAATGCACCATTTAGGGCCGAGTATTGAAATAACATTGCCACCATCCTTATTTGATTCAGCATACACAACCAGACCAGAGCATGCCGCGAGAACCGGGGTACCTTCTTTCGCGAAAATATCGATCCCCTTGTGAACACCGGACTTACCCCACGGGCTAAACCAAAAGGATTTTGGATTCCAATCCGCACGGGTTGCACCATGAACAGGAATAACTAATCTATCTGGCAAGCATAGTCCTGATAATACAATAACAGTCACAATCACAAGAAATACAGTAGTTGTACTTATATAATTAGTAGATTTCAAAATTGACTCTTAATGCAATATTGATTTCAGATGTATGATTATTGGATGGCTATAGTTATTGGCAATCCAGTTGTGTCGTAGCACATGTATCATAAATAGTTAGTGACCTATATTAATATCTGTGCTTATAATATTTCCATTTTCTGCATCGATATATATAATAGATGAGTCCTTATTTACTATCCCAACTGTTTTATTGCCAACAATATCTTTTGTGCTAATAGTCACCACCCATGCTAGTTTACAAATATTGTCGATGTTGAATATATTTTTAACACCTAGCTTGCTTGATATCACTTTCAAACTACAAGACTTTACCTCAAATTTATCACTATTATTTTTCCATTCAAAATCAGTAAATTCTTTTTTAAATGTTAGCTCTGCTATCTTAAAAGCATCTTCTTTGGTTAGTTTTGCAATAGTTGAGCACGTATAACCATTGATATGCTTACTATATGAGTAAAAATCACCATTCACCGCCATTATGTTAATAATAATGTAATCATCTTCTACCTCTATGCCGTTTAAGATTCTCTGCCAGCGCCCACTCCAAACACCTTTGTATTTATCAAGTGCAATTGAGCTGAGCTTCATATCCTCTTTTATTCTGAGTTTATTTGCAATTGACATCATGTCATTTGTTGCATCAATATTCGAAATAATTGCTTTCCATCTGACTACTTCATTGTCGTTAACTTTTATAGTGTTTGACTGTAGATATCTGTTATATAAACCGGTATTATAAATACCAACAATATCAATATCTTTGCACCCGATAAGTACAGAGATTTCATCATTACCATTATTTATAAAGACATTTTTATACTTAATACCAAACAAGAACTGTCTCAGTATATTTGCACTTTTCACCCTATAAGAGCCATTATCATTTAAATTTAATACTGAACACGTTGTCCTTGCTATCTCGATTGCTTTTTCATCAGATAACTTACATTTGAATACAATGATAACTATAAATATTATAATAATTACAATTAATGCTATACCCACACGCTTAAAATATAAATATCGGCTCATCATATTCACCATAACCTAAAATTAGGATTTGATATTTTGATTTTTGGTTGAGCTGGAAAAACCTCATCGCTAGTAAAGAATCCTGATCCAAGCTCTGCGGCAGATGCCGCAAAAGAGGCAGTACTTCCCAATGCCATAAATTTCCACCACTCATATCCAAAGTATGTTGATACTGTAGGATATATTGCTTTATCCCACCCTAAAAATAGTTCATTGCCTGAACCAAAAGCTGTAGAAAAATTGCCAGTTGCACTATGGCACGCATTCAAAAAAACAACTCGAGCATTGGCATGAATATCATTCGGATATACGTAATCGGGATCTCCATTTGGTAAGTACCCCGGAATTAGCGACGCATCATAACCATTTCCTGGTTTAGCTCCATGCCCGCTGTAATAGATAATGGCGTTATCTTGTCGATTAACTAGGTTTAAAAAAGTGGCCTTAGAAAAAGTATTTTCAAATCGTGGAATATACCCTCGCGCCATAAGCATAAGTGCGATATGAAACGTAACATACTCATCCATTGCAAAAGGTAGCCAGTAATTAAAAATTCCGGAATTTAGGAGAACTTCTCTTGCTGGCTTGCCTAATGCTATTGCTGCATATCTTCTTGCAAGGAACCCTAAAGCCCCTGGTGCTGGCGAGCTTGAAGTTCCTCCCCCCGCATATCCATTAGAAATGATATACGTCCCCTCGCCGGTATTCGGGTTTCTCGTGATGTACCCCGTGCCATGCCATTCGTTTAACGATATGGCGCTGCCGGGGATGGTGACTACCCTGCCTGCGGCTACCGCACT
>JANNRW010000042.1:0-5649 GCA_031401815.1 Geobacteraceae bacterium | reverse complement strand
CTCGAAAAGATGAGGGAAAACTTTTCACAACTGGTGCCTCTTGCTGAAGAGAGAGCTGCCATGTTGGGCGATCACGCAACCATTGATTTTGAGGGTTTTGTCGATGGTGAAAAGCTGGAACATGGTGATGCGACAGATTATCAGCTGGAACTCGGGAGCGGCTCTTTTATTCCGGGATTTGAGGAGCAGGTTGTAGGGATGTTGGCTGGTGAACGAAAAAGGATAAAGGCAGTCTTCCCTGAAAATTATAACGATGAAAAGCTTTCCGGCAAACCGGTTGAATTTGATGTAACACTCAAAGGGCTGTCAGCCAGGGAAGTCCCTGAATTTGACGATGCTTTTGCCCAGGAGTTCGGTAATTTCGACACCTTTGCCGACTTGAGAAGCAAGGTCGCTGAGACCTATGAAAAACAGGAGCTGGATCGGATTGATCGCGACTTCAAGGATGCTCTCGTGCAGGCTCTGATCGAAAATAACAATCTGGATATCCCTGACACCCTTGTTGAGCGACAACTTGTAAATATGCTTGAGAACACCAAAAAGCGTCTTCAATACCAGCAACTTACGCTGGAGATGATGGGTCTTGATGAACAGGCCTACAAGAGCCAGTTCAGAACAGTAGCGTCAAATCAGGTTAAAGGTGCGCTGCTTTTGCAGGAGCTCTCGGTCATGAATGGCATCCAGATTTCCGATGAAGATATTGAACAGCGTATCAGAAGGATTGCTGCCGAAAGCGGTCAGGAGTATGAAAAGGTCAGCAAGTACTATCTGAAAGGCAAAGAGGCGAAAGAGAATCTCTCTGAGCAGATAAAAGAGGAGAAGGTGCTTGAACTGATAGCCTCAAAAGCCGAAATAACAGAGCTGGAGAGACAGATTACCGAGAATCCGGCACAATTGGCCGACTAAAAGTCATACGAGGTTTAAATGTTTGTTCCTATTGTAGTTGAGCAGAGTGGAAGAGGCGAGCGGGCTTTTGACATCTACTCCAGATTGTTGAAGGAGAGGATCATTTTTCTGGGTGGCCCGATTGATGACAACCTGTCCAACCTGATAATTGCGCAGCTCCTTTTTCTGGAATCAGAAGATCCGGATAAGGATATCCATCTTTATATCAACTCTCCCGGCGGTATTGTCACCTCCGGCATGTCAATCTATGACACCATGCAGTATATAAAGCCTCATGTTTCCACCATATGCGTAGGACAGGCCGCTTCAATGGGAGCCCTGCTCCTTGCAGGTGGCGAAAAAGGGAAACGCTTTGCCCTGACGCATTCACGTATCATGATTCATCAGCCTCTTGGAGGATTCCAGGGTCAGGCAACTGACATAAGTATTCACGCCAAAGAAATTCTTCGTATGAAGAAAGAGCTTAACCAACTGCTGTCTAACCATTCCGGCCAGACCTTTGACAAGGTTGAGGCTGATACAGACCGCGATTACTTCATGTCAAGCCAGGAGGCCGCAGCATACGGCATTATCGACTCCGTGCTTGCACGTAGTCCGGTGACAGGGGGTGCCAGTTGAGTAAACGGGATGACAGGTCTGACGCGCTTATCTGCTCTTTTTGCGGCAAGAGTCAGGATGAAGTCAAGAAGTTGATAGCAGGGCCAACTGTATATATCTGTGACGAGTGTATTGAACTCTGCAACGACATCATTGCCGAAGAGACCCGCCTTGACGATACTGCCGGGCCGGATATCAACAATCTGCCCAAGCCGAAAGAGATCAGGGAGGTTCTTGACGAGTATGTCATAGGGCAGAACAGCGCCAAGAAGACTCTGGCAGTCGCAGTTTACAATCACTACAAACGTATTGAGTATATGGGCAAGCCTTCTGATGTTGAGATGCAGAAGAGCAACATTCTTCTTCTGGGTCCTACCGGCTCGGGGAAAACACTCTTGGCTCAAACCCTTGCACGTATTCTCAAAGTCCCTTTTGCAATGGCAGATGCAACAAACCTTACTGAGGCCGGATATGTTGGCGAGGATGTGGAGAATATCATTCTTTCCCTGCTTCAGGCAGCAGATTATGACGTTGAAAAGGCGCAAAAAGGGATTATTTATATTGATGAGATTGACAAGATCGCAAAGAAGACCGATTCCCCATCAATAACCCGGGATGTATCAGGTGAAGGGGTTCAGCAGGCTCTCCTGAAAATTATTGAAGGAACAGTAGCAAGTGTCCCTCCCAAGGGTGGGCGCAAGCATCCACAGCAGGAATTTCTGAAAGTTGATACAACCAATATCCTCTTTATCTGTAGTGGTGCCTTTGCCGGACTTGAAAGCGTAATTCAGCAGCGAACCGGAGTAAAGACTCTTGGTTTTGGCGCAGACATAAAGCGAAAAGTTGAAAAGAAGGCAGGAGAGCTTCTGACTGAAGTCACCCCTGAAGATCTGCTCAAATACGGCTTTATCCCGGAATTCATAGGTCGGCTCCCTGTGCTGGCGACACTTCTGGAGCTAAATGAAGAGGCTATGGTACAGATTCTGAAAGAGCCGAAAAATGCTCTGGTAAAGCAGTATCAGAAACTTTTCGAAATGGAGCATGTAAAACTTAAATTTACCGACGGATCTCTGGTCGCTATTGCTAAAGAGGCTCTCAAGCGAAATACCGGAGCAAGAGGGCTTCGCTCCATTCTTGAAAATGCCATGCTCGATATCATGTACGAAATACCTTCACAGTCGATGGTCAAGGAGATTGTGATCAGTGAAGACGTTATCTCTAAAAAGGAAAAGCCTATCATTGTTTATGAAGCAATGGCGGAAATAGCCTAAAGGTATTACTTAAATGAAATCATCAAAAAAACCTGATGTTGCCATGGAGAGGGGACTCAAAAAGTTCCCTCTTCTTCCATTAAGGGATATTGTAATCTTCCCTGGCATGGTAGTCCCTCTTTTCATAGGACGGGATAACTCTGTCACAGCGCTCGAAAAGGCCATGGAATCCGGCAGAATGATCTTTCTCTCTGCCCAGAAAGATTCGAAAACAGAGCAGCCCCTGCCGGAAGATATTTATTCCGTCGGAACAGTTTGCCAGATCATTCAGCTTCTTCGCCTCCCGAACGGGAACATCAAGGTGCTTGTAGAGGGGAAGAGCAGGGGGACCATCGAGAGTTTTGAGTCAAGGGGTGATTATTTTTCTGTTGAAGCGACCCTTCATACAGAGTCGGACGTCACGGCTGATGCAAATATTACCGCACTGATGAATGAAATCATAAGCAGTTTTGAGATCTATCTTGCTAAAGCCAAAAACATGGGGAGTTCAGATCCTCTTGTAAACTTTTCACAGATTCCAACCCCTGATGCGCTTATTGACACAATCACCCCGCTGATCACTCTGAAACTTGAACAGAAGCAGAACATACTCTCGATATTTGACACGGGAGAGCGTCTTGAAGCCCTGCTCACCCTGATCTCATCTGAAACCGATATTTTGCAGCTTGACCGGAAAATCAAGGAGCAGGTCAAGAAGAAGATGGAGGAGAATCACAGGGAGTATTATCTGAATGAGCAGCTCAAGATCATTCAGAAAGAGCTGGGGAAGAAGGACGAACATGCTGAAGAGCATGGTGAAATGGATAAAAGGATACGCGAAAAGCAGATGCCGGAAGAGGCAAGGAAAAAGGCTTTAAGCGAGTTCAAGAAGCTCAGGTTGATGTCTCCTCTCTCCGCAGAAGCGGCTCTGATAAGAAATTATCTTGATACAATACTTGATCTGCCGTGGGACACCCTCTCAAAAGTATCAAATGACATCCATCATGCTGCAAAGGTAATGGATAAGGATCATTATGGTCTTGACAAGGTAAAGATTAGGATACTGGAATATCTGGCTGTACAGACTCTTGCAAAAAGGATCAAGGGGCCTATTCTCTGTCTGGTTGGCCCTCCGGGGGTTGGCAAGACCTCCATGGCTCGCTCCATAGCCAGGGCAACATCACGAAACTTTGTGAAGATGTCGCTTGGTGGCGTTCGTGATGAAGCTGAAATACGCGGGCACAGAAGAACATACATAGGTGCCATGCCTGGCAAGATTCTTCTTAATATCAAGAAGGCGGGTGCAAGTAATCCTCTCTTTCTGCTCGACGAAATCGACAAGCTCAGCTCTGATTTTCGTGGAGATCCGGCTTCCGCCCTGCTCGAAGTCCTTGATCCGGAACAGAACTTCAGCTTTTGCGACCATTTTCTGGATATAGATTACGATCTTTCGCGCGTCATGTTTGTAGCCACGGCAAACACGCTCCACACGATTCCACGGCCACTTCTGGATCGGATGGAGGTCATCCGGATTGAAGGTTACACTGACAATGAAAAACTGAATATTGCAAGGCAGTATCTTTTCCCAAAGCAGTTGAAAGAGAGCGGGCTTTCAAAAAAACAGCTTGAAATCTCCGATGCGTCGATATTGCAGATCATTACCGCCTATACCCGTGAGCCCGGTGTCAGAGGGCTTGAAAAGCAGCTGGCAACACTCTGTAGAAAGATTGCGCATAACAAGGTAAAGGGAGAAAAGTGGAAACGAACTGTCGAACCTGATGCACTGGCTCACTATCTGGGGCCTGTCAAATTCAGGAAAGAGCCGGTACTTTCCGGAGCTGTATCAGGGGTTGTAAATGGCCTGGCCTGGACAGAGGCCGGTGGTGACATTTTACAGGTCGAGGTATCTGTTGTTGCAGGGAAGGGCAAACTCATCATTACCGGCAAACTAGGTGAAGTAATGAATGAATCAGCCCAGGCTGCAATGACCTATGTCAGATCCCGAGCCCAGGTGCTTGGCCTTGAAAAGGATTTTTATCAGCTGGTTGATATTCATATACATGTCCCTGAAGGGGCAATCCCGAAGGATGGCCCTTCTGCCGGCATAACAATGGCAACAGCAGTTGTATCTGCTCTTACCGGCAAGCCGGTGAATCGCTCTGTTGCCATGACAGGAGAAATCTCACTACAGGGGAGAGTCCTCCCGATTGGCGGATTGAAGGAAAAGCTGATGGCTGCGATTCGTGCTGAAGTAAAAACTGTCCTGATTCCTGAAAAAAATCAGGCCGATATTCTTGAAATCAGCCCCGAAATAATTGATAAACTGGAGATCTTTTCAGTCAGCCATATGGATGAAGTGCTTTCAAGAGCACTTGATATTGATCAGCCTGGTAATCAGAAGGGATTGACCGGAGTGGAGAGGATATTGCCGGTTGACATGGTTACGCATTGAGGAGATCAGCCACTTTTTTGTAAACAATGTTATTGACTCCGGAGGGAAATCCTGATAAAAGATTTGTGCTGTAGCGCGGGAATAACTCAGTGGTAGAGTGCAACCTTGCCAAGGTTGAAGTCGCGGGTTCGAATCCCGTTTCCCGCTCCAGAAAAAGTGATCCCCGGTAGCTGAAAAGCTGCCGGGGTTTTTGTTTTACTGCGCTCATCCGCGACGATCAAGAGCAGGGGCGATTCCTTAACAGTCTTTCAAAACTTATCCGCACGCTTCCTGGCAAAAGGTGACGACGGAGAATTATCAGGGCATAAGGCGTTCAGTAATGATGAAAAACAGATCCCCTTTATATCGCTGGTACATCTTCGCAATGTGCGGCAGCACCTACGTCATTTCGGGATTCTGGCGTGTATCCAATGCTGTAATCGCAGGTGATCTTACTCGCGATCT
>JANNRW010000041.1:0-8106 GCA_031401815.1 Geobacteraceae bacterium | reverse complement strand
CGTCGATCCGACGCGCGTCGATCCGCGCCAGATGCTGCTCGCCGCGCTCATGTTTTTTCTCTTTCTCTTTCTCCATCTCTTTCTCGCATCCCGAATATATATTGCTCTAATCAGAATATATATGTTATTTTATATATACAGGAAGTCATACTAATATAAAACATGGGGTCTGCTATGAAAGAAGAGTTCTACATCGAACGGATTGTCAGAATAGTTGCCGGAACATTCATACTCCTCTCGCTGTTTCTGGCTCACTTTCACTCAACAAACTGGCTCTGGTTTACCGGCTTTGTCGGTCTGAATCTGTTTCAGTCCGGCTTTACGCAGTTCTGTCCGATGTTCAATCTGCTGGCAAAGCTTGGTGTGCCTAGATTCCCCCGGAGCTGTTGCAGCAAATGAGCATCCGGATATGTGGCAGCATCCCACTGCACCGGGTTTGCCGCTTCAGCAAGGCTTTCCAGAGAGATGCCGAAAGAGCTTCAGATGGCAGTTGTCGGTTACACGTTAGAAATTTGAAGGTGGGATTACAGACTAAAGAATTGCCTTCCTCTGCGCATCAAGTACATATTCCAATACCCTTTTGCGGTCATGACTATCGATCATTCGAAATGACATTGAAGTAGAGTAGTACTGGATCTGTTCCATCTCCGTCAACAGATCCCTTGTCCTGACAATTGCGCCGATGGCGTGGGCATGTTCACCCTTTTCACCCGGAATACCTACTCTCAGATGAAGCAGGGTTCCGTAAGAGAGACAATCGCTGATTTTGAAACGAAGACCGCTTCCACTCAGATTCACCCGGGTCAAACTTCCACCTCTCGCACTATCCTGGTTCCAAGCTGTGACAGATTCACTTTCAGAGTAACAATCAGAACAGCTCTTCAGCTCTTCCCACTCCTCCAGCACCTGCCTCATATTCTGGCTCGTCGGCAGCGAATACTGCATGAAAATTTCGACATCCTTTCTGGCATACTGTCGTCGCTCCTTTATCTGGGGAGCTTCAACAAGATGAAGCTTGACATATCTGTCCTTCACCTCTTTCATCAATACAGTACGACAATAATAAACTATCCGCCCTTCACTCCTGGTCACGACCCCTCTTGTACCGGAAGATATCTGAAGAGCTGGCGGGAAGCCTCGGCTGCAAAGCTTGAGAAGCATCCCGTTATCATCAGATAAGACAACTTTTGCAGCATCTTCGGCAAATCCTCTGTCCGGGAGATGTATCCCGAGGGTCAGAAAATCGCCCGGGCGGAAGAACTTGCTGTATTTTGACGGTATTTCAGTCATTTGGCAATTAACCTGCTATATGATTATTGCTGATCTCACGTTCCAGCCCCTCACCTTATGGGAAAGGAGCTATTCCCCTCATAGCGGTAGATTTACGGTAATCAGGGTAGAAATATCAATTTGCAATTTTATATCCAGCAAAGCGCCCTCTGGCTTAATATCTATTAATTTCCTGATTTTTATTTGCCCGCTTCAGTACAATACGTGTATTTTGAGCAGTATGAAGCAGCTGTATACAGAAAAAGTCGCCAGAAAAATGCAGGGAGAGATCGCTCTGACCGGGGGAAACGAAGTTTTTTTTCTCGGGAAAACTGATGAATCACGGGTTATCATAGAGGTTGAACCCCTGGCCAGAGGGAGTCGGGATGCTGTTGCCGCCATAATGATCCAGACTTCTTTTGGCGATGTTGTTATCCACAATCACCCCTCCGGCGATCTCACCCCTTCAGAGGCCGACCTTGAAATCGCCGCTATTCTCGGCAACCAGGGGGTTGGTTTCTACATTATTGATAATAGCGTAGGCCACTGTTATCAGGTGGTCTCCCCTTTTGCCCGGAAAATACTCGATTTTCTCTCCCTCCCCGAGATTGAGGCTCATTTTATTGCTGATGGCGTCATTGCGGCCAACCTGCCCGGTTATGAACAGCGAGCCGAGCAGACACGGATGGCCTTTGCAGTGGCCGAAGCGTTCAACAGTGACCGGGTGACCATGATCGAGGCAGGAACCGGCACCGGTAAGTCACTTGCCTATCTTCTCCCTGCCGCACTCTGGGCAAAGCGGAACAAGGAACGGGTCGTTGTCTCGACAAACACTATCAATCTTCAGGAGCAGCTGACACGCAAGGATATCCCTTTTTTGCAGAAGCATGCAGGTCTCCAGTTCAGGGCAGTCCTGATAAAAGGTCGCGGCAACTACCTTTGCAGGCGTAAACTGCACTCCCACAGGGAAGAACCGGGTCTCTTCCCTGACGAGACAACAGAGCTTCAGGCAATTATCGCCTGGAGTGAATCAACCTCTACCGGCTGTCGTGATGATCTTGGCTTTATTCCCAAGGATGATGTCTGGGAAGAGCTCTGCTGCGAGGGAGACCAGTGCGGCAGGACAAAGTGCCGCCAATACCGTAAATGCTATCTGTACAATTCGCGCAGGCAGGCTGCCGGTGCTGATATTCTTGTAGTCAATCACGCCCTGCTCATGCTGGATCTGGCGCTTCGTCATCAGACCGGTTTTACCTCAAACGCGATTCTCCCCCCCTTTCATCGGCTCATCATCGATGAAGCTCATCACCTTGAAGAGGCTGCGACCAGTCAGCTTTCCAGTCAGGTTACCCGGCAGGGAATCCTTAAACTGCTAGGCAAGCTGCAACATCCGAGAAAAGCGCAACGGGGTCTCTTGCCACAGTTATCAGCGCAACTGTCAAGGGATATTCCGCTACAGCTTGATGAGCTATACCTACAGATTTCCGGACTGCTCGAAGGGGAGCTGATTGAATGCCTCCCCTCTCTTGCCGAGCGGGTAACCAGGGATACTGATGCCATACTCCTTGCCTTGTCAGGGCACCTTCATCCGGCTGATGGTGTCAAGGGTGAACAGAAACTGAGGCTTACCCCCGCTGTTTATGCAACTGACTTCTGGGGAGAGTCACAGGAACGGATAATCGATCTTGGAAACAGCCTTGGACTCTTTGCAGCAGCGCTCGGCAAACTGCTGCATCTTGTCAAGACTCTGCCTGAAGAGCCACTGGAGAGAATGTCCGGAATTTTGCTGGATCTGAAAGGGATTAAAGGGAGATTGGAAGGATATCAGGAGTCGCTGCAAGAATTTGTTGGTCATAGCGAAGAGCTCTGCCGCTGGTTCGAGGTCAGGCGCGGCGGAAGAGGGGCTCTTCTGAAGATATGCTCAGCACCGCTGGATGTTGCACCAACACTCAAATCAGTGCTCTTTGACCAGCTCAGAAGCGTTATCCTCACCTCGGCGACCCTGGCAGTGGGGGAGAGCTTCAGTTATCTTGCCAAACGTACCGGCATCAGCCTGATTCCGAAGGCAAGGGTGGCCGAGCTCCTTTTGCAATCCCCTTTTGATTATCGCAACCAGGCATTCGCCGGAGTCCCCTCTGACATGCCGGAGCCGACCGGCAGGGAGTTCACAGCCTCAGCCGCCGGTTTTATCCTGAAGAGCCTGGAAATTTCCGGCGGACGAGCCTTTGTTCTTTTCACCTCTTACGATCTGCTGAAAAAAATCCACCACATGCTGGCACCCGAAGTTGAAGCTTTGGGACTTAATCTGCTGCGACAGGGGGATGCAAACCGTCACCAGCTTTTGTCAGAGTTCAGAAAGACTCCGGGATCTGTTCTTTTCGGCACCGACTCATTCTGGGAAGGGGTCGATGTCCAGGGGGACGCACTGGAGCTGGTCATCATGACCAGATTACCGTTCCGGGTACCGACCGAACCTATCCTGGAGGCGCGCAGTGAACATATCAGCGCATCTGGCAGAGACCCGTTCATGGAGTTCACGGTTCCCCAGGCTGTCATCAAGTTCAAGCAGGGGTTCGGACGCCTGATTCGAAGCAGAACGGATCGTGGCGCAGTGCTGATTCTGGACAGCCGGGTTCTCTCCAGAAACTACGGGCGCATATTCCTCAAATCGCTCCCTGACCTTGAGGTTGTTGCAGTTGATTCAGATCAGTTACTCAAACGGCTCCAGCAGTTCTTTTAGGCTGTTTTGTAACTGCTCCGATCAAAAACGAATCAAAGGCTACTCACACGGAGGCACAGAGTCACGGAGAAAGTCAAAAACAAACTCTTTATGGTTTTACCCCGGAAGCCTTATGGTTTTAATCCTGGTCTTCTCTGTGCCTCTGTGCCTCCGTGTGAAACAGGTTTTGAATTTCTACTTTCATGACCCGAGTAGTTACTCTGTTTTCTTGTATCTTCGCTTATTCGCCCCCCCCTCACTTGCGTTTAAATCCAACCATGCTAGATTTAATACAACTCTGACAGACACCCTTTCCCCTTGATGAAGGCAGATGCCATGCGCATATTCCGGATCAACTTGCCGACTCTTTCAACAGCCAGATACGCTGCGCTCACATTCGCCTTTTTCCTTTTCATGGCAGCTGAATTCCATTCCTCTCCTGCTGTTCATGCTGCCGGAGAGTCAACAATTGAGCTGACCCCTGAAGAGATTCAGTGGCTTGCGGCTAACCCCGAGATAAGGATAGGGGTCAGGGAAACTCCCCCTCTTGTCATGAAAAATGAAAACGGTTCGGGATTCCACGGACTCACAATAGATTATATCAATCTGATTCAGAAGCGGCTCGGCATCACTTTCAAACTTGTTTATTACCCTACATGGCAAAAACTTCTCGAAGCGACCAGAAACCGGAATGTGGACATTCTTGCCAATGGGACAATAACCCTTGATCGGGCATCATTTCTCGACTTTACCCCCCCCTACATTCAGCTCCATAACAAGATTATCGTCAGAAAAGAACTTGACCGGAAAAAACTGTCCCTGGCGGAGATGTCGGGGATGAAGGTTGCCGCAGTTGAAGATACGGCAATCTTCAAGTATCTCGAAAGCAGCTATCCGGAGTTGAAACTTGTGCCTGCCAAAGATGAGATTGAGGCGCTGGATGCAGTATCTTTTGGCGAGGTCAATGCAGCTGTAATGGAGATGGCCAGGGCAACCTACTATATTGATTATGAAAAAATAACCAATCTCCAGATTGCCGGGGATGCGGGGTATCCGTACAATTTCAGCTTCTGTTCCCGTAATGACTGGCCGCTCCTTGGAACTATCCTTGGGAAAGCACTTCACAGCATCTCCGAAAAAGAGCGTCGGGAGATAACCGCAAAATGGATTTTCCAGAGTCATGAAAGCATCTTCGCCAGCAGAATATTCTGGGTTTCAGCCGGAATCCTCGCTGTACTCGTGATAATTGTAAACATGACTCTGTGGGGCAGATCAATGAAGCGCGAAGTTGCTTCAAGAACAGCCCGCCTTGAGATGGAGCTTGAGGAGCGGACGCTTATAGAACAGGAGATGTTAAGAGTGAATCGAACCCTCATGGTGCTTGGCAAGAGCCATGAAATTCTCATGCAGATAACCGAGGAAAAACCTCTTTTTCAGGCCATCTGCCAGCATCTTGTTGAAGTTGGCGGGTATGGCTTTGCTTCAGTCGGGCTGGTTGATAACAAGGGAGAGCTCAAGCAGGTTGCATGCCATAAATCTGCCGCTTCCGGGAAACCTGGTTGCAGCGCCACCCTGAACGGCTCATCAGAAGCAATCCGGCATGACGGCAGCTCTTCTGCCATTGCAATACCGCTCTGGGGAGAGGGTGTTGTAATCGGATCCCTTGAGATAAGGACAGATGACACCAGCGCTTTTGATGAAGAAGAGGTGGTGCTTCTTACTGAACTCTCCGAAAACGTTTCATATGCAGTTGTTGCAATCCGTCTTCGTGAAGAGAATAAAGCAGGTGAAGAGTCGATCCGAAAGCTCTCCCAGGCGATTGAACAGTGCCCCGTAACAATCGTAATAACAGATAAAACAGGGAAAATAGAGTATGTAAACCCCTATTTCTGCACGTCAACAGGTTACCGGCCTGAAGAGGTAATAGGCCAGAATCCGAAAATCATTAATTCAGGCGTTCAATCGCCGGAGTTCTACAAGACCATGTGGGACATTATAAATGGCGGATTTGAATGGCATGGAGAGTTATGTAACAAGAAGAAGAGCGGAGAGCTTTACTGGGAGTCTGCATCTATTTCACCGGTCAGAAACAGCGATGGAGAGATAACGCATTTTATTGCAGCAAAGGAAGATATAACTGATCAGAAAAAAGCTTTCAACGAACTTAAGCTGGCAAAAGGGGTTGCAGAGAAAGCTACCCGGGCGAAAAGCGAGTTTCTCGCAAACATGAGCCATGAGATCCGGACACCGATGAATGCGATTATCGGAATGCTCTATCTGGTGCAGCAGACCAGGCTTTCCGACAGGCAGAAAAACTACCTGACAAAGGCTGAAACTGCGGCGCGCTCCCTTCTGAAGATAATCAATGATATTCTCGATTTTTCCAAAATTGAGGCAGGACGCCTGCAGATGGAGTCAATACCATTTCTGTTAAGTGACGTCATGAAAAAACTTGCTGATGTCGCTCCGATAAATCTCAGCGACAAGCCGGTCGAACTCCTGCTGACAACTGACGGAGAAGTTCCTGACCTCCTTACAGGTGATCCGCTTCGCCTCGGGCAGGTACTGCTGAATCTGGTCGGTAATGCAACCAAATTCACTGAAAAAGGGGAAGTGGTCGTATCCGTGGGGGTCTCCTCAAAAACCAGAGAGCAGGTAAACCTGAAATTCAGTGTCCAGGATACCGGCATAGGGATGACTACCGAACAGAAAGAGAGGCTGTTTGCAGCTTTCAGCCAGGCAGACAGCTCAACAACCAGACGTTTTGGCGGCACAGGACTGGGACTTGCCATATCTAAACAGCTCATTGAGCTTATGGGTGGAGAGATTTCCGTTGAGAGCGAGCCGGGCAAGGGGAGCAGGTTTTCCTTTGTCATAGCTCTTCCGCTCGGAAAAGAGAGCCACTCTCTCTCTGAAATTTTTGCCAACCTGAATGGAATGCGTCTGCTTTATATTGGCGGGAGTTCAAGCTGTCGCGCCCGAATGAGAATAATGCTTGCCTCTTTCGGAATCGAAATCTCTCTTGCTGAAGATCCCGATCATCTGCCTGAAAAAGAGATGGCCAGTATAGACAGCCTCAGACACAGATACGACCTTGTATTACTGGATGTCGGCTCTGCGCCTCTTCCGGACATTATCTCGATTCTGAATCAGGAGACAGGACTCTTTAAAAAGGTTCCGCTCATCCTCATGGCAACCGAACTGCAACTGGCCGAGCTGGAGAGCAGTGTGACAGATATGCCCGGGATATTGCTCAAGCCTGCTACCCCGTACAATCTGCTTGATGCTCTTTCAGAAAGAGTCGGTGGGGGTAAATCAGTAAGTACCCGACTGGAAAAAGGTCTGTCTCTTGAGAAGCATTTTCATGACAAGAGAATTCTGCTCGCCGAAGACAATAATATCAATCAGGAGGTTGCAAGAGAGATCCTCGAAGGGTGGGGGATCACAGTAGATATTGCCGGGAACGGCGCTATGGCAATTGAGATGCTGGGGAGAGCTGACATCAGTTATGATGTTGTCCTTATGGATCTGCAGATGCCGGTCATGGACGGGCTTGAAGCTGCCACCCTGATACGAAAGAGTGCAAGACACACTAATCTCCCGATTATTGCCATGACAGCCAGCGCAATGAGTGATGACCGTGATCGTTGCATCAATGCAGGGATGAATGACCATGTGACCAAGCCGATTGACATTGAAGAGCTCTTTTCAACTCTGGTCAGATGGCTCTCACCTGTCGGTGCCAAAGCTGTTTCAGCTCATGAAGTCATGGCTGCCTTGCCTGATAAACGAAAAAGCAGCGGCATGACACCTGCAGGCCTTCCGGCCCGAGCGTCTGGTAGGATTCGGACTCACGGTTGGCGACATCACGCGAGCGGTGCGCGACGCCAACGCGGAGGTCGGCGCACGAGTACTCGAGATGGCGGGTCGCGAGTATGTCTTGCGCGGGCGCGGCTACGTAAAGGATCTAGCCGACCTCGAGCAGAGCGTCGTTGCGGTTGGCGCTGGCGGCACTCCGATCCGACTCGGCGATGTCGCGCGCGTGGGCTTCGGTCCGGAGATCCGTCGCGGCGCCGCAGACTGGAACGGCACTGGTGAAGCGGTGGGCGGCATCGTCG
>JANNRW010000040.1:0-5647 GCA_031401815.1 Geobacteraceae bacterium | reverse complement strand
GACTCTGATAGTGCGGCCAAAGCGACCTTGGCCTTAAAAGCTGCGCTGTGACGTGTACGATGTTGTTGCATTGAACTCTCCTTTTGAAATAGCGAGGTTCATTGCTTACACACATGTCTCAGAAAGCGCAACCACTTCAGTCCTTGGATTTACCCGATTCAAAAAGCTCCTTATTTGTCACAGAAATGTACCCGTTCTCGGTAAAGGTTTTAAGCTCGACCTTGACTTCAGCAGTGTTTTTCAAACAGAGGAAATCAAACCCGCACTTTTCTTGTCTGGTATCTCTTAGCAACGTAAACCCTTCCCAACCACCATCTGTCATCAGCCTTCGTTTGAGTTCATCTTCGCCTTTAAGTCCTCGTACCTGCTGTTCTCTAGTCACTTTACTGTCTGATATTGAGTGACTGTTTCGTGGCGAAGAACCAGTATTATTAGTACCGCCGTTTGATGTCCCGCCTGAAAGTATTTGGGCTATCATATCGCTTAGCTTCGACGTTGTGCCGCTATGATGCTTCTGCTTAATATCCTCCATTGTCGTTGCCGATTCTCCAGGTCTCTTGGCTTCTGGAACTATGACTTTAGCTTTCGGTGGAGGAGGGATAACTGCTGCCGGTGCTGGAGCATATTCTCCTGAAAGGAGGCCGTTAACACTGTCCTGATTCTCAACTGGAATTCCAAGCTGTAGATGGAGGTAGTCCTGCATTGGTGACAAGTCACCTTTGATACGGCACTGCTGAAAGCGGGAAGTAATCCTCGGGAAGTAGCCAAGAGCCTCATCCGTGACTCTGTCCATGAATACCTGAGTTAGAATTTCACCAAGAGCGTCAGCGTCAAGTGTATCAAACGTAATATTGTCCTGCCCCTCTACAATAAGACTGAAATGATACTCTTCGGCAGCACCAGAAAGGGGGACAACCTTTTTTGCAAGGTAGAAGTTCCGAAAACGAATAACTCCGCCAAGAGAGGTATCACTGACAAGCGTTACAGACACAGATAAGGCTTCTGAGGTGAACACGTCAAACCGCTCGTTCAATCTCCTGATAAATCTATCGACCTCCTTTTCACCCCTGTCATAATTAACTGCCAAAAGATAACGCGCCAGTTCATTTACAATGACGTCATGTATCTGTCGGGCCGGCTTGCAGGAGTCCAGATTATCAAGCTCTTCGCTCACAGTATCTCCGGCGATCAGTTGCCTAACGGAGAGCTTTTCAAATAAGTCTTTAAGCGGTCGGTCGACATCTATCAGTGGCAGCACACCCAAAAATGCCTGTTCTGTAGCCGATCCTGGCTTTGCATAATACATTTCATCATCAATAAATGAGACGCCGGATGCGGTTTTGGCTGCAATTTTCAATCTGTCAGGCAAGTCAAAACTTTCCTCAACCTGATTCAGCCTTCGGTATATCTCCTGAATAGCCCCTCTAACGAGTCTCCACCTTCCCTTTTCTGCCAAAATCTCTTTTTTACCCCATTCGGAATCAAGTTTTTCGCCGATAATTCTTAATGCCCTGACAAGAGTTTCCGCATCAACACTGTCAACATTGAAAAGATCCTTAATACCGAAAGATTTCAGTTTAACCATCTCTGAATAATCAGAAACGACCACATAGGGAATTATCAAGTCACCAAGTTCTGCTTCGCTCTTGCCCTTTGATACAAGTCTGGTTTCTGTAAATCGTGCTAAACATTCTGAGCTTGCACGCGGGCCTAAGGATGTCGGCAACCAAGGAGTTATTCCCATTTGCAAATTCATATACGCAGCCAAATCGAAGTCATGACTGCCTTTCTGTGCAGCTGCACCACAGTATCCCTTGTCCGTCAAGAAATCATTACTCATTTCTAAGCCATTAATCAGAGAGATCAGACGTTTTTGCCAGTTATCATCACCGCCATCACAGTTTTCATATTCTTCAATTGCGTGTCGGCAACAAGGGATAAAATTTTCCAGAACGGTAAGGTGTTGCAGATTCTTGGGTGCCTCTGAATGCTGATTACAAATGCTCAAAGTTTGAAAGTAGTCATTCCAGAGACCATCCGTTTTCAAAACATTCACCACCGCCAGGTTTTCGTCTTTCTGACGTTCGCCACAAAAAGCTATCCGACTCAGGGATGCAAGTCCGTTTTTTGTTAAAGGAATCGCCTCCTCTGTAGCACCCTTGGAGTACTTCAGTCTTTTTGGTAGATTTGAAACTCCGACTTTCTGGAAGAAATCTCTCCAGTTTGATAAGGGCTGTCCAGACACAGTTCCAATAATTTCAAGGAAATCCTGAGACACACGGCGAACACCTTGAACACCTTCAAGACAGATGTGTATATTGGAAAAACCTTCTGGCCAATATATAAGAAATGCAGGGACCATCATGGATGGAGGGATTGTTTGGTTTTGTTCCGTAAAGGACAGTGGTAATGGTAGCCTTCCTACTACTTTCCAATATTCGTCAGCAGTGAATTCTCTTCTTGCAATATCGCTTATTTCCTTCAGGAAGGCCCATAACCTGGCAAGCTGTAAATGGGTTATGGGCATTGTTCCATCAAATAATTGCTCGACTATGGAGCGAATAGCGCGGGGGATTAGATCGTTAGCTTCGAACTTTGCTATATTCAACCTGTCAATAACCCATTTTTCGGTGGAATCCCGGCCTTCATCGATATGCTTTGTTAACTCCATATCCAGAAAGTTCAGGACTGCTGAAAGGCACTCGGGAACATCTATTTTTTCTGTTGCCGTTGAAGGGGGGAAGCACAGTACAGGTCCATCATCCCCTTGGATAGCCAAAATGACCCCGTTATTGGCTAATACCAGCTTTTTCCCACGAAGATCGGCATTGGAAATACCGGCAAAAGCCACATGATTTGCCATATACTCAAATAACTCATACCACCATGATGCTGTCTTTTGTTCTACAGGTACATTTTCTGCCAAAACCGATATCCGGTTTGCTGGCAATTCACCAACACCGGCAAAGTTAAAGAATTTTCTCGTTTCTAAATTATCTACTGCCGAAGACACAAAATACTTTTGAGTGGCGACCAATGGCAAAAAAGCAGAGAACCTTTTTTCCAGAAAACCATTTGGGTCTTCTACCGGTGCCAAAATGACTTCATCACTTAATGCCACGCCGTTAAGATGAGGAATATAGGGGGCTTTCTTTTTCTTCAGAGCCTCTGAAAATTTACCCTTGAAAATAACTGCACTTTCCCCTCTCGCCCCGGAAGGTGCCATGGCAGTGAAAACATCCTTCGGCGCATAATGCTTCAGAAGATCACTCAAAAACTCTCCGGCAACTTTCTGTGCTGCAAAACCGAGCAGCCATTCATTGTACTTTCCATCCATCAACCTTTTCCGGTCAGGGGTAACATAAAAATCACCATGAACAATAAAGCCGAATCCTGTTTCCTCCTCAGTCGGAAAATAGACGTGAAATCTCGATGCAGGCGATGCGGCTGGTTGTCCATTATGGATAAGAACCGACAAAGTAATACTGGCCTCTTTCATAATTTTAACAGCGCGTGGTGTACCTGGAGACAGAGAAACCTCCGAGGGTATCGGAGATTTAAACTTTAGCTGATAAAAATATTTTTCAGTAACGGTCCCGCCAGACTCGCATATAACCCCCAGTTTGCCATCTGAATTAGTTCCAGACTCTTTCCTGCATACAGATGCCAGCCTAGTTTTACCTTCATACAGAGCAACCGACTCCATACCTCGCAGAAAAGGGATTAACATACTGACATCTGTCGAAACATAGCGCTTCAACTCGTCTTGCTCTTTTGACCCTGAAATAATTGGCATAGGATCCAATTCTTCCAGAACACGCTTTTCTATGTCGTCGGCAGCTGGAAACCAGAACATTGTGGTGTATTGATGTTGATATTCTCCGCGTAACAGTCGGTCATATATCAAAGCACCTTCGCCGAGGTTAATCTTTTTGGCAATGCCGGGAATAAACATGATCGGACAGATGTTCTGTCCGCTACTTTTCCATTTGTCATACTCTGCCTTATATTCAGGCTTGCGCTTGATCGTCTCCATGATATGGCCCTGATTAATGCCCCATGAAAACTTGACCGCAAAAAAATCCTTTGTATCAAGACGCACGAGATACGGTGACGGGGTGATATCGAGAACTGATCTGAACCCCAGACCTTTATGCCCAATACACTCGTTCGGGTCTTTATCACTCCAACCATCAGCGAGACTGATAAAATTATCACCGGTAAACCAGTTCCCATCGTGTACAAATGCCATCCCTTCCTTACAAAGGATATAAGCTGCATGTTTAGCCCTTGCATCATCAGCATTTTGTAATAGTTCATACGGTGCCCGACCACGATACGATTCTCTCAGATTGCGTTCATTGACAGCCTTTTCGCGAAATCTCTTCAGACCATCCTTCGTATGCCCTGGAGAGTATTCCTCCTCCTTGATCTTTTCAAACAGTGGCAAGTCAAGAAGCTGCAGCTCTTTATGCAGATTTTTCAATACATCTGATAAATTATTCAATTGATATCCCTCCGTCGGGATTTCAGAAAATTGTCATGCCGAAAATACAATTATGCAAACCACCCTACCCCCGCGCAGCCTCCACCGCTACCCTCGCGGCAAACCCGGCAAAAAAACTCCTGATCCCCGTCAGCTCCGACAGATCCACATGTTTCCCGGTTTTACCAGCCGTCCGTGGCGACAGCAGCAAAGCAGCGGAAGAATAAAGCTTCTCCTGCATGAGCCGCTTGCACAGCAAGTTATATCTCTCAGCATAGGAAGCCCCTCTGAACTCGGCAAACATTGGGAAGTTGTGACAGTTCTCCTTCACCGGCGAGCGCGACTTGTCGCAGTCTTCAAGCATCATCATCCAGCCGACGAACGGTGCCGGACTCTCTCCGAACGCCCCTTCGCGGAAGGCCACCCAGAGGTCGTGAGCCGTGCCTATGGCCTCTTCGGCGCGGTTGTTGAAGTTGTTGCCGAAGGATGGGCCGACCTGGCTTTTGAACTCCAGCGCCGCTATCAGTCGCCCTTCGTGTATGACCACCACATCCCAGACCTTGGTAGGCCGAAAATAGCCCGGCAGCGTCAGGAGCTTTCTTGAAACTTGCACCTTCGCATCAGGAAGCCCATTGGCTACAACAAGCTGGCGGACGATGGCAAGAAAGCCGTCCATGTTCTTTCCGGCGGTAACCGAGGCGCGTTCTCCCTGGTCGGCTTTGCCGCTTTCCACCTGCTTTTGTCGAGCCGACTCCCGGCTTCCCCAGAAAGAGCGGACTGCCGCTCGGATGTTGTAGTCAAACGCAGGCAATTCAATAGCCATATCAGTTCCCGTTGCCGCCAAGGGCGGCCCTTTCTTCAGTGTTCAAACCGTAAAGATCGAACGTGACCCGGTTACACTCTTCCGTATCCCCTCGCCGGGCTGCCTCTTTCAAATTATCCTGTAACTCCACCGGCACGTCGCTCCACCGCGGCAATCTGATCCGCCGGAGGTACTGCGCCTGGTAACGCAGATAACCGCCGCGCATTTGTGTCGAATAAACGCCGACAAAGAGCCGCGCTATACCTGACCGCAAGACTGCCTGGAGCGCCTGTAGATCCCATTCGGACGAAGTTATGTAGTAGAGATTGTGATGAGGATAATACTGTCCTGAATCAAAG
>JANNRW010000039.1:0-10129 GCA_031401815.1 Geobacteraceae bacterium | reverse complement strand
GACTCTGATAGTGCGGCCAAAGCGACCTTGGCCTTAAAAGCTGCGCTGTGACGTGTACGATGTTGTTGCATTGAACTCTCCTTTTGAAATAGCGAGGTTCATTGCTTACACACATGTCTCAGAAAGCGCAACCACTTCAGTTCATCGCAATACTCGCCTCTACCTCGAATCGCTTGATTTTGCGTGTTGTTGTCTTGGGGAACTCATCTTCCCGCAGGGTAAATTTCCTAACCCGCTTATAATCCGCCAGTCCTGCACAGGCTTTCTGTATCTCCTGCCGGATCAAACTCTCTACATCGGCGACTGTCATCGGGTCAAGCCCTTTTGCCTTTCCGTAATCGTCTATTGCTTCCTGATTCGGGTAGACAATTGCATGAACCTCTTCAACAGTTGCTCCAACCTTGTGACCATAAACCATGACTTCAGTAATGTAGGGGCTGTTGACTATTTCGTTTTCAACCTCTTCGGGGTAAACGTTTTTCCCGTTAGGGGTGACGATCAGGTTCTTGACCCTGCCGCAGATGGTAAGATACCCCTCTTTGTCAAGAGAGCCAAGATCTCCGGTCCGATACCAGCCATCATTAAGAACTTCAGCTGTTGCCTGCGGATTTTTGTAGTACCCCTGCATGACATTTGGCCCCTTGACAGCAATCTCGCCAATCTGCTCTTCATTGGGATCAAGAATGCGAACATCGACCCCTGCCAAAGTGTAGCCAACCGTGCCGCTCCGACGCCTGACAGGCGATTCTGCTGCAATGATCGGAGAAGTTTCAGTGATACCGTACCCCTGGTAGATTTTCATGCCGAGATTTGTGATCCCCTGCGCAACAGCCGGGTCAAGTGCTGCTCCACCGCTGATGAAGATGGTTCCGGCTCCGAACGCCTGCTTGACTTTGGCAGTGACCAGCGGTCTGGTTAACGGGAAGGAGAAGAGGAGCTGCGAGACTGTCTTTGAGTCGATATTTTTCATTATTCTGTCATATAACATCCGGTATACAGCAGGCACACCAAGAAGAAAGGTTGGTCGTATCTCGGTCAGATTATCGCCAATCTTTTTGAGAGACTCGCAGAAGGTTACCTTGCCTCCGAGTGACAGCGGGAGTAACACGCCGCAGACCTGTTCAAATACGTGGTTGATCGGGAGGAAGGAGAGGGTATGAATGGTGGAGTCAAGATTGAAATGAGCAGTCGCTCCCTGAATGTTTGAGACTATATTCGAATGACTCAGCATTGCACCCTTCGAACGTCCTGTTGTTCCTGAAGTGTAGAGGATTACGGCAGTATCGGATCCGGCAAGGTTAAGCGGAGGTAGAGGAGCCTCGTGCTCAAGGGATTCAAAGGAGATAAGTCGTCCCTGCTTGACAAGTTCTTTCCGTCTGACCTGCTCCTGGGAGAAGATGTTGATACCGTTTGCCTGGTCTGTTTTTGCACTCCCCGGGGTTGCCAGCAGCCTGTGAACATTACTGGCAAGGGCTTCCAGGCGGGCTGCCCGCTCAACCTGTATGTTGCAGGAAGCGACCAGGGATCTCCATTCATCAAGCAAGAGCTCCAGTGCCTGTGCTGAGCGGGGATCGCTTCCGCTTTCACGCTCGGTCGGATGCAACTCGACAATTTTATTTATCAGGGGGAGGCTGCTTATGATCTCGATAATTATGTCCAGACATGGATTGTCGGTGAATAGAATCCGGGCATCACAGTCGCTCAGAATGTTGCGCAACTCAGCGCTCTTAAGCTCCTTGTCAATAGGTACGACCACTCCGCCTGCTTTCAGGATGCCGAGATAGCAGATGACCCAGCGCGGGGAGGATGGGGCAAGCAGCGCAGCATGATCTCCAGGGTTGAACCCCTCACGGATCAGGCCAGCTGCAATCCTGTCAGATCCGCTCCAGATGCTTCCATAGGCGAGATCACACCAGACTCCGCCCAGTTTATGTTGCAGCGCAGTCATATTCGCATGTTTACGGCAACTCTCTTCAATCATGGCATTGATGGTGGACATTAGAGCTCTCCTGAACAAGTATTATTTAATAGAACGGCAGTTTATCACATTTACCGTACTATTCCAGTTCTTTGTTGGTTGTTGCTCTGGAATTGAGACTGAGTTCAAAATGCTCTCAAGATAAAAAAAGCGGCTTCAACCGATTAAAGGTTGAAGCCGCTTTTTTGTTGCAAGTTTAAGGCTAAGCCCCCTGGCGATCAGCCAGGAGGGGTGTTACCAGGTAGACCAGATTGGTGATGTTCTGTAGTGACAGTCAAGGTTTGAACATGATTTCACATTAGTCCCTGAAGACGTATTGTAAACGCCGTTGTACAGAGGAGCTGATGAGCCGTACTGTCTTGCTGTGCTGCCGCCGAAGTTGATAATCCTTGAGCCGGCAGTATTAGCCGGAGTATGGTCACCGATGGTCACGGTGTGGCAGACGCCGCAGATTGCGTTATAGGCTGAACCACCGAAGGTGTCTGTGGCTGCGTTAAGGGCAAAGCCGCTTTTGGTTTTGAGATACTCGATATGCTTGGCATGAGCCCCTCTGCCTTCAAGGCCGACTGTGCCACCGTAATTGGTGTTCCCCCAGACGGTGCCGCCGGTTCTTGTGTCGTAATCATGGCAGTTGTTGCAGGCCATGCTGTAATCGTTTGCGCCGTTAATGTGCAGAGACTTGTTGATGATTGCACCTGAAGCATTGACAACATTCGGGTGGCAGCCTGAGCAGGAGGTTGTAGCAGTGGCTCCAGAGTGATTCCCAGATGATGAGTTTGGCGGATTGCCATGGCAGCGTGCGCACTCTGTTGCGCCAGGGGTTCCGGTGGTCAGATCCTGATTCCATGAGGGTTTACGATTGGTTCCGGCAGTGTCAAGCAGGATTGTTTTCGCCCCGTGACAGTAAACTGTCGAACAGGTAGCTGCTTTTACACCTGTGCCGGATGTATAGGAGGTAAACCCGGTCAGGCCGTTCTTGATTGCTGTTGATGCCTGGGCAAAGGTTATTGACTGGGAGCTGTACCTTGGCCCGGTCATATGTGTGCCGTCAAACGGGGTAGATGGAACCCTGTGGCACTCGTTGCACTTGAGTTTCTTCATGTAGACGGAAGAGAGGTGTACAAAGTGAGAGCCAACACGCAGATCGGTGCTGGCAGTATTCTGGTCTGTGCTTGTACCTGTATTCAGGTAGCCTGGGGCAAAGTTGTTACGGTTGGTATTGCTCGGCAGGATATTTGCCGACTGCGGCTGCCCGTGGCAGTGGGTACATACATGAGTAGTGTTGAGCGCACCCTGGTTTGACCAGGCGCTTCTGGTTTTACCGCCGTGGCAGGCAACGTTTGAACAGGTCTTGGTGTTCCCGCTTGAGCCGGATTCGGTGCTCTTGTAGGAGGTGTAGGAGCCGTAGTTTATGTCATTGAATGATACGCTTCTGATGCCGTCAGCATGACGCAGGACACCGGTGTAGTTTTTGAGAGTCTGGGCATCACTTACTGATTTGCTGTGACACATGTTGCAGTTAATCTGGGCTGCCGTATATTTCAGATGCTGTGAGTGTGTAGTCGAAAGTTTGAAGCCGTTGGCACTGTTTGCTTGAACACCGTTGCCAGCAGCACGACCGGCATGGCAGGAGAGACAGGTAGTGGTGCCGCTTGTGGCCCAGGCAGCGGTTGTTGCATACTGGATATTGGTACGACCGGTACTGTGGCAGGTCGATTTGGTGCAGGTATTGAATGTAGGCGAGTTGGTAATTGCGATGTTCGTAACCCCACCATAACTATTACGGGCGACACTGCTTCCCGAAATATTCTTGAAGCCGGTGGAGTGTTTCGTGGTAGCAGCATTGTAATGGCATCTTCCGCATGCAAATGCATACTGAAGACCATCTGCAGTACCTGCATGCTTGTCATGGGAGCCCATGAACTGTCCCGGAGGGACGTTTCGCGCCGTACCGTCATTGGGCGGGTTGTCGTGGCAGTCACCGCAGGTTGTTACTGTTGAAGGTTTTGCAATCTGGTTGAGACCGACACCTGCAATGGCACCTGCAAGCGTGCCGGATGGGGTCGTTGAAGGTGTAGTTGTTCCAGTGGTTGTGAAGAGGTAACCGGTTGCAATACTCATATTGGTGCCGGCATAGTCTCTTACTTCAGTGTGGCTACCACCTGCGGTTGAAGTCCCGCTTGTCCAGTTGGCGATATAAACACTGATAGCGTTATTGCCAGCCTGGCCGGAGACGTTGTACGCAGCAGAAACAGCAAGTGCTGCGGCTGTTGAGGCTGATGCATTCGAGCCTGAGCCTGCGATTGGCGTTGTCTGGTCAACACCGGCAAAGACAGCTGCCGTGACATATGTAGCAACCAGATTGGTATTTGTTGATGCAGTAACCGACAGGGTCTTGTTGGTGCCTGCTGCAACTATTCCTGCTTCATTCAGGTAGCCTACCCAGATCTTGTTGACCTGTGTATTGTTGGTGGCGCCAGCTATATTTGTGACTGCCTGACCTCCATATGTAACTGTAAAGGTCGGAGTCTGAGCACCCGAGTACTCTGTAGCAACAGCAACCAGCATGATGCGGTTGTTGCCGAGGGAGGGGGTGAACTTCCCGGTGACTGTAATGGCATTGGAGTTGCTGACAATTGTCGGCACTGCCGGCCATTGGCTTGACACATCAATCTGCGCTGCTGCCTCCAGCGACATTAATGCCGTTGTCAGCAGACAGAAGATAAGGATCGCCCAGACCTTTATCTTCCCGTTTAGCTTCTGATACATCTTTTGAACCGGTTTTTCCATAATTATCTCCTTTGTTGGCAGTTTGGTGCTGTTGTTAGCGGTCAGTTTCTGATTTATTCTGCTTCATCTGATAAATATGAGTTTCTGGAGTTGGCTGATTAAATGATTAATGAATCTTATGCAACTCTCCTTCTATGCAATTCATTTACCATTTTATCCGTATTCATAACATTAAATAATGTGCCAGCTCCTATAAATTGACTTGAATTAAACCATCTAAACATTTCAGCAAGGTATATTGATAATTAAAATGTTTTAGCAATTAAAATTACCAATTAATTAAAAATGTTATAAATATAAATTGTATATGTATATTTTGAAAATGCTAATTAATGCGCTATATCGCGCAGATGCAGCCGTTATTTGGCGAACTTCACTTCCGTCCCTGTTTCCGTATAATTTGGCTCTCGATCAATTCATCCATATGCTCCAGCCAGCCCTGTTGTTTAGCGAGTATTGCCTTAATATAATTTATGATTTCAGAGTGTAGAAAGAAGGTGATCTGGGCAAATATGCTCTTTTACAGTTCTGATCACCCCTTGCAATTAGCTTGATAAGCTAGCTCACATACAAATAAAATAATTAATAAAAAAACCTGCTATCAGATTGCGAATTAATTAAAAAACATATATCCGTATTTTCATAGTCTAAAGGGGTATCTGAGTATGAGCAAAACTTGAGAGATGTGAGGGGTGTGAGTTGAGAATCGACTCTGACTTCGTCTCTCAGGATCTAGAAGGGGTTTGAAATATATCTTGACAGAGGCTCGCTAATAATCTATTTTACAAACTTTCGTAAAGCAAGGCTTAACTATTCAAAATGGTTGTGAGGATATAATGAAGACGACACAGGTTGCAAAAGAGGGAGAGTTCACCAGAGAGTGGTATCTGATCAATGTTGAGAACAAGGTGCTTGGCCGAGTGGCCACAGAGATTGCTTCGATACTTCGAGGCAAGAAAAAGCCGATTTTCACCCCGAGTGTAGATACCGGCGACTTTGTGATCGTGATCAACGCCGAGAAGATTGCACTTTCCGGCAACAAGCTTGCTGACAAGACATATTACAGCCATTCCGGGTTTCCCGGAGGTATCAAGTCCATCACAGCCGGTAAACTGATGGAGAAAAAACCGGAAGATCTTCTTAAAAAAGCTGTCAAGGGGATGCTTCCCAAGAACAAGCTGGCTCGCAACATGCTTAGCAAGCTGAAGATCTACACCGGAGCAGATCATCCACACAAGGCTCAGATGCCCAAAGTGTTCGAAATTTAATAATAGATAATTATTTTCAGGAGAGTACGAAATGGCAGCAACGAAATATTATGGAACAGGAAAAAGGAAGTCTTCCATTGCTCGTGTATGGCTCACCCCGGGAACCGGCGTCATAACGGTTAATACCAAGACTATAGACGACTATTTCGGTCGCGAGACCTCCAAAATGGTTATCCGTCAACCTCTGGAGCTGACCGAGAATCTCGGCAAGTTCGACATAAATGTGACTGTGAGAGGTGGCGGCGATTCCGGGCAGGCTGGTGCCATCAAGCACGGTATCACAAAAGCCCTTCTTGAAGTAGATGCTGCCTATCGCGCACCGCTCAAGGCGGCAGGTTTCATCACCCGTGATTCACGTGTGAAAGAGCGGAAAAAATACGGCAAGGCAGCTGCAAGAAAGAGCTTCCAGTTCTCCAAGCGTTAAAAGACAATGCTTCTGTTTTAGGCAAGAAAAAGGGAAATCCCGTAAGGGGTTTCCCTTTTTTTGTGAAGCAAGGCAAAAGTTGGCGCGAACTGTTTGCAATTAGGTTTTCCGACAACTGGTGTGAAAGCAAGTTCTTATGAAAGACGATAACTTTACAGAAAAAACAGGCAGCCCTTCAACGTCAGGAATAAAGGGTTTTGCACTTCGTATCGCCCTGAGCTACGCAGCAGTGGGCAGCATCTGGGTTCTGGTCTTCGATATATTATTGCCACTTTTCTACAATGATTCAACAATTGTAGCTTTTTCCGGCATTGCTGAAGGTTGGATCTATGTCACCACTACATCCTGGCTTCTCTACAATCTGATCAAGAACCACCTCGCTTCCCTCAAATCTTTTACTGAACTGGTACAGAGCAAGGAGCACTACCTTGCCAAAGTTCTGGAGACCTTGCCGGTCGGAATCTGGTTGATCGATTCTGCAGGGGAGATTGCCCATACAAATCCGGCGGCCAGAAAGATCAGGATGAGCACCGAAAACAGTATTGGCAGCGATATTTTATCTCACAACTATCCAGCAGCTGAAGGCAAGCCGACAACGGCTCATCCAGAACCCTTTTCGGTTTTGCAGTCTGTCGAGCCGGTTCTGAACGAAGTCATTGACATTATGAGGGACGACGGCAATCAGATGGTTATTCTCCACTCGGCGGTTCCGTTACGTGATGAAGCAGGGGGAAGTATCGGCATCGTTGTAGTCAACCAGGATATTACTGAAGTAAAACGGATCGAGCGCGAGCTGCTGGAGAATCAACGCCAACTCACCTCTCTGGCGGCGGAGCTCTCCATGGCCGAAGAGCGGGAGCGACGACGTATCGCCACGGAACTTCACGATGAAATCGGCCAGACACTGGCTCTCTGCAAAATTCGCCTTGACCAGATCGATATGACTGAGAGTTTACCCCTGGCCAAGGTCAGGGATCTGTTGAATACTGCTATCCACAGGGTGCGGACACTAACCTTTGAAGTCAGCCCGCCACTCCTTTACCAGGTAGGACTGGAGCCAGCAATTGAATGGCTCGGGGAACGTTTTCACGAAGAGCACGGCCTGTTTTTTCGTTTTCACCTCCCTCACAAACTCTCTCCTCTTTCGGAAGAGTTGCGGGTTACCCTCTTTCAGATCGTCCGGGAGCTCTTGATGAACGTTGCCAAGCACGCCCAGGCGACGAGTGTAGTCATCTCCTTGGATGAAGACACAGAGGGGCTGCATGTAAAGGTGACGGACGACGGGGTCGGTTTCGAAGCAGCTGAGGGGCATAAGACCAACTTTGGAGCCGATGGCTTCGGGATTTTTAATGCACGCCGCCGGATTGAACATCTTGGGGGGAGCATGACAGTCAACTCCAGACCTGGGAATGGAACTACAGTCAGCATCAACCTCCCCCTGCCTGAAAAGGGGGAGATATGAGGTTGATGCCGATCCGAATTCTTGTCGTGGATGATCACCAAATGGTGCGGGAAGGGCTGATCTCACTGCTTGCCAAGGAGCACGACCTGATCGTGGTTGCAGAGGCCGAGAGCGGAGAAAGTGCCATGCGTCTCTGTCGGGAAACAGTTCCGGATATCCTCGTACTTGATCTGACCCTCCCCGACATCAGTGGCATAGAGGTAGCGCGTACCCTGCGCAGTGACTGCCCTTCAGTCCGGATTCTGATACTCTCGATGCATTCAGACCGGCGCTTTGTTACCGAGGCAGTGACTGTCGGTGCCAGCGGTTATATCCTAAAGGATGCCGCTTCCAACGAATTGATAAGGGCTATCCGGACTATAGCCTCCGGGGAGACCTTCTTCAGTCCGACCGTGGCCGGCATTATCGTCACCAGCTATATAGAGTCGAGGCAGCAATCGCAATCTGCCACGCTCCAGCCACTCTCCCCTCGTGAAACCGAGGTGCTGCGTCTGCTGGCGCAGGGACAAAACACCAAAGAGATTGCACATACACTATCAATCAGCAGTAAGACCGTCGAAACTTTTCGCGCAAATATCATGCGCAAATTAAATATATTCTCTGTTGCAGAGCTGACCAGATACGCCATCCGCACAGGCATAACCTCTCTTTAGAGATAAGAAATCAATCTTTTCCATTCGCAGTACCCCTCCCTGAAAAACCCTCTTGTCTGATAAAAGTACCCATAGGTCAAACCCGCATTACTTCAATCACCTCTCCATCTACAGCTACTCATCCCCTGGCCGGCAGCTCTCCTGTCGTGGACATCCGCAGGCATCAGGGTTTTCCTGATAGTTGTCAGGAACTCCCCGATTGTTCAAATTATGCCCCCTGTTCTAGAGTTTGATAATAGAGGCAGACTCAGCTCGCAGGAATTACGGTGACAGGATGTTTGACGAGAAGCTTCTTTTTAATTCATTCATGGATGAAGGTCGTGAGCAGGTAGAGCTGCTTGAGCTGGGACTTCTGCGGCTTGAATCCTTACCCGATGATCTGGAGACGATACATGCACTTTATCGGGCTACCCATACCCTGAAAGGTGGGTGTTTCGTAGTTGGGTGTACTGATCTTGGCAATTTTTGCCATATGCTGGAAGAGACATTCGGCACACTGCGCCGTAAGGAGATGACAGTCAGCAGCAGCCTCATAACCGCCCTGCTACAGGCCGTCGATTTTTTGAAGAGTTCATTGACGGAGCTTTCCAGAGGCGCGCCATTTGATGCAGAGCAGGCAACTCTCATCCTTGCAGGACTGGAACAGCTTATTCGACGGTTGTCCGTCTCCGGGTCACCCTGTGAAGTGTCTGACATCATAATGAACAGATCAGAAGCTGGAAACAGGGATCTGGCCGGAGTTTCATCACTACAGACACCAGGTCAGGGGAGCGAAGGAACCATCCGCATTAACCAGGGGAAGATCGAGCGTCTGGTCGACAATGTGGGCGAACTGCTGATTGTTCATTCCATGCTCCGCCAGACGCTGGGCAATTATTTTCCTGAAGGGGGGGTAGATACCCTTTTCGGGACAATTCTTGACCAGATGCAACGACTTGGACGGGATGTTCAGGAAAAATCCCTTTCTCTGCGAATGCAGCCGGTTGCGGAAGTTTTTCAACGTTGTGAACGTGCGGTGCGCGATCTGGCTGCTGCAACAGGTAAGCGGGTTGTGTTGCAGCAGCAGGGGGGAGAGACCGAGCTTGATAAAGGGATACTTCAAAAGCTTGTCGATCCCTTGATGCATCTGCTGCGCAACGCCATTGATCATGGCCTGGAGCACCCGGCGAGCCGTCTGGCGCAAGGCAAGTCCGAGGAGGGAACCATCACCCTGACAGCTGAGCAGCGGGGCGGGGTTGTCTTTATCGAGCTCAAAGATGATGGTCGCGGTCTTGACAGCGCAGCCATTCTCCTTACTGCCAGGCAACAGGGGCTTGCATCCCATGTTGATGAGCTTAGTGAAGCTGAGATTTACAATCTGGTCTTTCGTCCCGGCTTCTCCACTGCTGCTGAAGTAACCGAACTTTCGGGGCGAGGCGTGGGGATGGATGTGGTGAGGAGAAACATCGAACTACTGCAAGGTAGTGTGCAATTGACAACTGTTCCAGGTCGGGGCACTACCGTGACGATCAAGCTTCCGTTGACCATGGCGATACTTGATGGTCTGGCAGTGCG
>JANNRW010000038.1:0-1739 GCA_031401815.1 Geobacteraceae bacterium | reverse complement strand
TTCAGGAATGGTTATACAGAGGCACTCCCCTTCAGCATAAATCGTCTCTTCGCAGAAAATCCGGCCATGAACCATGATTTTTCGCCCTTTGGCGGAAACGACCCTGCTCTCTACGGTCACAACTTTTTGCAGTGGCAGCAGATTACGGAAATTGACATTCAGATTGCCGACAACGATCGGGTAGCCGGCTGCCCATGCGGCAAGCCCGAGCGCCTCGTCCATAACCGCAGCAACTGACCCGCCATGGGCATGACCTGGAGGGCCTTCGGTCTCGGGGCCGAACCAGATTCGCGCATGCAGATGCAGCTCTTCATCCTTGAAGTATTTGACCCTGAAACGGTTCCCATCCGGGTCGCCGGAGACAAAGCGGAGCGATTCTCCCACAAGGGAAGGGGCGTCAAATCCTGTCCAGTCGGCTTCACCTGAAAGATCGACCGGGGGTTGGAGAGCTTTGACTATAGCCGGATCCGGATTCTCGATTCTGGCAGGAGGAGATGCAACACGAGCATCATTTTTGTTATAGCAGCGATCTATTGCGGCTGCAATTTTTGCTGCAGGTGCAACTACGAGCTCAATATTCCGGCTGGTTATAAAGCGGAGTCTGTCAGCGATGAACGGATCAGTAGGTGTGGAAGTAGCAACTACAACCATCCCCTGGCTCGAATCCAGAGGGAATATCTGAAGGAGGTTGACTATCCCTTTGGAGAAGATTGCGAGTGTTTCATGCGCAGGGGTTATCTGGTCAAGCACAACCATCCTGAGACAAAATTTTGTGGCAAGGGCAGACAGGAGCTGATCCTCGGATATGAGCCCTCTTTGAACAAGAAGAGCGCCGATTTTCATCTTCCTCCCTGCTTCCTGGGTCGCCAGCGCCTGTTCAACCTGCTCCCGTGTTACGAGCCCGGCAGCGACCAGAATATCCCCAACCCGTGCATTCGGCTGAGTTGAGCCATCGGCTATTGAGGCGCTGATGGTTTTTTCAATTGTCTCCTGGCTGATACTGTTCTTTTCCGCGATGATCTCACCTACACGGCGATTACGGAGATTCTCCTGAAGTTTCAGTGTTTCAGCTACGGCACTGTTACTTACAACTCCTGATTTGGCAAGTATGGTGCCGATCTGCCATGTCCGGGTGCGGAGTCTGACTCCATGGGTGGAAAAATAGGCGTACTTCCAGGGGGTCTCCTTATTTGACGGGATAGCAAAGAAGCCAACGGCCTTTTCATCTTCTTCGCAGTAAACCCGATAGAGTTCGCCATCCAGTACTTTCACATCCTCAAGGTTCTCATCAAGCGCCGGGATAACGGGGAGAGATTTGTTGCAGAGAAATAAGATGACACAGAGCTCTTCAAGAGAGAAGATCAGTCGCGCCTTGTCACCAGCAATGCTGACCTCAACTTCCCCCTCCTCACTCCGGAAAGGGCGGAAAAGAGCCCCTTCAAGCTTCTGACCATCCCGGAAGTGCAGAATCACATCAGTTTTCATCATTAAAGTTCCTCCAGCGCAATTAACTGTTTCAGAAAACAGTCTACCAGCAAATTTAAATAATGAAAAACAGAACTATTGATTCTCTTCCGTATTAATGCATACTTCAGGTTTAGCGGAAGGTCGGAAGGTGGGGAGGTGGGGTGGGGGGGTGAAAGTTGGGTTTGTTGAATAGATGGGGGGGGGTGTTGTTGGGTTGGGAAAAAACACACACCCAGACGAAAAAAACCACACAAAAAAAAACAAACACACCA
>JANNRW010000037.1:0-2297 GCA_031401815.1 Geobacteraceae bacterium | reverse complement strand
CCCCCCTCCCCCCCCCCTTTGAGCCTGCTGGAGAGAGAAAACCGGGAAACCGAAGCGATGGATGGGAGCGCCTCACCTCGGAAGCCGAGAGTCTGCAGGGAAAAAAGGTCAGCGTCAGACGTAATCTTGCTGGTGGCATGTCTCTCCAGAGAAAGGAGCATATCCTCTCTCGACATACCACAACCGTTGTCACTTACCTTGATGAGCCTCTTTCCGCCATCCTCAATTTCCACAATAATATCAGTAGCTTCAGCATCAAGTCCGTTTTCAACGAGCTCTTTGATAACCGAAGCAGGGCGCTCCACAACCTCACCCGCTGCGATCTTGTTGGTCAGCTGTTCAGGAAGAATCCTGATTTTTGTCGTCATCAAACCACCTCAACTTCTGAATGTCCTGACTATAGCTATCAGCAGTCTAAAAATCCACCCTGTTTTTCCTGGAAGAGAGCCTGCAATTTAACCACTCATGCTTAATTAAACATCAATCAGTGGTTGCTTTATGAAATACCTCAAGAGAGCTGTGTGTAATTCCGGCATGTTACAAGTTGGCAAAGTAGTTGCTCTAAAAAATCAAGTTCACAACCAGTGGTGAACAGAAATATTCCCAACGGAGGGATAATACCATGGAACCAACAGCACAAATCATTGCTCTTCGCGCAAGCACGGACATCCTCTTTCTTATGCTCGGTGCAGTCATGGTCTTTGCGATGCATGCAGGCTTTGCTTTTCTCGAAGTCGGAACAGTCCGGAAAAAGAGTCAGGTAAATGCTCTGGTAAAGATATTGACTGACTGGTCAATATCAACAGTCGTCTATTTATTGATCGGTTTTCCGATTGCCTATGGCATTTCATTTCTGAAACCGGCTGATCAGCTCATCGCTGAAAGTCAGGGTTACGATCTGGTTCATTACTTTTTTCTTCTCTGCTTTGCTGCCTGCATTCCGGCCATAATTTCAGGCGGCATTGCCGAACGAGCCAAATTCTGGCCACAGGTAATCGCTGGCGCCATCTTTGCCGGCCTTACCTACCCACTCTTTGAGTCCCTGATCTGGGGGAAGAATGCAGCACTTTTGCAGGATATTTTCAAAAGTATCGGCGGAGCCGAGTTTCATGACTATGCAGGCTCAGTTGTCGTGCACTCGATTGGTGGCTGGCTGGCACTCCCTGCAATTATCATACTTGGCCCCAGAATGGGTCGCTATGTAAGAGGTCGCTCGAACCCGATACCGGTCAGCAATATCCCTTATCTTGCACTCGGCTCCTGGATACTTGCCATCGGGTGGTTCGGTTTCAACGTAATGAGCGCCGCCCACATCGACAAGATCTCCGGGCTTGTAGCAGTAAACTCCCTTCTTGCCATGGTCGGTGGCGTGATTGCGGCTCTTTTTGCTGGCAAAAACGACCCCGGTTTCATCCATAACGGTGCTCTTGCCGGACTAATAGCAGTCTGCGCCGGAAGCGACATCATGCACCCTCTGGCAGCCTTTGTTGTTGGCGGCATCGCCTCTGTAATATTTGTTTACGGCTTCCATATCGAGCAGGAGAAGCTGAAGATTGACGATGTTCTAGGTGTCTGGCCGCTCCACGGCATAATCGGCTCGTGGGGGGGGATAGCAGCAGGCATTTTCGGTCAGAAGTGGTGTGGCGGGCTGGGTGGCGTATCGTTCATCTCTCAACTGGGCGGCACTATTGCAGCGATTATTGTTGCCCTGGCAAGCGGTTTTCTGGTTTACGGAGTGCTGGCAAAAACCATCGGCATAAGGCTAAATGAAGATGAAGAGTTTGCCGGCCCGGATCTTTCGATTCATCATACAGGCGCTTATCCCGAAGAGAGTGTCAGATAAATAGACTCAGCTTTTGAGTGAGCTCACTTCGACTCTGCTCTGCAAAAAGAGAACCTCTGGGGGGAGGGATCCAACGTCCCCCCACAGATACATGAGCCGCAAGGGGAATTGCCATGACAACACACCAATGGAAGGCTTCTTTGGCACATTGAAAAACGAGCTGGCCCATCATCGCCATTACCGAACATGCCAAGAGGCAATTCAGGAAATCAGGGAGTACTTTGAAATATTCTACAACCGATAGAGACGACAGAAGAGATTAGGGTACATTTCACCAGCAGAATATGAGAGGGAGTACTACAGACAACTGAAAGCTGCATGACTCAACACATGGTGTTCGCCATTGACAGCAGACGTCAGTTGAGATAGTGCACTAGAAATCAGTGTTTAACCAGACAGAAGCAGCGGCCTAAAACCGCCGCTGTTCTGCCAAACCGTTATCCGGATCTGGTCG